>NZ_VTLB01000002.1:323407-646814 GCF_020514235.1 Synechococcus sp. MU1617
GCACGGCTGCTTTGCTGCGTCTGGCCCGTCATCCCCGTCTGCGGGCGATTTGGATGCTCACGGGGACCCCAATGAAGAACGGTCGTCCGTCCCAGCTGTATCCCCTGCTTGCGGCCATGGACCATCCAATTGCGCGGGATCAACGCCAGTTCGAGGAGCGGTATTGCCAGGGGCACTGGCGGGAGGGTCGAACCGGCAAACGCTGGCAGGCTTCCGGGGCCAGTCAGCTGGAGGAGCTGCGTCGCCTGAGTCGACCGTTGATCCTTCATCGCCGCAAGCAGCAGGTGGTGGACCTCCCTCCCAAGCAGCGACGTCTTCACCCTGTGGTGCTGTCGGAGGCTGAGTTCACAGGCTTCGACCATCGTGTTGAGCTGGTGCTGGATGACTACCGGCGTCGGGCTCGTCTCGGAGAGGTGCGACGGGATGCTGAGCACCTGGCTCTGCTCACCTCCATGCGTCAGATCGCAGCGGAATTCAAATTGCCGGCGGCCCAGCAGCTGGTGGAGTCACTGCGCCGGCAAGGGGAGGCGGTGGTTCTGTTCAGTGGCTTTGTGGCCCCATTGCAGTTGTTGCAGCAAACCCTCGGCGGCGAGTTGTTGACCGGTCGTCAGCGCCCTGCTGAACGTCAGGAGAGTGTGGATCGGTTTCAGCAAGGTCAGAACGATTGTCTGCTGGCCACCTTTGGCACCGGTGCCCTTGGGTTCACCCTGCACCGGGCCCGTCATGTGGTGTTGTTGGAACGACCCTGGACGCCAGGCGACCTCGACCAAGCCGAAGATCGCTGTCATCGTTTGGGGATGGGGGATGGCTTGACCTGCCATTGGCTGCAGCTCGGTGCAGCGGATCAGCTGGTGGATGGTTTGTTGGCGAGCAAGGCGGAACGGATCGAGGTGTTGCTGGGGCCTCGGCGCTTGTCGCTGCAACGTCAATCACTCTCCGCCATGGTGCGGGATTGTTTGCAGGTGCTCTGACGCACCTGGAGTTCGTGCTGCAGCATCGGGTCGACTGGCTGGCTCGACTGCTTCAGCAGCGACAGTGCCAATTCGACGTCGTCGCAGGCTTTGGCTTGATTGCTAAGCAGGGTCCAGACAAGGGCACGGTCCCGATGCAGATCGGCCTGATCCGGTGTCTGCTCGATGGCCTCATCACAGCGTTTAACCATCAGCTTCAGGTCATCCATCCGGAAGTTGCCGAGGCAACTGGAGACGAGTGGCATCGGTGTGTTGGCAGGCGTCGAGGGTTGCTTGCTTTGGCAGCCAGCCATCAACACAGCAGCCAGGAGAGTCAGACCCAAAAGCCCTGAGGGATCAGTAGCTGTAGCGCGTGGTGTCTTCGGTGCTCTCGATGGTGCTTTCGGTGACGGATGTGGAGTTTGCAAGGGCGGCAGCGGTGGCTGGTTGGGTGTTTCCGCCGAACAGATCACCAAGGAACTGGCCACAGTCGGGGAAATTGCCGGGGTCCTGGACAACGGCTTCCGTAATCATCACCGAGGCATGCTCCGGGGATGTTTTGAACACGCCGCTGCGCTGCCGTTTGATCACGGCGTAGGCGGCTTTCCAGCTCACCTCGTGCTCGTTTCCGCTGGAACGCATGTAGCAATAGATCTTGGCGCCCTTCTCTTCAGTGGCTTCGGCCGCTTGCAGGGGGTGGGTCACGCTGCTGAGAGCGCCGATCAGGGCCGCGGCGGACAGAACCAGCGATGACCTGATTGGACCCATGACGTTAGTAGTGGATTGGCCCCAAGGTATCGATCAGCTTCCAGCTGTCGAGGGGATGATCAGTCGCACCACCAAAGGCAGCACCAGCAGCACGGTGATCAACCGAACGGCATGGAGAGCGGCCACCGCGGCACCGACTCCGAATTCTGCGCCCACAAGGCTCATGCCACTGATGCCACCTGGGGCAGCGCCAAGCAAGGCCACGATGGGATCAATACCGAGCAAGCGGCTGGTCCACAGGCCTACAACCAGTCCTGTCAGCACCAGCGCCAGGGTGATCAGCACTGCTGGTTTCCAGAGGAGTTGCAGTTGTTCCAAGGACGCTCGCGTCAGGCCGGTTCCGATCACGGTGCCGATGCCGATCTCAAGAACGGTGCGCGTTCCCGGTGGCCATGTGGCTGGTTCCAGCTGGCCGCTCATGCTGACAATGCCAGCACCCAGAAGGGCTCCCGCCAGAGGTGCAGCGGGAATGCCGCTGAACAGAGCCAGCAGTCCGATGGCGCTTCCAGCCACCAGGTAGAGCGCCAGCGTTGCCAAGGAAGGCATCGGTCTCGATCGCGTCATGTCAGCTTGATCTTGAGACAGCGGCGCTCCTGTGTTGTCATCAGCGCAACCATCAGCTTTTCGGTGATGACGTCCTCCGTGTCCTTTCGGATCACCCGCACTGCGGAAGATCTCGCTCAAACCATCACGGCTCTATCGCAGCGCTTGGTGAAACTGGAACAGCGTCAGGAAGCGCTTGAGCTCCAACTGCGCCAGCAGCAGAAGGATCTGAATGCTGTCCCGGACGAAGAGATCTCCACTCTCGAGGGCGTTGAAGCTCTGTTGCGGGAAACGCGTGAACTGTTGGAGAGCACAGCTCCGATGCCAGAGGCTGAAATGACTGAAGAGTCCTCCCAGAACCATGCCTGGGGTCAGGAGGACGAAACAGAAGCGAGTCGCGATGTCGCGTAGGGGTGGCGCGCGGTGCCAAAATAAAAAGAAAGGCAACTATGGCGATCACCATCCCTGCCTCTAGTGCTTGCGCTTCACGCACTTTGCACGGCATGACCATCTGGACCCGTTCAGGTTTCCTTGAAGGTGGGCATCAGCTCGAGAAGCTGGAGTTCGCGCTCGCCCTCGCTGAAGCCAAAGGCGATCAACGCCGCTGCTCTCAGTTGCGGGATCGGATTGCTGATCTGGGGGGCAATGCTGAAGAACCTGGTACCTGAGCTGAACCCGAGGAATTGAACAGTTGTTGTTCGGCAACTCCGCAGATCGCGTGTGAGATGGTCTAAATATCAATTAGAGCTACTCTTTTGTTGATAAGGGAATTCGAAGTTGATCCTGACGCTTACGAAAACAAAACAATTTGAGACGGCTGCTCAACAACGTCAGGATCACGAATCAGTTGCGCAAGACTTGTTCGCTAAGGCTCGACAGTGTGCTGAGGATGGCCGAATTAATGAGGCAGGTTCGTTGATCTTGCAGGCCTTGGGTCATGAACGCCGTGCTGGATCTGCCGGCCCCCAGGTTCTTCAGCTCATCAAGCCTCGCACTTGATAAGCGTTTGAAATTTGTTCAAGCGGGTGACCGGACTCGAACCGGCGACGTTCAGCTTGGGAAGCTGACATTCTACCACTGAATTACACCCGCAAAGGGGCGAGATCGCTCTCGCCACCTGTGTTTTAGCCAAGAGCAGCGGAGGCTGCAGCGACCCCTGTTCCCATGCTGCCTTTGTGCAGGCCAAGGGACTGAAGGGTGGATTCAATCGCAGCGACGGCGGTCAGAACATCCCGGTCGCAGACATAGCCGAGATGGCCGATGCGGAACACCTGACCTTTCAGGTGGTCTTGTCCTCCAGCCAGAAGAATGTCGAATTTCTCTTTGACGGCTTTGCGCAACTGTTCTGCATCGATGCCTTCGGGAGCCACGGCGGTGATCGCCGGGCTGCCACAACCCTCGGCAGCAAACAGGCGCAGGCCCATTGCCTTCATGCCCGCCTGGGCGGCGGCGCGATGGCGGGCGTGGCGGGCAAAAATCGCCTCCAGGCCTTCCTTCTGCATCATCTCCAGAGCAGCTTCCAGGCCGAAGTAGAGGTTCACTGCCGGGGTGAAGGGGTTGCTGTCCTTCGCAGCTGTTTTCCGGTAGGGGCCCAGATCCAGATAGAACTTGGGTAGATCTGAGCTCTCGTAGGCCTCCCAGGCCCGTGCGCTCATGGCCACAAAACTCAGGCCTGGAGGAAGCATGTAGCCCTTCTGTGCGCCTGAAGCCACCACATCCAGTCCCCACTCGTCCATCGGCACGTTGGTGGCACCAAGGCTGGTGACGCAGTCCGCCAGGGTCAGCGCGGTGCCGTGGGCCTTCACGTGACGGGCAATGCTCTCCAGGTCATTGATCACCCCTGTCGAGGTTTCCGAGTGGGTGAGGATCACGGCCTTGATCGCTTTGGCGCTGTCGGCTTCCAATGCCGAGCGGAAGGCCTCCGGATCGAGGGGCTGGCCCCACTCCGCCTTGATCACCTCAACATCCAGTCCGTAGGCGCGGGCCACCTTGACCCAGCGTTCGCCGAACTTGCCGTTGTCACCGCAAAGCACCTTGTCGCCGCGGCTGAGGGTGTTGATGATTCCCGCTTCCATGGCAGCGGTTCCGCTGCCGGTGATCACCAGCACGTCGCTCGTCGTCTGGTGCAACCACTTCAGTTGTTCGGTGGTGCGCCGCACGATGGCCTGGAACTCCCCGCTGCGGTGGCCGATGGGGTGACGACCCATGGCCTTCAGCACCGTTTCCGGCACCGGGGTGGGGCCCGGAATCATCAGGGTGAGCTTGTCCTGCATGGCGCGGGGGATGCCAATCGGCGACTCTAGAAAACAGCTTGTCCGGTTCCATCGCCCCCTCCAGCTCTGGATTGACCCTGCCGGTGTGGGTGGCGGCGGCGGCCAAGGCGGCCCTGGAGGTGTTGCTTGGCGAGCCGTTCAACGCTGAGCAGCAGTTAGATCACGGGTCGGACCAACCGTCGTTGCAGGTGCCGGTTTGTTCGGCAGCACCCTTGGCGGATGGTCAGGCCCTGGGGATCAGCCGTTGTGATCCAGGGCAAGGCCTTGATCTGACGCGGGATCTTGAGGTCTGGGTTCGGGTGGCCTGGATCCCTGCATCACAGCCGGTGCTCGAGCTGCAGGCTGGAGAAGGGGTGGGCCGTTTTGGGCCTGAGGGCGACGTTTGCCTTTCCGGTTTTGCCCGTGAGCTGTTGGAGCGGAATCTGCTGCCTCTCTTGCCGCTCGGTCGGGGCTTGCTGGTGCAGCCGATTCTTCCGCGGGGCCGCACCCTGGCCGAACGCACCAGCAACGCTGCCTTCGGCGTTGTGGATGGTTTGGCCTTGATCGGCACCCAGGCCGAGGTGCAGCGCAGCGCTGCACCGGATCAATTGCAACAGGTGTTGGCAGACCTGAGGGCGCTCGCTGCGGATCCGGCGTTTCAGGGACGCCTCGTACTGGTGATTGGCGAGAACGGCTTGGCTCTGGCCCGCCAGCAGGGTCTCGGCCCCGTGCTGAAGGTGGGGAACTGGGTGGGGCCGGTGTTAGTGGCCGCGGCGGAGGCTGGTGTTCGTGATCTGCTGTTGCTGGGCTACCACGGCAAATTGATCAAGCTGGCCGGCGGCATTTTTCACACCCATCACCATTTGGCTGATGGCCGTCTGGAGGTGTTGGTGGCCCTGGGACTGGATGCCGGCTTGTCGGCGGCTCAGATGCTGCAACTGCGCGGCGCCGCCTCCGTTGAGGAGGCCTTTCAGGAACTGGATGCCGATCAAGCCAGGGCCATCGGTCAGCATCTGGCCGCGATGGTGGAGCAGCGCAGCCAGTCCTATGTGGCCCGCTACGGCGCGTGGTCGATGTGGATTGGTGCTGCCCTGTTCGACCGCAGCCGCACCCTGCGTTGGTGGGGACCGGAAGGGGAGAAGCGCTTCTTTACATTGAGGGATTGACGCTCGTCAGCGAGCGATACCTCCCAGGATCGATGTCCCAGCCCTCGTCCGACACTCAGCGTCAGCCGGCCATCGTCATTCTTGATTTCGGCTCCCAGTATTCGGAGCTGATTGCTCGGCGCGTGCGCGAGACCGAGGTGTTTTCGGTGGTGCTCGGCTACAGCACTTCGGCGGAGGAGCTGCGACGCATGGCTCCGAAGGGAATCATCCTCAGCGGTGGCCCCAGTTCCGTGTATGCCGAACATGCGCCCTTGTGCGATCCCGGCATCTGGGATCTGGGCATTCCCGTGCTGGGGGTTTGCTACGGGATGCAGCTGATGGTGCAACAGCTCGGTGGAGTTGTTGAGGCCGCCACGGGTAAGGCCGAATACGGCAAGGCGCCTCTCGAAGTGGATGACCCGACGGATCTGCTCACCAATGTCGACAACGGTTCGACGATGTGGATGAGCCATGGCGACTCGGTGAAAGCGCTGCCGGAGGGGTTTGTGCGTTTGGCCCACACCGCCAACACACCGGAGGCGGCGGTGGCGCACCTTCAGCGCAAGCTCTACGGCGTGCAATTCCACCCCGAGGTGGTGCATTCCACCTGCGGCATGGCTTTGATCCGCAATTTCGTTTATCACGTTTGCGGCTGTGATCCCGATTGGACCACCGCGGCGTTCATCGATGAGGCCGTAGGCCTGGTTCGGGAGCAGGTGGGCGACAAACGTGTCCTGTTGGCTCTATCCGGAGGAGTTGACTCCTCCACCCTCGCCTTCCTGCTCAAGAAGGCGATCGGTGATCAGCTCACCTGCATGTTCATCGACCAGGGCTTCATGCGGAAGGGTGAGCCCGAGTTCCTCATGGACTTCTTCGATCGGAAGTTCAACATCCATGTGGAGTACATCAATGCTCGCCAGAGGTTCATCGGCAAGCTGAACGGCATCACCGATCCGGAAGAGAAGCGCAAGATCATCGGCACCGAGTTCATCCGGGTCTTCGAAGAGGAGAGCAAGCGGCTCGGACCTTTCGATTACCTGGCCCAGGGCACGCTTTACCCCGATGTGATCGAAAGCGCTGGCACCAACGTTGACCCTAAGACGGGCGAACGGGTTGCTGTGAAGATCAAGAGCCACCACAACGTGGGTGGTCTTCCCAAGGATCTTCAGTTCAAGCTTGTGGAGCCCCTGCGCAAGCTGTTTAAGGATGAAGTGCGCAAGGTGGGTCGCAGCCTCGGCCTGCCCGAGGAGATCGTGCGCCGCCATCCTTTCCCGGGTCCTGGTCTGGCCATCCGCATCTTGGGTGAAGTCACCGACGAGAAGCTGGATTGCCTGCGTGATGCTGACTTGATTGTTCGCCAGGAAATCAAGGAAGCAGGGCTGTATCACGACATCTGGCAGGCTTTTGCTGTGCTGCTGCCGGTGCGTTCCGTCGGTGTGATGGGGGACAAACGCACCTATGCCTGGCCGATCGTGCTGCGATGCGTGTCTAGTGAGGACGGCATGACCGCCGATTGGTCTCGCCTTCCCTACGACCTGATGGAGACCATCTCCAATCGGATCGTGAATGAGGTGAAGGGGGTGAATCGGGTGGTGCTCGACATCACCAGCAAGCCCCCCGGCACGATCGAGTGGGAGTGATGGCGTGGGATTGGTTGCGGCCCAAACCGGGCCGCATCTTTTTGATCGGTCACAACAAGTGCGGCACCCGGTCGTTCCACAAGCTGTTGCGGAAGAACGGCTACAGCTCGATCCACTACGACAAAGGTCGCCTGGCCCGCCGGATTCAGGCCAACTTCACCTTTTCCAAGCCGCTGCTGGATGGTGTGGATGGCTATTGCGGCTACACGGACATGGAACTCTGCGGCGAGTTCTATGCCTACCGCCTCTTCCCTCTGTTGGATCTGCAGTATCCAGGCTCCTGCTTCATCTACAACACGCGCGACGTGAGCCGCTGGGTCGACTCACGCATGAATCATCGCAAGGGCAAGTACGCCCGTGCCTACTTGGATCGGATGCGTCGGGCCTATGACGATCCCTCATTGACGCTGGAGGACCTGCGTCAGCACTGGGAGGAGGCCTGGCAGCGCCATGACCTCGATCTGAAGCGCTATTTCGCAGGACGCAGCAATTTCTTTGCGTTCAACATCAGCGTGCCGTCTGAGCAGGCCGCTCTTTGCCGTTTTCTCAGGCGTCGGGGTTACCGGATCCGCGGCAAGGTGTTGCCCCATGCCGGCGCGCGATCTGCGCAGGCCGCAAGCTGATTCACGGCTGGCGACGACCCTGCATCACCGATACCTTGGGCCACCGGCCTTTGGGATATGACGGCGACACAACAGCAGGAAGTTCAGCTGCAGCGCCGGTTGCAGCAGGACAGCATTCAGCTGGGTGGCCGCACGATCTATCTGAACCCCTTCCTCTATTGGCGGCGGTTTGACAGCAACACCGATCGCTGGCTGCGGGAGCCCGGACAGCTGACGGAGGATCAGATCACCGCCAATCGCAGCCGGTTTTACCCCGAACTCGACTGGGGTCAGCTGGATGATCACGCCACCGCAGTCCACGATGGTGCTGTGGAGATGTTCCTCAAGAGCCTTGAGCTGATCAGCACCTTTCATCCCGAGCTGGGTTCCGGGCAGATGCTCGAGGTGGAACGCAAGATGACGATCACTAAGAAACGGGCCTTCGAGCGTTGGGTGGACAAGGCGATCCGGCGGCGTCAGCGCGATGAAACCCGTGAGAATCGGCGCTTTGAGCGCAGCCGCTTCTGGCGTGCCTGGCGAGAGTGGATTCTGCTGGACACCACCCAGAAAGCCTTGGTGCCTGTGGCGATGTTGATGGTGCTCAGTGGGGTGATGGGCTGGTCCCTGGCTGCGGACCGCTCAGCTTGTCCGACATTGGCGCTTCCTTCGGGACAGACTGGGGTTCGTTGATCTGGCCCCATGGCCGCTGATTCCACCTCCGACAACCCGCTCGACCAGTTGCGTCTGTCGCTGATGCAGGACGTGCTTCCTGTTGGGCTGGCCGTACTTGAGAGGGCCCGGCAGGGGGGTCCCGGAAAAGTGGTAGAGGTGTTCACGGCGGGGTCGGAGGACCCCATCGCAGATTTGCGTCAGGAGGGTGAGCCCGTGGCGCGCGATGTGCGAGAACAGCTGGACACCGTGAGCCCGGGACTGGGCAATCCGGTGATGCCGGTTTCGATCTCTGTTGACGAACCGGCAACGGTTGAACAGGACGGCCCCGACGACCTGCTGCCAACCCTGCGGCGGATTGAAGAGCGCCTTGAGGAGTTGCGCCGCCGTTTGCCAGCGCAGCAACAGGAATGACCCGTTCCGCCCAGCAGCGTCAGACCGGTCTGCGTCAGCAACCCCTTGTTCTGCTGCTGTTGGTGCTGATGTTTTGCAGTGCCATGGTCAGCCGCCTGGTCTGGATGCAGCTGCTGGAGGGGTCGCGCTTTCGCGAACTAGCGGACGAAAACCGCATCCGTCTGGTGCCCCGCTCGCCGATCCGCGGTCGGTTGCTCGATCGCAAAGGCCGGGTGCTGGCCACCAGCAAGCTCACCTACTCCCTGTATCTCGAGCCGCGTCTGGTCAGCGATGACGACTGGCCTGATCTGCGGGATCGCCTGGCACGGCTGCTGAATTTGAAGCCTGATCTGCTCGACCAGCGCCGGCAGAAGGGCCTGGATCGGGATGGTTACCGCACCACGTTGGCCCTGGATCTCAAGCCCGAACAGGTGCTGCGTTTCCGTGAACAGGCTCTTGGGTTGCGGGGCGCCCAGGTGGATGTCGACATCCTGCGCTTCTATCCCAATGGAACCTTGGCGGCCCACGCCCTGGGTTACACCCAGCCCATCACGGAAAACGAATACGAAATCCTGTCGGAGAAGGGCTACAAGATCCGCGACCGGATTGGTCGCACGGGTGTGGAAGCCGCCTATGAGCGCCATCTGCGCGGCAAATGGGGCGGCCAGATGCTCGAGGTGAATGCCATGGGCGAAGTGCAGCGCAACCTGGGCGATCGACCTTCCCAAGCAGGAAAGGATCTGGTGCTCACCCTCGATCTGGATTTGCAGCGGGTGGCGGAGCAGGCGCTGGCGGACAAGCCCGGTGGCGCTGTTGTGGCGTTGGAGGCGGCCACGGGTGCCGTGTTGGCTTTGGCCAGCCGTCCCAGCTTTGATCCGAATTTCTTCTCCAAGCTGATCATCACCCAGAAGGAGTACGACGCCCTCTTCTCCAATCCGAAGAAACCGTTGCTGTCCCGGGCCATGAATCCCTATGACCCCGGGAGCACCTGGAAGCCGGTGACGGCGATGGCCGGCATGGAGTCCGGAAAATTTCCGCCCAACACCAAGCTGCACACCAAGGCCTGCATCACCTATGGCGGCCACTGCTTCCCGGATCACAACGGGGCTGGTTTCGGTCACATCGGCTATGCCGATGCCCTGCGCTTTTCCAGCAACACCTTTTTCTACCAAGTGGGAGTGGGAGTCGGCTCCAAAGCGCTGAAACAGGCCGCTGATCAGTTGGGCTTTCAGCAGAAAACCGGCATTGAGATCGGCTGGGAAGAGAGCGTCGGGCTGGTGGGGGATGAAGATTGGGCCGCCCGTGGCCGCGGCTGGACCGATCCCGGTACCAGCCCCTGGATTCCAGAGGACATGGCCAGTGCCTCCATCGGGCAGTCCGTGGTGCAGATCACCCCCCTGCAGCTGGCTCGCGCCTATGCGGTGTTCGCCAATGACGGTTGGTTGGTGACGCCGCATCTCGCCGCCGGTGACATCGACTGGCTGAGCCCCGAGCACCGCACCAAGGTGGCGATGAAGCCATCAACGTTGCAGACGATCCGGGAGGGCCTGCGCAAAGTGGTGGAGGCCGGCACTGGTGCTGGCCTCAATGGGCCTGGTATTCCTCCGGCAGCTGGCAAAACGGGAACGGCAGAGGACAGCACGGGAGGTCCGGATCACGCCTGGTTCGGTTGTTATGCCCCCTATCCGGACGGCAAGATCGTGGTGGTGGCCTTTGCCCAAAACACCCCTGGAGGTGGATCGGTGCATGCTCTGCCGATGGCGAAGAAGGTTCTGGCGGAGTGGGAGAGGACCCGGCAGCGCTAGGCGGCCGTGAGTTGAGGCGTTGACAGCACCGTGCGGTAGTAGGTCCGCAGTTGTTCGGTGGCACCCGCCCAGCCCCAGCGCTCGGCTTCGGCACGGGCTGCAGTGCGCAGAGCTTGTCGTTCCAGGTCGTTCCCCAGCAAACGGCGGGTGGCCTCGATCAGGCTTGCAGCGCCGCCATCCGCGCCATCGGGTTCATAAAGGCAGCCGTTAACGCCGTCGCTGATGATGTCTGGAATGCCGCCACGGTTGGCACCGACCACGGGACAACCTGCCGCCATGGCTTCCAAGAGCACCAGCCCCAGCGTTTCTGTGCTGGAGGGGAAGAGGAAGGCATCGCCGCTGGCGTAGGCCCCTGCCAAGTCTTCCCCGGCGAGATAACCGACGAAGGTGGTGGCGGTTCCTTCGAAGTGCTTCTCCAGTTGTTGGCGGTGGGGACCATCCCCCACAAGGGCCAGCCGTGCATCGGGTAGGGCCTCCAGAACGGGGCGGATCCGTTCGATCTGCTTCTCTGCGGAAAGGCGACCGACGTAGAGCAGCAGGGCACCGCGGTCGTCATACCCCCCGAGAAGCCTCTGGCGAAGTTCCGCGCTGCGCAGTTCGGGACGGAACAACTCCGTGTCGACGCCCCGCTGCCACAGATCGGTGTGCTGAATGCCCTTGTCGCTGAGCTCCTTCACCATGGCAGTGGAGGTGCACAGATTCAGCAGGGCCTGGTTGTGGGCGGCCTTGAGCATTTCCCACAGGAGCGGCTCCAGCATTCCCAAGCCGTAATGCTCGAGGTATTTGGGCAGATGGGTGTGATAGCTGGCGACCAGAGGAATGCCCTTGTTCTTCGCGAGCCAGATGCCGCCGAGACCCAGCACCGCCGGGTTCACCACGTGGATTAGATCCGGCTGAAACGCATCGATCGCCTCCGACACCGCTGGGCGCGGCAAGGCCAGTTTGAGCTCGGGATAGAGCGGCAGTGGCATCGCTGGCACGCCGATCAGGCGTGCACCCATGTACTCATCCGGACAGCCTTCAGGACAGAAGACCACCACCTCATCGCCGGCGTCCACCAGATGCTTCACCGTCTTGGTCAGACGGGTGACGATGCCATCGACCTTCGGCAGGAAGGTTTCGGTGAAGAAGGCGACTTTCAAGGATGAAGTCCGATCAGGATGCGTTGCCGATGGCCTGGGCCTGGGTTTTGGTCCAGGCGGAGGTGCAGAGGATGCGGTTGCGGTCGCAACGGTCGGCATAGCGGGTGGCAATCTCCACCACCTCCTTCAGCAGGCCGTCATCGAGTGTGGTGGGGTTGAGGCCCAGTTCGATGAAGCAGCGGTTGTCCACGATCAGATCGTTCTCAACGGCCTCGTTACGGGGGTTGGGCAAGTTGTTGACCTGAGCGCCGGTGATAGCGGCCACCTTCTTGGCCAGTTCGCCCACTTGATGGCTTTCGGTCATCTGGTTGAAGATCTTCACCCGCTCCCCTTGTTCCGGAGGGTTCTCCAGCGCCAGCTGGACGCAGCGCACGGAATCGCGGATGTGGATGAAGGCGCGGGTCTGGCCACCGGTGCCATGCACGGTGAGCGGGTAGCCGATCGCAGCCTGCATCAGGAAGCGATTCAGCACTGTGCCGTAATCGCCGTCGTAATCGAAGCGATTGGTGAGCCGCGGGTCACGGTCGGTGGCATCGGTGTTGGTTCCCCAGACGATGCCCTGGTGCAGGTCGGTGATGCGGACCTTGTCGTTCTTGTTGTAGTAAAGGAAGAGCAGCTGATCGAGTGTCTTCGTCATGTGATAGACACTGCCGGGGCTTGCCGGGTGGAGGATTTCCTCCTCGAAGCGGCTGCCGTCGGGCTGGGGCACTTCCACCTTCAGGTAACCCTCGGGGATGGTGGCGCCGCGGTGGGAGCCATAGCCGTAGACGCCCATGGTGCCGAGATGCACCACGTGGATGTCCTGACTGCTTTCAACGATGGCGGCCAGCAGATTGTGGGTGCCGTTGACGTTGTTGTCGACGGTGTAGCGCTTGGTGGCGCTGCTCTTCATCGAATAGGGCGCGGCCCGCTGTTCCGCGAAGTGGACCACCGAATCCGGGCGTTCCTCCAGCAGCAGATCCAGCAACCTTTGGTACTCATGGGCGATGTCCATGTGGACAAACCGCATCGGCTTCCCGCCGGTCTCCTCCCAGGCCTTGAGGCGCTCGCCGATGCTCACGATCGGAGTCAGCGACTCAACTTCAAGGTCGATATCGATCTTGCGACGGCTGAGGTTATCCACGATCAGAACATCGTGGCCCTGATCCGCCAGGTTCACCGCACAGGGCCAGCCACAGAAGCCGTCACCGCCGAGAACGAGAACTTTCACCCCAAACTCCTACTGGAACGAGCGTGATGCTCACTCCGGGCAAGCTACTACAGGGATTTTCAGTGTGAACTGTCTCAGCTGATGGCGACGGTCACCGCCACCATGGCGGCCACCAGCAATCCACCGGTCACCAGCATCATCATTGAGCTCCGGTTGCGGCTTTGGCTGGAGGCGATGTCCATTACCTCCATTCGTGGCTCCTTGGCGAAGGCGTTGAGACGACCGCCGTCTTCCGTGGTGACCGACATGGGTCCAATGCGACTGGTCGGACCTTATGAGTCCAAATGCTTATTGCCTGCCTTTGTGAAGCAGGCTTCACCTCACTTCATCTCTCTTCACTTCATCGGGGTGACTGCACTAGGCCCGTGGTCGGTGAGCTGGCAGAGGCCTGATCCTTTCGCGGCAAGCGCCCAGAGAGGTGAGCGGTCCGTCCGGCCATCACCGCCTGGCCCATGGCCTCGGCCATGGCTGCGGGGTCGCCAGCCATGGCGATGGCGCTGTTGACCAGGACGGCATCGGCGCCCATTTCGAGGGCTTGTGCCGCCTCGCTCGGAACACCAATGCCGGCATCCACCACCACCGGCACCTCGGCGTTTTCGATGATCAAACCGATGTTGGCGGCATTGTTGAGCCCCTGGCCCGAGCCGATCGGAGAGCCCAAAGGCATCACCGTGGCGCACCCGACTTCTTCCAGCCGTTTGGCCAGCAGGGGATCTGCATTGATGTAAGGCAGCACCGTGAACCCTTCTCTCACCAGTTGTTCTGCCGCGTTCAAGGTGCCAATCGGATCGGGCAGAAGATGTCGGGAGTCAGGAATCACCTCCAGCTTTACGAAGGTGTTGTCCTCCTGCCCCGCCAGCTTGGCGAGCTCCCGTCCAAGCCTGGCGACGCGCACCGCTTCTTCGGCATTGGTGCATCCCGCCGTGTTGGGCAGCATCCAGATTCGCTGCCAATCAATCGCTTCCATCAGGCCCTCATGGCCTGCCGCAACGGTCTGCACCCGGCGCACAGCCACGGTGACCATGTCGCAGCCGGATCGCTCGATGCTCTGCTGCATCGATTCCATGGATGGATATTTGCCTGTTCCGGTGAACAGGCGGCTGTTGAACTGGCGCCCGCCAATGGTTAGGGGGTCGGAGTAGGGGGAGGGCGAATCCATGACGCGTCTGAGCAAAAGGGCCTACCGTTCCTTCATCATCCATCGTCATCCATGCCGTTCCTGCTTGCCATGGATCTCCCGGCTGGCAGCCAGGTGCCGTTTCAGACCAATCCCCAGTTGCCCCTGGATCCGATTCAGTTGGCGGTTCCTCTGGAGCTCGATGAAATCGAAGTGGAGAGCTTCGACCCGGTTGCACGCGCTGCTGAACTGGCGGCATCTCTGCCCCGCCAATGGTGCGGCACGTTTGAGCCCTTTGATGGCAATCCCACCGTTGATGTCACGTTGGACATCACTCAGATGACGGCCATGGGCCAGATGGTGGATCTCCGGGGGACCATGACCCTTGGCTCCGTCATCACACCGGTTCAAGGCAATCTCCATGCCAAGTCGGATCAGCTTGATCTCCTCCCCTTGGCGGATCCTTTGATTGCGGGTCTTGAGCCGGGCGGCGTCTTCCTCGGACTGCAAATGTTCAGTCCCACCAGCTGGCAGGCGCCTCGTCTGGTCAACGTGGCCAACCCCAGCACTGGAGTGGGCGGACGTCTGGCCCTGACCAGCGGCTGTCAAGAGGAGCCTCCTGTTCAGCCTCTCTGGTGACCATATCTTTTTGAGGCACCAAATGTTTTTAAAAGAACTCAGCTGTTCCGACGTTTGAGTTTCTTCAGGCCTTTTTTCGCTGTGGCGTTGTCGGGTTCTAGTTGAAGTGTCTGCTCGTAGAGGGAGATCGCTTCAGAGTCCTTCAGCAGCTTTTCCTGGGCAAAAGCCAGGTTATTGAGGGCGACGGGGTAATCCGCTTTTGCCTTCAGAGCCAGCTTGTAATGCTTTATGGCACCGGAGTAATCCTTCTGTGCGGCCAGGGCAAAGCCGAGCGCATTTTCGATTAGCGCACGGGCTTCATCAGGTTCACCACTCAAGCGTTTCAGTGCCTGCTTCAAGGTGGCAGCTGCCTGCGGATACAGCCGCTTGCGCAGTTGAACTGATCCGAGCTCGTAGAGATCAGATGCCTGTCGCGAAGAGGCCTTTTCGGATTTCTCGAGTTCAATCAGCCGTGCTTCATCACGGCGCACACGAAAAAATTGTCGGCCAACCACCACCGCAACGATGGCAAGCAGGCCGACCAGGCCCAGCAGGTAGGTCTGGGGCAGCAGGTTCACGGTTTGAAAATTCAGCTCTTGGCTGCAGCCACGACGTTGGTGAAGCTGCCGGGGTCAACGACCGCCAGTTGAGCCAGCATCTTGCGATTCAGGCGCACATCTGCCTTTTTAAGGCCGCCCATCAGACGGCTGTAGCTCACACCATTCAGGCGAGCAGCGGCGTTGATGCGTGCAATCCAAAGGCGACGGAAATCGCGCTTGCGACGACGACGATCGCGGTAGGCATTGCAGAGGGCTTTCATCACCCGCTGGTTTGCTGTACGGAACAGGGTTCCGTTGCCACCACGGAAGCCACGGGCCAGCCGCAGGATCTTGTTACGGCGTTTACGGGCGACGTTGCCTCTCTTGACGCGGGCCATGAGGTTGGAAGGGTTAGATCAGGTCTTGTTGAACGGTCTCGTCTGAGCAGCTGTGCTCAGGCGTAGGGCATCATCAGGGTCACGCGCTCCTCATCGGTGCGGTCCACCACGGCCTTGGTGGCCAGATGACGCTTCTGCTTGGGGGTTTTGTGGTCCAGCAGGTGGTTCCGGAATGCGCGACGACGCAGAAATTTGCCGGTGCCGGTTGCTTTGAACCGCTTCGCGGCAGCTTTGCGGGTCTTCAGCTTGGGCATTGGTCTGCTCGTTCGGACACAAACGACAACAATACGTCCCGACGTGCCCCCCGCTGAATGATTCGGCTCCTGACGCTCACATTGCTGCTTTGCATGGGTCTGGGCTGTCGCGCCCGCGAGCGTGGTGATGTTCTCCAACCCCCTGTGACTGAGCCCCCTGTAGTGGAGCCGGTTCAACGGGCGACGCACCGTTCCGTCGCTGACCCACCGCCGGTTGATGGTCTTGAGCCTGTGCTCTGGGTGGCCTTGGAGGATCACCTCGGTGCTACGGCAACCGCCGCTCCCTTGAATCTGCGTGCCTTTGCTGGATCGCTCAGCCTTCGCGACGCCACCGGGGAGCACGGAAGTGGTTCGGGTTTCGTGATCAGCTGGCGAAGCGTTGCTTTGGACCGTCCGCTGACGTTGGCTCGCCGGATCGCAGGCCCCTACGCCAGTTTTGAGTCGGCGGACCGCGTTGCCTCCCGTTGGCGTGATTTGGGGGTTGCGGCCGAGGTGGCCCATCCCAAGGAATGGGAGGTGTGGGCGCCGGAAGGTTCCCCTGTGCCAGAGGGTCTAGCCGTGCGTGATTGGCAAGGCAGCCTTGCCAACACCATCGAACCGGTGTTGGAGACGTCGGAGGGGGAACGTCCTCTGCAGGGTCCTGTCTTGATCGAAGCTTCGGATGGGTTGCTCTGGGCTGGTGGACGCTTTGAGGGGCCCTTCCGTTTGCAACGGGATGCCTATGGCAGTTGGACCCTTGTTGAGCAGGTGCCGGTGGAGCGCTACCTCGAGGGGGTGGTGCCCCATGAGATCGGTGCTGGTTCACCGATGGCGGCGTTGCAGGCTCAGACTGTTCTGGCGCGCACTTGGGCTTTGGCCAATAGCCATCGCTTCAGCATCGATGGCTATCACCTCTGCAGCGACACCCAGTGTCAGGTCTATAGCGACCCTCGCCATGCGGGAGCTGCTGTGCGGGAGGCGATTGCAGCCACGCAGGGCAAATTGCTCAGCCTGAACAACCAGCCGATCAGCGCTGTGTATCACGCCACCAATGGCGGGGTCATGGCTGCCGGGCCGGAAGCCTGGGCCATGCAGCCCACCATCTATTTGCGCCCAAGAGCGGATGGGGATGAGGGTTGGAGTAACCGTCATCAATTGCCCCTGCAGCAGCGCCAGGCGGTGCAAGCGTTGCTGGCGGATCGTTCCGGGGCCTATGGCGAGCAGCATCCCCGCTTCCGCTGGACCCGAATTCTCTCTAGTGCAGATTTGCGTCAGGCCCTGGGAGCAGCGGCAGGGCCGCTGGTTTCCCCCTTGCGCTTGCAGGTTCTGGAGCGGGGCGTTAGCGGCCGGGTGCTGGCTCTGCAGATTTCAGGCAGCGGTGCCGCCGCTCCAGTCATCCTCAAGTTGGATGCCATCCGGCGCACCCTTCGCACACTGCCAAGCACTCTTTTCATGTTGGAGCCTCAGGGGGTTGAACGCTGGCTGGTGCGGGGTGGTGGCTTCGGCCATGGGGCCGGTTTGTCGCAGGCTGGAGCCATCGATCTGGCCTGGCGTGGCTGGCCGGTGGAGCGGATCCTCAGCCATTACTACCCAGGGACTGTCTACGGCCCACTCTCAACACCAATGCAGTCCCCTTAAAGTCCTTCCCACCTGGGCAGCTGGATGAGCTCGAACGCCACATCGAGTGATCACCGTCGGGTGAAATCGGCAGCGTTCCTGTTCGCCTGCGGATGTGCTGGCGCTGCTCCCCACTGGCTGGACTCAGCCCGTTCGCTCTGGCCAGCCATCAGCCTTGCCTTGATGCTGGGGGGATATGGGCTGCGTTCCGTTATGCGCGGGCAGCTGACACGTGGGTCAGCGGAGTCCATGCCGGCGATGGATCCGACGAAGCTTCCCAGCCTTGATGTGGTGGTGGCCGCCCGCGATGAAGAGGCGGTGGTGCCGCGTCTGGTGGAACGGCTCACTTCGCTGCGTTATCCATCCGGTCAGCTCACCACCTGGGTGATCGACGACGGCAGTCTTGACCGGACTTCTGAGTTGCTGGACGATCTGGCCACCCAGCACCCTGGGCTGAATGTCATCCATCGCCAGCGCAATGCCGGTGGTGGCAAGTCGGGTGCGCTCAACACCGCCTTGGATCGCCTTAAGGGCGAGTGGCTGTTGGTACTTGATGCAGATGCCCAGTTACAGGACGACCTGCTTGAGCGTCTCGTCCCCTACGCCCTGGAGGGTGGCTGGTCGGCAGTGCAGCTGCGTAAGGCTGTGATTGATGCCGATTGCAATTGGTTGACTCGATCCCAAGCGATGGAGATGGCTTTGGATGCGGTGATCCAGTCGGGGCGACTGGCGAATGGAGGGGTGGCGGAGCTGCGGGGGAACGGACAGCTGATCAAGCGTTCTGTGCTCGAGTCCAGCGGAGGTTTCAATGAAGACACCGTCACCGATGACCTTGATCTCAGCTTCCGCCTGCTGACCCACGGCGCCTTGGTCGGAGTGTTGTGGGATCCTCCGGTTCAGGAAGAGGCGGTCCCAGGTCTCCCAGCCTTGTGGAAACAACGACAGCGCTGGGCCGAAGGTGGATTGCAGCGCTTCTTTGATTACTGGTCGGTGCTCACGTCAGCCCAGCTCAGTCTGCGCAAACGTTGGGATTTGACGGCCTTTTTTCTGCTCCAGTACGCCCTGCCTGTGGTGTCCTTCGCTGATCTCACCACGGCCCTGATCACCCGAAGTGTGCCGGTGTACTGGCCCTTGTCTCTGGTGGCTTTCAGTGTGTCGGGTCTCGCCTATTGGCGCGGTTGTCGCAGCGGTAGTGAGGGGCCGGAGATCCCTTCTGCGAGCCTGCCCAATCTTGTGGTGGGGATTGCCTACCTAGGCCACTGGTTTGTGGTGATTCCCTGGGTAACGCTGCGGATGTCACTGTTCCCCAAACGCCTGGTCTGGGCCAAAACCAGCCATGGTCAGGACCATCCGGTCCAGGTTTGATGGTTCCCCCTTTTTCGTCGTTCGATCAGGCGCAGGATCGCTTTGAGGATCTGGCTTGGGGACAGGTTCTTGTCACCCCCTTTGAGCTGGGGGCTTGGGCGTTGCTGGAGCCGATGGGGGAACAAAACCATGCACCTCAGTTGTGTTGGATCCGTCCCGATCTGTTGGGTTGTGTCTGGATGGCGGGCAGCGGAGAGGGCACCGCTGGGATGTCGGTGTTTCTATCTCTTTTGGGTGCTGAAGGGGGAGGTTGGTCTGAACCGCAGCGGATTTCCCGGGATGTGGAGCGCTCGGAGCAGAACCCCCTGCTGTTCGTCTCCGAAGGGTGTTTGCACCTGATCCATTCCGCCCAAGTGGTGCGCGATCCAGAGGATCGCTCTGCTCTCGAGACATCCAGCAGCTTTTCCATGCAGTGGACAGCTGTCCTCCGGCATCAGCGGCTGGCGTTGGAGGGCCTTGATCCTTCCGATCCTGAGACCTGGTCGGCCGAGGCATGGTCCACTCCCCTTGACCTGTTGGACGATCCCGCCTTCTGCCGCCATCCCCCCCATCCCTTGGAGAACGGCCACTGGTTGTTGCCGATCTACCGCAGCCTGGAAGCGGGCGGGGCCTTTGGTCACGACCACAGCGAGATGGTGGGTCTGGATCCGGTAGGTCAGTGCCTGGGCCAGCCGGTCAGCATTCCAGACAGCACCGGCAGGGTGCATGGCTCCGTCGTTGCCTCGCGGGATGGAGCTCAACTGCTCCAGTTCTTTCGCAGTCGTCTCGCGGATCAGATTTATCGAAGTGTGAGTACAGATGACGGCCAAACCTGGTCAGCTCCTGAGCCCACCCAGCTGCCGAACAACAACAGCTCGATCCAGGCCTGCCGGCTGGCGAGTGGGCGATTGGCGATGATTTTCAACCGCTTTGGCTTTGCGCCGGATCCGGTTTCGTCGGAGGAGCAGCTGGAGTGGGGAGAGGCCCGTTGGCCGCGAACCCGATGGCCGTTGTCGATCGCCATCAGCGATGACGATGGCCTTCATTGGCCATGGATCCGCGACATCGACACGGGTTTCGGTTTCTGTGGTCCGATGAATTGGGACCTCAATGGACAACTGGCCTACCCAACCCTGATCGAGGGGAAGCCTGGGGAACTGCATGCGGCCTATTCCTGGGCCGGACGTCAGGCCATTCGTTACGTCACTTTGCGCGAACTGGAGGTGATCGGGTACGACCCTGACGCCTCAGCCTTTGGTTTTTCTGACGTCAGTTCATCCCGTTAATTGATCTCGTCAACGTCGAGCACCTGACCGTTGAAGAAGTCCGCCAGATTGCGGGCCTGACGGTCCAGGCCTGAGGGCGGGTTGGGTTGAGTGCTGGTTTCCGGCGGGGCTGGGGCTGGGGCTGGTTTCGGGTCCATCGGTTTGGCTTGAGTGCGCGGCAGTTCTGGAGCTGGAGCTGGCGCTGGTGTTGCTGCGGGTGCCGCGATCGGAGCTGATGTGGGTGCCGGAGTTGGTGTTGGTGCGGGGGGCTCGACCGCGGCTGGCGGAGTGATCGATGGTGTTGTGATCGGGGCTGTTGCAAGCGGAGGTGGCATGGCGTTGTTGCTGGCCTCCAGCACCAGCTGCCTTGAGCCGCCCAGAGCTTTGGCCACCGCCTGTTCCAGCAGAGACGCCCGGCTCTGCACCATGCCCATCCAGTTGCCAGCCACCTGCACAACAGCGCGGTTGGCATCCAGGCGCACCAGTTGGGCCTGTTGCGACAGCAACATCCGGGTTGAGGGCAGTTCGAGGCTGCCCAGGATCTGTTGCCACAGCTCGGGCAGGTTCGTGCTGGGTGCCGGCGCAGGAGTGGAGACCGTCGGCAGTTCTGGTGATGTTGCCAGTGCAGGTTTTGGACTGGGCGCGGGTGCCTCGGATGTGGGGGCTGCGGCCGAAGGAGCTGGAGCAGGAGGGGCGACTGGGGTTGTCGGCGGGGTTGCTGCTGCCGTTGTGGGTTGAGCCGCTACTACCGGTTCCGCCAGCAAGCCCAAGAGCAGCACTTCCAGCCACAAGCGCGGCTGCACGCTTTGGCGCAGTTGTTGCTCGCTGCCGCGCAGTTGGGCCTGCCATTGCAGCAAGCGGGCCCTGCCGATCGCTTTCGCGAGGGCGGGCAGCTGATCGCGGAACTGGGGTGAAACGCTGGTGAGCTCCAGTCGGTCTGGAGCGGCGGCCATCAACACCAGATCCCGCAGCATCCCGGCCAGGCCCTGCAGCACGGCTCCGGGATCCCGACCTCGGTCCAGCAGGTTGCGTGTGGCTTCCAGCAGTTGCACCGGTTCGGCGCTGCTCATGGCCCCTACAAGCTCCAGCAGCTCCTGTTCGGGCACGGCCCCCAGCAGATCCCACACCGCAGCGGCTTCGATCGGTGGTGGCAGCAGACTCAGTTGATCCAGCAGGCTTTCCGCGTCCCGCAGGCCTCCCTGCGACCGCTGGGCCACCACATGAATGGCTTCAGGCTTGATGTTGATCGCTTCCTGTTCGGCGATCCAACTCAGATGAGTGTTGAGGGCATCGAGCGGAATGCGCCGGAAATCAAAGCGTTGGCAACGGCTGAGGATCGTCGGCAGCACCCTTTGCGGGTCGGTGGTGGCCAGGACGAACACCACCTGCGGTGGTGGTTCCTCCAGGGTTTTCAGCAGGGCGTTGAACGCTGCGGTGGACAGCATGTGGCATTCGTCCACCACGTACACCTTCCAGCGGGCCTGTACCGGAGCGAAGCGAGAGCGTTCGATCAGTTCGCGGATGTTGTCAACACCGGTGTTGGAGGCGGCGTCGATCTCGATTACATCGAGCGCTGTTCCGGCGGCAATTGTTGTGCACAGCTCGCAGGTGCCGCAGGGCTCTGGCGTCGGCCCCTCGCTGTTCAGGCAGTTGAGCGAGCGGGCCAGGATGCGGGCGCTGGAGGTTTTGCCGGTGCCTCGGGGGCCACTGAACAGGTAGGCCGGGGCAATCCGATTACTAGTGAGGGCGTGGCCCAGGGTGGCGGCGATCGCCTCCTGCCCCACCAGCTGATCAAAGCGCTGGGGCCGGTATTTGTGATGCAGCGGCTGGTAAGCCGAACTCATGCGCCGCGAGCGTTGAAAGGAGATTACTCAGAGGATTCCGAGCCTGGAAGGGCAGGGCGCTGCTCGAGCAGGGAATCAATCCGTTGTTTCAGGTCTTCCACGGCCGCCAGTTCATCGGCAAGGCTTTGCCCCGTGAGCAGCAGGCTGCGATCCGTGCCGTCCCCCGCCCGTTCCAGCAGACCCTCCAACTTGTGCAGCAGTGAGAGGCGCAGACGTTCCAGCTTCTCCACCCCCCGTTTGGCCATCGTGCGCGCATCGTCATCGAGAAGGCCCCGTTGCACCAGGAGTTCCAGTCCCTTGATCAGGGCCGATGGCATCAGGCCACTCCAGTTGCGGGCCCGATCCAGGAATGAGTCCACCTGCTCGCTGCGATGGCGCCCGGTTTTGCACCATGTGGCGAAGTGCTCGCAGTTGTTGAACAGCAGGTTGTAGTCCTGTTCCCCCAGGCGTCCCATGGCCCGGCGCAAGGTCACACCCACCGGAGAAGCCTCGGCATGGCTGATCACCCGCAGCGGTTGCCCCTGACTGAACTCTTCCAATGGGCTGCGCAGAATTTCACGCCCTTCCAAGTAGTGGGCGACGGTTCCGTCGCCGAGGTCGATGCCGTGGTGGTTGAACAGGCCGTGCTGACGCGGCACCTCAAGGTGGTCAGCGGCAGCCAAGACCTCAGGCGGTTTTTTGTTGTTCCGTTCCAGGCAGGGGAAGCACCTTGCCGCCCGTGTGTTCTTCCACCATCGCCCGGGTGACGGTGAATTCCTTCACCGACGTCTGCGATGGCAGGTCGTACATCAGATCCAGCATCAGTTCCTCAACGATGCCGCGCAAAGCGCGGGCACCGGTCTTGCGCCGGTGGGCTTCCTGGGCGATCGCTTCGATGGCGTCATCGGCGAACTGCAGTTGCACGTTGTCCATGCTCAGCAGGGTGCGGAACTGCTTCACCAGGGCATCGCGGGGTTCGGTGAGGATCGACTGCAAGGCACTTTCGTCCAGGGGCTCCAGCACGGCACTCACCGGCATCCGTCCGATGAATTCCGGGATCAGGCCGTAGCGCACCAGATCATCCGGCTCCAGGTGCCGCAGCACTTGGGCGGCCTGAAGGTCGCGGTTGGTGCGATTGCGTCCACGGCCGTCGCTGGGCATGAAGCCGATGGCGTTGCGGCCCATCCGCTTCTGCACCACGTCTTCCAATCCGACGAAGGCACCACCGCAGATGAACAGGATCTGGCTGGTGTCGATCTGGATGCAGTCCTGATAGGGGTGCTTACGCCCTCCCTGGGGTGGCACATTGGCCACCGTGCCCTCAAGCATTTTCAGCAGGGCCTGCTGCACACCTTCGCCGGACACATCCCTTGTGATCGAGGGGTTTTCGCTCTTGCGGGCGATTTTGTCGATCTCATCGATGTAGATGATGCCCCTCTGGGCCTGGTCCACATCCATATCGGCCTTCTGCATTAGCCGCAGCAGGATGTTTTCAACGTCCTCACCCACATAGCCCGCTTCGGTGAGGGTTGTGGCATCGGCCACGGCGAAGGGCACGTCCAGCATCTCAGCCAGGGTCTGCGCCAACAGCGTTTTGCCGCAGCCGGTTGGTCCGATCAGCAGGATGTTGCTCTTGTGCAGGCGGGTTGCCGTTTCTTCGGTTTCGCCCTGGCCGTCCCCTTGCCAGGCCAGACGTTTGTAGTGGTTGTAGACCGCCACCGACATCACCTTTTTGGCCGCGTCCTGGCCAACCACCTGCTGATCCAGAAAGCTCTTGATCTCTTGAGGCCGGGGAATCGAGGCCAGGGTCGGGGCCGGTTTGCTGCTCTTCCTGGCGGCTGGCGTGGCCTTGCGGTTTGGCTCGTGGCTTTGGCGTGGGTTGCCCTGACCATCCACCAGCTCTTCATCCAGGATCTCGTTGCAGAGATCGATGCATTCGTCGCAGATGTAAACGCCAGGTCCGGCGATCAGCTTGCGCACCTGGTCCTGGGATTTCCCACAGAACGAACATTTCAGATGGGCGTCGAACTTGGCCATCGAACGCTGGGCACCACTCAGGAGAACAATTCAGGAATCAACCGATGGGGTCTCCTGAACACACAGGATCGAGAACAGAAAGGCGTCTGTCAGCCTTCCGTAATGATTCCTCCGTCCCCGGAACTGTCCACCACTCGATCGATCAGGCCGTATTCAACCGCTTCTGCTGGAGAAAGGAAGTAGTCGCGGTCGGTGTCTTCCGAGATTTTGTCGAGCGGCTGGCCGGTGTGGTCCGCCATCAGCCCGTTCAGGGTTTCCTTGAGATAGAGGATCTCCTTCGCCTGGATCTCGATGTCCACCGCCTGACCCTGGGCACCACCAAGGGGTTGGTGAATCATGATCCGGGCGTTGGGCAAGGCGAGACGCTTGCCTTTGGTGCCTCCGGAGAGCAGAAAGGCACCCATGCTGGCGGCGAGGCCGTAGCAGATGGTCACCACGTCAGGGGCGACCTGCTGCATCGTGTCGTAGATCGCCAGGCCAGCTGTGACGGACCCTCCCGGTGAGTTGATATAGATCTGAATGTCCTTCTCAGGATCCTCGGCTTCGAGGAACAGCATCTGCGCCACCAGGGCATCGGCAACGGCGTCATCCACCCCCGTGCCGAGGAAGATGATTCGCTCCCGCAGCAGGCGCGAGTAGATGTCGAAGGCGCGGTCTCCGCGACCGGACTGTTCCACAACCGTGGGCAGTGGCCCCGGTGCCGAGACGGGCATGGCGGCCCGCCAGCGGTTCTGGATGGGGTGGTGACTGCGGGCGTCGATCACGCGATCGGTATGCGGTGAAGTTCGCTCAATCTATGGGCGTTGCTCAGTCCTTGGCGTCCGCCTTGGACTTGCTCTTGGCTGAGGTCTTCTTGGCGGCGGCCTTTTTCTTGGCTTCAGCCTTGCTGTCGTCAGTGGATGGGGCCTTTTCGGTGAGGGTGCTGTTCTCCTCGAGCCAGCCCATCAGACGATCCTGCATGAGGTCATCCATCACGGCTTGACGCAGGCGCTCGGGATCGATCTTGGCGTCGGCGGAGAGCTCTTTTTTCACCTCCTTGATCTTGGCGTCCACGTCCTTGTCGTCGAGCTTGATGTCCTCCGCTTCGGCCAGGGCGGTGAGGGCAAAACTGCGGCGCAGGCGCTCCTCAGCCTCGGGGCGCGAGTTCTGCATCAGGTTGCGCACTAGGTCGGGGGTGAACAGCGACTTCACATCCATGCCCTGCTGGGCGAACTGGGCTGCGGTTTGCTCCAGCAGGTTGCGGCTTTCCTGTTGAATCAGGGCTTCTGGCAATTCCACCTCGAGCTGCTCCACCAGTGCGGCGACGAGGGCATCGCGGCGGTTGCTGGTCTGACGCCGCTCTGCGTCGTCCTTGAGCCGCTGCTCCAAGTCTTTGCGCAGGTCCGCCAGGGTGTCCTGTTCGCTGGCCTGCTTGGCGAAGGCGTCGTCCAGCTCGGGCAGTTCGCGGGTCTTGAGATCTTTCAGTTCGATCTCAAAGGCGGCCTTGCGTCCTCGGGCGTCCTCCTTCGGATAGTCGTCGGGGAACTGGCAATCCACGGTTTTGGTCTCGCCGACCTTCATGCCGATGACCCCTTCGATGAAGCCGGGGATCATCCGGCCGTTTTCCAGGTCCACATCCATGGAATCGGCACTGCCGCCCTCGATTTCGCTGCCGTCATCGCTGTAGGTGCCCTTGAAGCCCAGCACCGCGATGTCGCCGTTTTGGGCGGCGCGACCTTCCACGGGAACGACTGTGGCCATCTGCTTGCGGGAGTCCTCGAGCATCGCGTCGACCCGGGAGGCGTCGTAAGCGACGGTTTCGAATTCCGCTTCCAGCCCCTTGGTGCTCTTCAGTTTCGGCGTCGGAGCGACGTCGGCTTCCAGGGTGAACGTGAGCTCCTTGCCAGGCTCAAAGCTCTCCAGCAGGCCGTCGAAGCCACTGCTCAGATCAGGCTGGCTGATCGGTTCCAGTGATTCCTGCTTGATGGCGTCGCGCCAGGCGTTGTCGATCAGCTTTTCCAGCGCTGTGGCCTTGATTCGCACGCCACCCAGCTGCTGCACCAGCACCGTGCGCGGCACCTTGCCCTTGCGGAAGCCCGGCAGGTTGATGCTGCGGCTGAGGCTGGTGATCGCGTCTTCGTAACTCGTCTTGCAGCGCTCCCCAGGAACGGTGACCGTCACCGACAGGCGGCTGCTGGGGCGGGCTTCGGTGGTCACCTTCAGGGCTGCAGCGCTCATGGGGGAAGGGAAAGGGCAGCCCAGCACTTTATGCAACGGGTGAATTGGGGCTGGATCGGTAAGCTGAGCCGGTCGCATCGCGGCATCACGATCTCTACGCAGTGATGTCGATTTCGAGAAACGACAGGTTTTCGTTCAGATCGTTCACTCCACCGCTTGTCTTCGACTCTTCCCAACCGTCCTCTCAATGTTGCTGTTCTGGGTGCCAGCGGTGCTGTTGGCCAGGAACTGCTGCTGCTGCTTGAGGAGCGCCATTTCCCCGTTGGCGAGTTGAAGCTGCTGGCGTCGGCCCGTTCGGCCGGTCAGACCCAAGCCTGGAATGGCCGCACCCTCACGGTGGAAGAGGTCTCGGCCCGATCCTTTGAAGGGGTCGATCTGGTGCTGGCGTCGGCCGGTGGTTCTGTTTCGAAGCAGTGGCGAGAGGCCATCACCGCTGCAGGAGCGGTGATGGTGGATAACTCCAGTGCCTTCCGGATGGAGGAAGGTGTGCCGCTGGTGGTGCCCGAGGTCAATCCCGATGCGGCTTTCGCCCACAAGGGAGTGATCGCTAACCCGAATTGCACCACGATCCTGCTCACCCTGGCTTTGGCTCCTCTGGCAGCGAAGCGGGCGATGCGCCGGGTGGTGGTGAGCACCTACCAATCCGCCAGTGGTGCTGGTGCCCGCGCCATGGAAGAGCTGAAAAATCTTTCGCAGACGGTGCTGGACGGCGGAACTCCCAAGGGAGAGGTGCTGCCCTATTCCCTGGCTTTCAACCTCTTTTTGCACAACTCACCACTGCAGGCCAACAGCTATTGCGAAGAGGAGATGAAGATGGTGAACGAGACCCGCAAGATCATGGGTCTTCCGGATCTGCGTTTCACCGCCACTTGCGTGCGGGTGCCCGTGCTGCGGGCTCATTCAGAAGCAGTGAATATCGAGTTCGAGACCCCCTTCCCAGTCGGTGAAGCGCGCGAGCTGCTCTTGGCTGCCCCCGGTGTTGAGTTGATTGATGATCCGACTGCGAACCGCTTTCCGATGCCGACGGATGTGACCGGTCGAGACCCGGTGGCGATCGGACGGATCCGTCAGGACATCAGTGATCCGAATGCCCTGGAGCTCTGGCTGTGTGGGGACCAGATCCGCAAGGGAGCGGCGCTCAACGCCGTTCAGATCGCTGAACTGTTGATCGAGAAGTGATGACCCAGACCGCCACCCTCTCGCCAACGCCCTTCGGCCGTGTCGTCACCGCGATGGTGACTCCCTTTGATGCCAGCGGTGCTGTGGATCTCACCGTCGCCGCACAGCTTGCCCGGCATCTGGTGGATCAGGGATCAGATGGACTGCTGGTGTGCGGCACCACCGGCGAATCGCCAACCCTCAGCTGGGATGAGCAGTTGCAACTGCTTCAGGCAGTTCGAGAGGCGGTGGGCAGCGACGTCAAGGTGTTGGCGGGCACCGGCAGCAATTCCACGGCCGAAGCGGTGGAGGCCACCAAGGCAGCGGCGGTGGCTGGCGCTGATGGGGCTCTCGTGGTCGTGCCCTACTACAACAAGCCTCCCCAGGAGGGCTTGGAGGTCCATTTCCGGGCCATCGCCGAGGCAGCTCCTGAGCTGCCGTTGATGCTCTACAACATTCCTGGCCGCACCGGCTGCAGCATCGCTCCGGCCACGGTGGCGCGGTTGATGGACTGCCCCAACGTGGTGAGTTTCAAGGCCGCCAGCGGCACCACCGAAGAGGTCACGGCGTTGCGCCTGGCCTGCGGACCCCAGTTGGCGATTTACAGCGGTGACGACGGGCTCACCCTGCCGATGCTTGCTGTCGGTGCCGTTGGTGTGGTGAGTGTGGGCAGCCATGTGGCGGGCCCTGAGATCCGCGCCATGATCGAGGCCTATCTGAACGGCGATGGTGCCTCCGCACTCGCCCTACACGACGCTCTGATTCCCCTGTTTAAGGCCCTGTTCGCCACCACCAATCCAATTCCCGTCAAGGCTGCCCTGGAACTCAATGGCTGGTCTGTCGGTGCACCCCGTCCGCCCCTGTGCTCCCTTTCTGACGACATGAAACGTTCGCTTTCCACCGCCATGGCCGCCCTCCGTCAGACCTAGCCCGGTCCGGCTTATCGGCTTACGCAACCCGTTCTTTTACACATCGTTTTTCATGGTCAACAACGCGCGATCCAGCAAGGGGCAGGAGCCCTGTCTTCGGGTGATCCCCCTGGGTGGTCTGCACGAAATCGGCAAGAACACCTGCGTGTTCGAGTACGGCGATGACCTGATGCTGGTGGATGCCGGTCTGGCCTTCCCGAGCGATGGCATGCACGGGGTGAATGTGGTGCTGCCCGACACCAGCTTTCTGCGCGAGAACCAGAAGCGGATTCGCGGAATGATCGTCACCCATGGTCATGAAGATCACATCGGTGGCATCGCTCACCACCTCAAGCACTTCAACATTCCTGTGATCTACGGGCCGCGGCTGGCCCTTTCGATGCTTACCGGCAAGATGGATGAGGCCGGGGTCCGCGACCGCACCACCCTGCAGACCGTTGGTCCGCGTGATGTGGTGAAAGTGGGTCAGCACTTCTCGGTGGAGTTCATCCGCAACACCCACTCGATGGCCGACAGCTTCACGCTGGCCATCTCCACACCGGTGGGAACCGTCATCTTCACGGGCGACTTCAAGTTCGACCACACCCCGGTCGATGGCGAAAACTTCGACATGGCCCGCCTCGCCCACCACGGTGAGAAAGGTGTCTTGTGCCTGTTTAGTGACTCCACCAACTCGGAAGTCCCTGGGTTCTGCCCGCCGGAGCGCTCGGTGTTCCCCAACTTGGATCGCCACATCGCCAATGCCGAAGGGCGGGTGATCGTTACCACCTTCGCCAGCTCGATTCATCGGGTGTCGATGATTCTGGAGCTGGCCCTGAAGAACGGCCGCAAGGTGGGGCTGCTGGGCCGCTCCATGCTCAACGTGATTGCCAAGGCCCGGGAACTGGGCTACATGCGCGCGCCGGATGAACTGTTTGTGCCGATCAAGCAGATCAACGATGTGCCCGATCGCGAAACGCTGCTGCTGATGACCGGCAGCCAGGGAGAGCCACTGGCCGCTTTAAGCCGCATCTCTCGCGGTGAGCATCCCCAAGTGAAGGTCAAGACCACCGACACAATTATTTTCTCGGCCAGCCCGATCCCTGGAAACACGATTTCCGTGGTCAACACCATCGACAAGCTGATGATGTTGGGCGCCAAGGTGGTCTACGGCAAGGGCGAAGGCATTCACGTCTCTGGCCATGGTTTCCAGGAAGACCAGAAACTGATGCTGGCCCTCACCCGTCCCAAGTTCTTCGTGCCGGTGCATGGTGAACACCGGATGCTGGTGCAGCACTCCCGCACCGGCCATTCGATGGGGGTTCCGGTCGACAACACCTTGATCATCGACAACGGTGATGTGGTGGAGCTCACCCCGGATTCGCTCCGTAAAGGCAGTGCGGTGAAGGCGGGCATCGAGCTGCTGGATCAATCCCGCAACGGCATCGTTGATGCCCGGGTGCTCAAGGAACGCCAGCAGCTGGCGGAAGATGGCGTGGTGACGATCTTGGCCGCCATCAGCACCGATGGCGCCATGGTGGCTCCGCCGCGGGTGAATCTTCGCGGTGTGGTCACCACAGCCGATGCTCGCAAGATGTCGTTGTGGGTTGAGCGTGAAATCAAGTGGGTGCTCGAAAACCGCTGGAAGCAGCTCTGCCGCAACACCGGTGACAAGGCACCGGAGGTGGACTGGATGGGTGTGCAGCGTGAAGTGGAGGTCGGCCTTGGCCGCCGGATGCGTCGTGAACTGCAGGTGGAGCCGCTGATCCTCTGTCTGGTGCAGCCGGCTCCTGGCGGCACACCGGTTTATAAGGGCCGTGCCGATGCAGAGCCCGATGACCGTCCGGCTCCCCGCGGTCGCGGTGGTCGTGGCGGTGGCTCTCCCTATGGGCGTCGCAACGGTGGTGGAGGTGGAACCCCCGCTCCGGTGCGGAACGCTCAGGGCAACGGTCGTTCTGGCTCAGCAACCCCTGCCCCCGTTCGTGCGGCGGCGGCAACGGCAGTGGTGGAGAAAGTGGCTCCTCAACCGGTTGCTGAAAAGCCAGCCCCTGCTTCTCAGGAGCCGGAGATGCCTGCAGGCCGTACCCGTCGTCGTCGTTCAGCGGCCAGCTGAGCGGGCGATCGCTTCTTTAATCCTGTTGATCAGCCCCATCGGCTCATTGGAGTCGGTGGGGCTTTTGATTGCAGGCTGGAGTTGGACTCGCAGCCATGATTTCTCTAGGAGATCCGTGGCTGCAGGCTCCTGGGGTGTGGGCTCGACGGCGTCGAGGGGGGGCTCTTCGATGGTGGGTTCTGGTTCCTGGTTCGCCATCTCAACGTCTGAATTGGCTCCAGGGGTGAGCGTTGGCTCTGGGCTTGGAAAAGGGGCCGAAGTGGGAGTGGTATTGGGAGTTGGCATGGCCCGGGGTTTATCGGCACTGGACAACCACGGCATTGCGGTGACCACATCAGCCAGTGCTGGCTTCGCTTGATCGGAATTCGTGCTCAGGAAGGGATCCTTCAGCAGGTCAGGGATGGCGCCATCGGTTGCGAGCGTCCTACCTGCTTCGCTGGAGATCTGTCCTGATCTGCAGCGCTCTAGCCCTTGTTCAGCCAGGGCTGCGATGGTGGCGTCAGGTTCACCCTCCAGAACTTGTTGGTAGGAGAAAGAAGCCTCCTCTGGTTGCTGGAGACCATGCAGCTGGATGTGACCCAGGAGCAATGACACCACCGCCCGCCAGCCCAAGACCAGGCTTGGGTCGTGCTCGTCTGTTGCGCTTTGGAGTTGATCCCACAACGCTGAAGTGAGGGCATGGGCTTCGGCGTACTCCCCCAGGCCATAGGCCCGTTCCGCGGCTTGGTAGTGCTGCTCGAAATCGGCGTCCACGCGTTGGGGGGCCAGTCTCCCCGTTGTAGACCGTTAGTCGGGGTCGTGCGGTGAAGCGGTGCCTTGGGCGGTGTGACGCTCTTCTCCTCCCAGCCCGAACCCGGTGTGCACCACCTGGAGGGCCTGGACGCCGGCGTCTTCTGCTACCACACAGCTGGTTCTGATTTCGCTGGTGGCGATTAGGCCGATGTTGATGCCTGCATCCGCCAGCGCTCGAAACATGCGACCCGCTGTCCCTGCTGTTGCCGGCATCCCAGCCCCCACAGCACTCACCCGGGCAATGGCCTCACCATCTTCCAGAGCGGCTCCGGGCCACTGGGCCAGCAGGGGTGCCAGGGCCACATCGGCGCGGGCGCGGTCGTCCTTGCGCAGGATGAAGGTGATGTCGCGCGATCCGTCGTTGTGTTGCCGTTCCGATTGAACGATCGCATCGAGGCTGATGCTGTTGTCCGCCAGGGCTGAACAGAGAGCTGCTGCGGTGCCGGGTCGATCGGGCACGTGACGAACACTCAGTTGCACCTGGTCGCGGTCGAGGGCGACGCCACGCACTTCCGGTTCCCCGCTGCCGTTGTCGGTGGGATTGATGCGGATTTGTGAGTCCTCCAGGTCGAAGGCCTCCTGCACCGCCTGAACTGCCTTGCTGCCGGCGCCGGAGTCAATCACGCAGCTCACCTTCACCTCACTGGTGGCGATCAGGCGAAGGTTGATGCCTTGCTGACACAGGCAGTTGAACAGCCCGGCGGCAATGCCAGGGCGCCCCATGATTCCGGCACCGCTGATGCTGAGCTTCGTCAGCCCTGCTTCGGATGCCAGATCGCCGCCCAGTTGATCCAGAACCTTCTGGCTCACAGTGCGGGCCAGCGCGAGATCCGCTTCGGCCACCGTGAAGGTGATGTCGTTGCTGCTGCCCTCGTGGGTGGCCTGAATGATGAGGTCCACATTGATTCCCGCATCGGAGAGGGTTTCAAACAGTCGTGCGGCAATACCGGGCTGATCGGGAATGTGGGAGAGGGCGACCACAGCCTGTCCGCCCACTTCCTCCATCCCATCCACAGGACTGCCGAGCTCCAGGCCGCTGCTGCTGATCGGACGGGCTGAACGGCTGGTGATCCGGGTGCCGGGTGCGTCGCTCCAACTGGAGCGCACCACAAGGTTCACGCCGTAGTTGCGGGCGATCTCAACGGCCCTGGGATGCAGCACGGAGGCCCCAAGGCTGGCAAGTTCCAGCATTTCGTCGCAGCTGATCGTGTCCATCAGCTGGGCATCGGACACCTTGCGCGGATCGGTGCTGAGAACACCCGGAACGTCGGTGTAGATCTCGCAGGCATCGGCACCCAGGGCCGCCGCCAGGGCGACAGCGGAGGTGTCGGAGCCCCCGCGCCCAAGGGTGGTGATTTCGTTGAGTCCATCACTGCTGGTGCTGGTGCCCTGGAAACCGGCGACCACCACCACCTGGCCAGCATCCAGGCGGTTGCGGAGTCGGTCGGTGCGAATCCCAAGGATCCTGGCCCGGCCATGGGTGGATTCCGTGGCGATGCCCACCTGCGGACCAGTCATGGATGTTGCACTGACCCCTTGGGCGTTCAAGGCCATCGCCAGCAAGGCGATCGACACCTGTTCGCCACTGGCCAGGAGCATGTCCATCTCCCGCTGGGTGGGGGCAGAGGTGATGGCGTTGGCCAGACCCGTCAATTCATCGGTGGTGTGGCCCATGGCGGAGACCACCACGACTACGTCGTGCCCCTCCTCACGGCAACGTCCGATCCGATCGGCCACTGCCTTGATGCGTTCCACGCTGCCGACGGAGGTGCCCCCGAATTTCTGCACCAGGAGGGCCATGGGCCGGGCTTCAGCAACGCTGGATTTTCTCACCTGGCGGGCAGCGATCAGCCCAGCAGTCCGTCGCGGAAGGCATCGCCAGGCTGGGCGCCGCGTTTGAGCCGCGCCTCCACGTCCAGCAGTCGGCCTAGCAAGGAGAGGAAACGTTTGGCTGGCCGACCCTGCAGTTGCTTGCGCATCACGTAGATGCGTTTGGGGTTGCCGATCCCAGCGGCCTTGGCGATCACCGCCACATCCCGTTCCCCTTGCTGTTCCAGCATGCTCACCCAGAGCCAGCCGCGGATCTGACCGGTGAGGGTGGCCACGATGCGCAGGGCTGGTTCCCCCGCTTCGATCAGGGCATCCCAGCGGGCAATCGCTTCGCCAGGGTTGCCCTCCAGCAGCGCATCGCCCACGGCCAGGGCGTTGGTGGAGCGTCCCCCCACCAGCTCATGCACCCGTGCAGCCGAAATGGTGGAGCCGCGCAGGGATAGCTTGCGCAGTTCAGATTCAAGCCGGGCGCTGTCGGTGCCGATGGCCTCCACCAGGGCATCGATGGCATCCGGCTCAACCTTCAGACCCAGGGCCTCGGCCGTGCGTTGCACTAATTGGCGCTGACCACTGCCATCCCAGGCCGCTGGCAGCGGGAAGCTCTGTTCCTGATCGAGCCCGCTTTTGATCCGCTTCTGCAGGGCTTTGGTGGTGCGCAGGCGACCATCCGGTTTGGCCGGGTTCACCAGCACCAGGTGGCTGCTGTCGGGGATCAGCTCGAGGGCGGCTTCAAACCGGTCGGCCAGTTCACTGGGGCAGCCATTGCAGAACGGACTGCGTTGCAGCAACACCAGTCGTTCGCCTGTGGCGAAGGGAGGGGTTCGGGCCTCCTCAAGGGCCTGCAGGGCTTGCCCAACGTCTGCTCCATCGAGGCGGCTGAGGTTGAGGCTGCTCCAGCTGGGGTCGACAACCTGCCCGATCAGAGCATCGATAGCCCGGTCCCGCGCAGCGGCGTCATCACCCCAGAGCAGATGGATCGGCATGGGTCGATGATGGCGTGGATGGCCCAAGACCACCCGATCTTCACCGAAAGCATCCGGCGGATCCGTGCGGCTCTGGGGGACACGGGCCTGCTGCCTTTGCAACAGCAGGTGCTGGAACGGTTGGTGCACAGCAGTGGTGATCTCTCCCTGGGGGCACTGCTGCGGTTCAGCGAGGGGGCTTGTGACCAGGGTTTGGAAGCGTTGAAGCAGGGGGCATCGATCCTGACGGATACCGCGATGGCGGCGGCTGCGGTGGCCCCGATGGCCCAACGCACCCTTGGCAGCACCGTGCACACGGTGCTGGAGTGGGCACCTGAGGCGGCGCCGTCGGGTTCAACGCGCACGGCGGCTGGCATGGAGCAGGCTTGGCGCTCGCTCGCGGTGGCGTCACCGGCTCCGGTGGTGCTGATCGGCAGTGCGCCGACCGCTCTTGAGGTGCTGTTGCAGCAGGTGGCCGCCGGTGCTCCAGCCCCCAGCCTGGTGATCGGCATGCCGGTGGGTTTTGTGGGGGTGGAGGAAAGCAAGAAGCATCTGGCGGCCAGCGGTCTGGCCCAGATCCGTTTGGAGAGCAGCAGGGGTGGAGCCGGTCTGGTGGCTGCGGCGGTCAATGCTCTGCTTCGCGCTGCAGCAGCACCAGCTCCCCCCCTTTCCAGCTGAGCTGCCAGCCCCCGGCTAGATCGGCTGCACCACCGGGAGCACCCTTGTCCAGTCGTCGGCTGAGCTCGTCCAGTTGGGTGGCCGGAAGGGGTGGCAGCCCCTGCTGCTGCAGCCACTGCGCCAGCAGCAGGCGACGGGTGGCTGGGCTCAAGGCCCCCAGGCCGCGGCGGTTCAGGCCATCTGGAGTTTGCAGAACCTCCAGGGCCATCTGGCTGAGTTCCGTCTGACTGTCCCGCACGTGGGACACCCGTTCGGCCAGCTCGCTCATCCGCTGAGTGCTGCCTGGATGCAACTCCTCCATCACCGGAAGAACCTCCTGGCGGATCCGGTTGCGGGCGAAATCAGGGGATTGGTTGCTCGGGTCCTCCCAGATCGGCAGGGCGAGGTCCCGGCAGATCTGGAGGGTGTCATCGCGCTGCAGGTGCAGCAGCGGCCGGCGCAGCTGGGGTCCTTCTGGGCTGAGGGGGCGGATGCTGGGCAGGGCCGCTAGGCCGGCCAGGTCGCTGCCGCGGGCCAGCTGCAGCAGCATCGTTTCGGCCCGGTCGCTGGCGGTGTGGCCTGTCACCACATCGGCGCCTACTTCGCGGCCCCGTTGTGCCAGCCGTTCGTAACGCCACTGACGGGCTTTGGCTTCGCTGGGCACTTGTCCCGGCGCTGCCTGGTCCACCTGGAGGAGGAGTTCCCGCTGTTGGCACCAGGCCCCGAGCTCCGCGGCGATCTGGCTGGAGCCGTTGTGCCAGCGGTGGTCGCCGTGCCAAAGGCGCAGCTCCCAGCCATGCAAGGGCATCAGATCCTGCAGCAACGCCAGCAGAGCCATGGAGTCTTGTCCGCCCGACACCGCCAGCAGCAGTGAGCTGCCTTGCGGCAGCAGCTGCGGCTGCTGCCGCAGGCGCCGGTGCAGTCGGTCATGCCAGGACGTCCAGCCCAAGGAGGTGGGATGCGTTTCCCCCACGGTGTGAGAATCAGGGCATCGCTGTCCAGTCCCCCATGACCCGTCTTCAGCAGCTGCCCGTTTCTTTGCAGCGCAGCCTCGAGCAGCGCTCTGCGCTCAAGGTGATCGCTGGCCTGATGAATTTCGATGCCGCCAGCGTGGAGCGGGTCGCCCGTGCAGCAGGGCGTGGCGGTGCTGATCTGATCGACGTGGCCTGCGACCCCGGCCTGGTGCGTCTGGCGATCGAGGCCTCCGGTGGCGTGCCCGTGTGTGTGTCGTCGGTGGAGCCCGAGCAGTTCCCTGCGGCGGTGGAAGCCGGTGCGCTGATGGTGGAGATCGGCAACTACGACGCCTTCTATCCCCAGGGCCGGATCTTTGACGCGGCTGAGGTGCTGGACCTCACCCGCCGCACCCGCCAACTGCTGCCCAACGTGGTGTTGAGCGTCACGGTGCCCCATGTGTTGCCGATGGATGAGCAGGAGCAGCTGGCCATCGATCTGGTGGGGGCCGGTGCTGATCTGATCCAGACCGAGGGAGGCACCAGTGCCAAGCCCTTCAGCGCTGGCCACCTGGGCTTGATCGAGAAGGCTGCCCCCACCCTTGCGGCGGCCCACAGCATCAGTCGCGCCGTCGATGTGCCCGTTCTTTGTGCGTCTGGTCTTTCTGCGGTGACGCTGCCGATGGCGATTGCCGCTGGTGCGGCCGGTGTGGGTGTTGGTTCTGCTGTGAATCGCCTCCAGGATGAGCTGGCGATGGTGGCGGTTGTGCGCGGTCTGCGTGATGCCCTCGGCAGCGCTGTCGCGGCCCGCGTCTGAGGCCTCGCCTTAGGTCCACTCCCATTCGATGCCATAGCGGCTCCGGACGCCGGCAACGGTCTCTGCCAGTTGCTGCCTGAGTTGTTGGCGTAGGGCTGGGTCGATACGGTCACCCAGCCCATCACCGGCATTGGCGCGTGGCAACGCCCCGGGCCAATCGATGGGAGTGAGCTGGAGAAAGTGCAGTATCTGCTGCCAGATGTTCTCCGGCGTGGAGAACAGGTCTTCACTGCGCAGGATCAGCAGTTGCTCTCGGGGGAAGAGGACTTCGTAGCGGTCCAGCTGTTCCAGGTAGCGGCTACGGCTGAGGTAGCTGTGTTTTTGCAGGCTGACGGGATCGCCGCTCTGCAGGCGTCGTGGTTCAGCGGCTAAAGCATCGGCAGGCTCCAAGGTTTCAAAGCCCCGTTTGCGGGCGTGAAACAGCTGAGAGATCGTGCGTTCCACTGGATCCCTCAGCAGCACCACCATGCGGGCCTTGGGGAGGAGGTTGTGGATGCGGCCAGGCACGTCGGGATGGAACAGATAAAAGGGCGTGATCTCCCCGCACACCTGGTCGGGCTGGGCGTTGGCGAAGTGGTTCCGGTACCAGCCGTCCCCTGCGTCGTGGTTCTGATCAAAGAAATGAACTTCCTTGCAGGCTGGTAGATAAACGTCCGGGTGCTGCTCCAGCAAGCGATGCAGTGTTGTGGTGCCACCTTTCTGGGTGCCGAGACCGAGGAACTCAGGTAAGGGGGGTGCCATTCAGCTGGTGTGGCCGATTGGCAGCATTTTGCTGGGGCTGTAAGGACAGAACGCCTTCATGGTGTGAAGAGTGGCGCTCGTAGCCTCGGAGCTATCTGTTCGCATGTGAAAATCAACCCCTGTCATCCAGACCCATGCAGTTCATCAACACGCTGACCGTTCTGGCCCTGGTGGTGGCGTCCTTTGCCTTGATCGTTGCGGTGCCGGTTCTGTATGCCTCCAGCGAGGACAGCGGCCGTTCCAATCGACTGATCCTGCTGGGCAGTGCTGTTTGGGTCGCCTTGGTGCTGCTGAACTGGGGTGTGAGCTTCTTCGTCGTCTGAGTTCAGCCCTCAGCGGAAACCTGGCGGGTGCCACGATGGCTGAGATTCAGTCGGCACCTTCCCAATGGCCACGTTCGAAGGACGTTTTTCTGACGCAGCTGGGCTGCGCGTCGGCATCGTTGTGGCTCGTTTCAATGATCTGGTCACCGCCAAGCTGCTGAGCGGCTGCCTTGACTGCCTCAAGCGCCACGGCGTGGATGTGTCGGAGACCAGCTCCCAGCTCGATGTGGCCTGGGTGCCGGGTTCGTTCGAACTGCCGATCGTGGCCCAGCAGATGGCCCGCTCCGGCCAGTACCAGGTGCTGATCACCCTGGGGGCGGTGATTCGCGGCGACACACCCCACTTCGATGTGGTGGTGGCGGAGGCCAGCAAGGGTGTTGCTGCAGTGGCGCGCGACACGTCCGTGCCGGTGATCTTCGGGGTGTTGACCACCGACACGATGCAGCAGGCCCTCGAGCGTGCGGGCATCAAGAGCAATCTCGGCTGGAGCTACGGCCTGGAAGCCCTGGAGATGGGCAGCCTGATGCGCGCGTTGCCATCGGCTTGATGCTTCAGGCCGCCAACTGATCCAGCACCTGCCGGGCCCGTTGCACCACAGGCTTGGGAACGCCGGCTAACCGCGCCGCTTCAATGCCGTAGCTGCGGCTGGCGCCGCCGGACTGCACTTGGTGGAGGAACACCAGGTCGTCACCGGTTTCCTCCACCAGCACCTGGAAGTTGGCGACGTTGTCGCGTTCGGCGGCCAGGTTGTTGAGCTCGTGATAGTGGGTGGCGAACACCGTGCGGCTGCCCAGGTCGCCGGCCAGGTGCTCGCTCACTGCCCAGGCGATCGAAAGGCCATCGAAGGTGGCGGTGCCCCGCCCGATCTCATCGAGCAGCACCAGGGAACGATCGCTGGCGTGGTGAAGGATGTTGGCGGTTTCGGCCATCTCCACCATGAAGGTGGACTGGCCGGCGGCCAGATCATCCACAGCCCCCACCCGGGTGAAGATCCGATCAGCAATACCGACGGTGGCGGAGCGGGCCGGTACCCAGCTGCCGATCTGGGCCATCAACTGGATCAATCCGATCTGGCGCAGATAGCAGCTCTTGCCACTGGCGTTTGGGCCCGTGAGCACCACCAAATCGGTGCCATCACCGAGTTGCACATCATTGGGGGTGAAGGCGGTTTCCACCAGCCGTTGCTCCACCACTGGATGGCGGCTGGCCTCCAGCTTCAGCCCCCGGCCTTCGGTGATGGTCGGTAGGCAGTAGCCACCGCTGGCGGCCACATCGGCGAGGCCGGTGAGGGCATCCAGAGCGGCAACGGCGCGGGCGGCCTGACGGATCGGGGCCGCCATGGTCCCCACCTGCTCGCGCAATTGGCAGAACAGTTCGTATTCCCGCTGGCAGGCCCGGGCCCGCAGCTGGAAGATCTTGCCTTCCCGCTCCTTGAGGTCGGGGGTGATGAAGCGTTCCTCGTTGGCCAGGGTCTGGCGCCGGATCCAGTGGTCTGGAACCGTGGTGGCCTTGGCTTTGCTCACCGCCAGGAAGTAGCCGAAGGTGCGGTGGTGCTGCAGCTTCAGGGTGCTGATGCCACTGCGTTGGCGCTCCTGCTGCTCCTGATGGCTGAGCCATGCGTCTTGATCGTCCAGTTGGTTGCGCAGCCCATCCAAAAGCGGGTCGACGCCGTCGTGGATGAGATCGCCCTCTGAGAGCGATAGGGGTGGTGTCTCCACCAGGTTGTGGCGAATCGTCTGGGCCAGTTCCGCCAGGGCCGGATCTGGGTTGAGCAGCTGCTGTAACCAGTCGGGTCCCGTGCTGATGGCAGCCTCCAGCCGTGCGGTGAGTTGGGGCAACCGTTCCAGGCCATCGGCGATGGCCACCAGATCGCGGGCACCGGCATGGCCTGCCCCGGCCCTGCCGGCCAGTCGTTCCAGGTCGCCCATCGGCCGCAGCAGCTGGCGGATGGCTAGACGCAGGCTGCGTTCGTTCACCAGGCTGCTCACCAGATCCTGGCGCTGTTGAATGGCATGGCGGTCCATCAACGGTGCTTCCAGCCAACGGCGCAAGCAACGGCCGCCCATGGCGGTGAGGGTGCGATCGATGGCCCAGAGCAAGGACCCCCGCAACTGGTTGTCGCGCTGGGTGGCGGTGAGCTCGAGGTTGCGACGGGTCTGGGAATCAAGCACCAGGGCATCGCCGCGGTGCACGATCGCCGGCACCTCCAGGGGAATGCGGCTGTTGTCTTCCAGGGGCTGGGTCTCCTGCAGGTAGTGCAGCAGGCCGCCGAGGGCCTGTAGGGCCAGGGGATGTTCCGGCAGGCCCAGGCCATCGAGGCTGCTAAGGCTGTAGTGCTGCTGCAGGGTGCGCTCCGCTTCTACTGGGCTGAAGGGGGTGCTGGCCATCGGTGTCAGCCGCAGCCGCTCCGGGCACCAGGCCGGCCGACCTGCGTCGTGGTCGGCGCTCCAGAGCAGTTCGGAGGCCTCCTGTTGGGCCAGCTGCTGGTGCAGGGCGCTGCTCTCTTCCCGTTGCATCACCTGCACCTCGCCAGTGCTCACATCGGCGCTGGCCAGGCCCCAGCGCAGCGGTTGCTGGCCCTGGGCCGGCTCCACCACCACCGCCGCCAGCCAGTTGTTGCGGCGGGCGCTGAGCATGCCTTCCTCCAGCACGGTGCCGGGGGTCAACACCCGTGTGATGTCTCGCTTGAGCAGGGCGCCCTTGGTGGGGGTGGTTTCGAGCTGATCACAGAGGGCCACGCTGTAGCCCTGCTTGATCAGTTCGGTGCAGTAGCGCTCGGCGGCGTGGTGGGGGATGCCTGCCATCGGCACTCGGCCGATGGCTTTGCCGCCCTCCTTGCCGGTGAGGGTGAGTTCCAGCACCCGGGAGATCTCGATCGCGTCTTCGAAGAAGCACTCGAAGAAGTCGCCCAGGCGGTAGAGCAGCACCCGTTCGGGATGGGCCGCTTTGAGCTCCACGTAGTGGCGCAGCATCGGCGTGAGCTGCAAGGGATCCAGCTGACTGTGGTGGGCCCAGGCCGGTTCGTCGCTGCTGGGGTCGGAATCTCTTGCAGCCGGGGATTCGCTGGTGGTTGCGCTTGATGCGGCCTGGCGCTGGCGGGGCCGGGCGGCGGCATCGGCGCCCAGCTCTGCATCGCTCAGCTCTCCTGCGGCCGGCCTAGCCGGCACGGGTTCTGATGTTGTAGCGGTTTCGGGCTCGCCAAATAGGCTTCCCTGCAGGGCCAGTTCCGGCTGGGTTTCAGCGGATCGTGCCACGAGCCCGAGAGTTGGAAGCCCGATCGTAGGGGTATCAGTCACTGCACAATTAGTCCATGCCGAATCCTCCCTCGCAAAACTGGCTCCTTATCAGTTTTGATCAGTGGCGGGGAGACTGGTTGCATCAGTCCTGGCTCCGTCTGCCTTATCTGCAATCGATCGCGGCTGAAGGGTGGGATCTACGTCGTTGCTACACATCAAGCCCCCAGTGCGTCCCCGCTCGAGTGAGTTGGTTGACGGGACAAAGACCTGCGGACATTGGGTTGACCACTAACAGGCCTTACACGGTGCCGGCGGACGCAAGATCTTTTGTGCGCAACCTCCGGCAGGATTTCGGCTACAACACGGCTCTGGTTGGCAAGACCCACTGGACTCCTCACAAAGGTCAAGGCGATTTGAGGGACAACATCCCGTTGTTGAACGACTTGGGATTTGATCGAGCCCGAGAGATTGCAGGACCGCGTGCGTTGACTCGTCTTGAGTGCGAGCTGACGGATCTTTGGCGCGACTCTGGCGTTTTTGATCTCTATCGGGAGGATCTTAAGGATCGATATCGCAACGGTCGGGTTCACTGCGTCAGGCCCACTGTTCTGCCGGACGAGCTTTATCCCGATCTCTGGCTAACCGGGATCGCTCTGGAGGAACTTGCTCGATTGCCGATGGATCAACCATGGCTGCTTTGGGTGAGTTTCCCTGGCCCCCATGAGCCCTTTGATGTTCCCTTGTCCTGGAGTCGTCGACGGCCGATCCCCAAGCCCCAGCCCAGGCCTCCATTGGGTTCAGCCAAGGGTGTTCATGTTCCTGATGGAAGCGTTCTTGCCGGCAAGCTCCGGCGTTGGCCTCATGGGCTGCCAGAAGAGGCAGTTGACGCTCTACGCCAGGACTATGCGAATCATTTGGAGTTGTTGGATGCTCAGCTTGGCCAGATTTTGCAGGCTCTGGAGCGTCGAAGTGATGCCAATCGAACAGCTATCTCCGTCTGCAGTGATCACGGAGAGCTTCTGGGGGACTGGGGTTTAATGCTGAAAGGTTGTTTTCTTGAGGGAGCAATTCGATCGTTGTTTCTGCATCGTCCACCTGGCGGTCGTGCCGGTTGGAGGCGGCTTTGGAGGTACAACCGGCGGCCATTTGGATTGACTTCTGCACTCTGGGCAGCAATGGGAGCGGTTTCCAATCCTTTGGAGGGTAGTTTCGGTTCAAGGCTTCGCCGCATGAAAGGTCCTGTAACTGTCGACTACGCCGATGAGGTGATGACGGTCATATGAGACTGCTTTTGCATATCGGTCATGGCAAGACTGGAAGTTCTTACCTGCAGAGCTGGCTTGCGACCAATACGAATTCACTGGCGCTTCAGAGTGGGCTTCTCTATCCAACGAAGTCTTCAGATAATTTTTTCCTGGAGGACCGTGCTTCGCAAGGGCGCTTCAGCATGGGCAACGGCCACGTTCTTCAGGCTTTGCTTGATTCCTCAATTAGGCCGCGCCGCTGGCGGCGCAAGCTGTTGGACAAAGAGGGGGTTTCTCGCCGCCAACTGAATGGTTTGGTGTTCAGTTTTGAAGGCTGGGCCAAGCAGTTGGATCAACTGCTTCCACCTTTATTGCCAGTTGCAGATCGTTGGGGAGTTAAGCGAATCGAGTTGCTTTTGATGGTTCGCGATCCGCTGGAGCATGCCTGCTCCGTTTATAGCCAGATGGTTAAACGTCACGGTTATACAGCCGATTTCGAGCAGTGGCTCTTCGATTATGGATTTATGGCGCGATTGCTGAAATCATTGGAGTTGATCGAGAAATATCAGGAGCGAATTAAACTTACGATTGTTCATTATGGCCGCCGAAAGAAGGCATTGCTTCAAGAATTGCAGAGCTGGTTGGAGCTTGATCCATGGTTGTGTTGGCAGCCGCCGCCATCTTTGCCGGTCAATCGTTCGCTCACTGATGATGAGCTTCTCCTAATGCGTTGTCTCAATGGTCGTCTTGGAGATGCTGCAGCACCAGTAGGGGAGGCGTTGGTAGACCGGCTTCCAATGCTGCAGCCTGCGTGTTTGCATGCATCTTTGGCTGCAATTCAAGCATTTAATTCCCGTTGGGCGGGCGTCATTGAGCGTATCAATACTTTTTTGCCCGAATCTGCTGCTTTGAATTTAACTGAAGGCCTAAGTTTTGATCAAATTTTCAGTGACAATCTTGGAAGCTGTTCTGACAGCATTTCTCTGTCTTCTGAGCAGATTAGTTGCTTGGTTGATGGCTTGCTCGAAGTCGTTAATTTTCGCTCTTGAGGGTCTCCAGGCTAAGTTTAAAGCATTCACAAAGTTCCCCAGGTGTTCCATAGATTTTGACTTTGTCAACTCTCGGTAGGCTCACTTCCATTCCTTTTGTTATTGCTTTATGAAGCATAGGTGCTATGTAATATTCGCCTTCAATAGTGTCTTGGCTGTAGAGAACGGCCTTCGCTTCTTTTAAAAAAATTTTGGTTGACGAGAATCCATATAATCCGATAGATGCGAGATCAGAGATCCTTTTTTTTTCGGCAATAGCGATGGCTCTGTGTGAATCCTTTGGATCTGGCTGTCCGAACGACCAGTGAGTTCCCTTAGCAGGAAATACGGCCATAGATGCGAATCCCTGTATGGATTCGAATTCGGGTTTCCATTGGAAGCCAGTATCGCAATTATGGATAAGAAGTGGAAGGGATTCATCGAGATCGGACGTTTGAAGTATTGATTCAAGTGCGGCTACTGATGTTGCCAGCTGGCCGGGTAAAAGTTGTTCCAATTCGAACCAGTGAATATTTACTTTTGGTAGTCGTCTTTTTAGCTTTTTTTCGAGGGCTTTGCGTACCTCATGCTTATGTTGTACTGCCAATATGAGATGGTCTTCATTTGCAAACTCAAAACAATCTAGAGTGTGCTCCAGGAGCGTTCGTCCTTTTGCGATAATGAGGGGTTTGGCTACATTTATCCCTGCATTTTTGAACCGACTGCCGGCGCCGGCTGCAGGGATTAATACTGTTTTTGCCATTAGATGCTCAAGCTCGCTTTCAACACGTTGTCAAAGCGATTTTCCAGGATCAGAACTGCAATGCAGCTGAACATGACGCAGTGCAAGGGCTCTTGACGGTGAAGGGGGAGCATCGAAAGAAACAGGCTGGCTGTTAAAAAGCGCTCCTCGTAGGGATTTAGTTCATCTTTGATTACTTCCTCTTGGATGGCATTGTTGACGATATCGTAGTGCTGTGGCACGTCAATCTGTAGCGTTAGTACGTTATCATTTAACTTCAGATGGAACATGCTGTTGCAAACAATATCGTAAAGGTATCGGCATGAATGCAATAATTTTACTAGATCATAGCGGGGGTCGCCATATCCACTAGGCCATTGCGAATGCGGTGCCGCTTCGCCCCTTGGATCAATCATACGGATTGAGCCGCTGTAGGGATCAGCCAGGATGTTGTTGAAGCAGAGGTCTCCATGCGTGCGTCTCAGCTGTTGTGGCTTTTCAAGGGGAGGCAGTGCCTTCAGTGCTGCTTGGCTGGCAGCATGCGGGCTTGTTAATTTCATGACTTTTGTAGTTTCTCGTCCCTGAGGATTCACAAGTTGTAGATGAAGTGGGCTTTCCCAGAACTTTTCCCATTTCAAACCAAGATTAGATGTTAAGTCGGGAGGTTGTTTTCGCAGCAAGCTAAGCCTTTTGGCCAGTTTTTGACTGTAAAGCCACTTTGTTGATACCGGCTGAGGTGTGGGTTCTGGTGCATCGCTATCCAGCATGATTTTTCGGGCTGTGGCTAGACGACGAGCGATTTGTCTCCATCCATTGCTTCCTAACTGCCAGTGCAGGAATAGTTCTGCCAAGTTGGGGAAGGGAATATATTCTAGTTCTAGGCAGGAAGGTTCCTGGTTGGAAGTACTCATGTTTTGAGAAGCTAGTGCTGGAAAAAATCGTTGTAGTGGTAATGGCAGGTTGCGCAAATAGTTGTATTCCTGAACCAGTCGTTCTTGATCGCTGGAGCATTTGCGTATCAGGTCGGCTCGAGGGTCATAGGAAACTTTGTTGAAGCTGCGGCTTTTAAGTCTGTTTAGACGGCTGTAGCTGTAAGTAGCCCGATGGCCGAGGTCCATCCATGGGGCCATCCGAAATCGGACCTTCCCAGTCTTCCAAAGCCGTTCCGCGAGTAGCAGCAAATCGCTCCCTGCGGCTGGCAACAGCTGTTCGATCAGCTCCGTAGGTGCGCATATCACGCCGGTGAAAGGATGCGAGGGTTTTTCGTCTGTGCTGACCGATTGATCTCTGCTGAGAAAACGAGGCTTATTGGTTTCGGGTGCTTCTACAGCGGACCAGTTCTCCCGGGGGATGGGCCGTTCGCCTAGCTCGATGCTGTAGCAGAGCTCCACGTCCAGGGTTGGAAGGCTAGTGATCGGTTGCAGCAGTAGCCAAGGTGTCTCGATCTTTGGTAGCGCTTTCTTGATGCTTGCGATCACGTCGGATTGTGGTTCGATCAGCAGCTTTTCCAAACCGCTGTCACAAAGGTGGGGTCGGATGGGTGTGTTTGATTGATCCGATAGAAGGCACTGCTTAACACCATCTAATTTACGAAAATGTTGGTTAATTTGGTCTCGTGCGAGGCCAGATCCATCAGCTAGGTCGGCCGGATTGTTGCTCAAGCTTGGGAGTGGGCCAATCTGTTTATTGTTCAGGGACCCGCCAGCCAGTATTAGGACGGTCAGCCATGGATCAGGTAGTTGGCTCATGGCTGCATCAGCCTGTCGCTGTAGAGAAAGCCTCGCAGACCCTTGCAGTCCCTAAAGGGGATGCCGCAGAAGTTGAGAAAGCGGCTGAAGCAGATCTCAGATGCAAAGCGTGGGTGGCCCCTCAACAATCTATGGAAGTGTTCTGGTCCTTGATTTCGTCGGTTGCCGAGAGCTTGGACCAGGCTTGGATCAATTTTTTCCAGCTTTCGTCGCCAGAGGCTTGGGGTTGGAGGTCTGCCGATCAGTTCGGCTGGCCAATTCATCCCATACCACTTGACTGAGTCATCGGATGCGAGCACTTGTTTCAGATTTATCGGCCAGTAATCCTTTTCCCGTTGATCGAACCAGCCTGGAATTGCGTCAAAGAAACCCTCGAGCATTTGCATGCTCTGGCGCCTTCCACCAAAAACTTTGTCAGAGGCACCAACCAAGCCCGAATCGGGATGACGGCAAGCCCTGCGTACTGATTTCAGCACTGCTTTGGGATGAACGATGTGGTAATCCGATCGGAGCTTGATCACATAGCGATATGTAGCCCCGCGTTGATTTTCTTCCTTGCGCAATAGCCGCCATGCCAGTTCGAGTTTGTGCCATTGCTTCATAGCGTTCACAGGCACAGCTTGATCCCGTTTGGTCTCAAGAGGATGATCCTCCACAATTAGAGTTCGTTCAGGAGAAGTGAGTTGCAGGGCGCGATCGCGAAATTCCGCCGTGGTCACGACGAACAAATCTGCACGCTTCTTGAGGGCTCTAAACAGCTGGCCGGAGCGGTTAAGGCAGCGCAGTTCCCCCGTGATCAGCACGGCAAAACGTGGATGTTTGTGGGGGGTTGTCCAAGTTGGTGCCTGCTGAACCAGTGATTGCGGACGGAGCCGATTGATTCGTCTGGCCTCTATTAGAGCAATGTCCTCAAGGATGGGGTGTTGGTCTGAAGGATCTGGCTCACAGGGTCTGCGATCTGCAGAGGCTGACAGCAGCACCCAGGCAGGTTGGTGCGGGGCTGTCATGACCAGGCAGTTCTTTGGATGAATCGAACGCTACTGCCTACACCTATTCAATTCACTGTTTTTTGAGCCCCACTTGGCTGTTCTTTCGGTGTTTGGGAGTGGTCAGTCATCAGCTGAGGAGGCACTGGCCTAGATGCTTGATGTTGGAGCGCTAGACAATTTGAAACTCATTCCTTACTCCTTGACTTGAGCACACAATCATCTTTGGACTCCTTATCAGATCTGGGCCTTAAAGGCTGAAATGGTTTGGCTCTAATGGCGCAGCACCATCAACTGCTGGGGGTTCGCATCCTGGAAGCCCAGTTGCCGGTAGAAGCCTGCACTCTTTGTGGTCATCAGATAAACCCGTTCCACACCCACCACCGGTGGGGTGTGGAGTAGTTCTTCGATCACCCGGCGGCCCAGGCCGTGGCCCTGCAGATCGCCGGCTACGACGATGTCCCAGAGTACGGCTCGGCTGCAGCCATCAGAGGTGGCCCTGCCGAAGCCCACCAGCCGCTTGCCCCGCCAGAGGCTCACAACGGCGTCGCTACCGGCCAGCAACCGCCGCAGCTGACCAAAGCTGCGGCCCCGGGCCCAGAAGGCGTGGCGATCGAACAGCCGTTGCAGCTTGAGCAGCGACCGGCTGGGTCGCAGATCCGGCCCAAGCCCCAGCCAGCGCAGGCCGGGGGCACCGGGGGCATGGTGAACCAGCCGGATCGGGGTCACGGGTCTGGAAGCCGCTGCACTTCATCTTGCTCCCCGGCGATAATCACCGTCCGCCGTTTGGCACTGCACCCATGCCCGCCTACGACCTCACGGCTCCTTATTCGCCGAAGGGCGATCAGCCCGCGGCGATCAAGCAGCTTGTGCAGGGGGTGAACGGCGGTGAGCGCTATCAGACCCTGCTGGGGGCAACGGGCACGGGTAAGACCTTCACGATGGCCAATGTCATTGCCCAGACCGGCCGGCCAGCCCTGGTGCTGGCCCACAACAAAACCCTGGCGGCCCAGCTCTGCAACGAATTGCGGGAGTTCTTCCCCAAGAACGCCGTTGAGTACTTCATCTCCTATTACGACTATTACCAACCTGAGGCCTACGTTCCGGTCAGTGACACTTACATCGCCAAGACGGCGTCGATCAACGAGGAGATCGACATGCTGCGCCACTCGGCGACGCGCTCGCTGTTTGAGCGGCGCGACGTGATCGTGGTGGCCTCGATCAGCTGCATCTACGGCTTGGGCATTCCCAGTGAATACCTCAAGGCGGCGGTGAAGTTTGAGGTGGGCGAGACCCTCAACATCCGCGGTCAGCTGCGGGAGCTTGTAGACAACCAGTACACCCGCAACGACACCGAAATCGCCCGCGGCCGTTTTCGGATGAAAGGGGATGTGCTGGAGATCGGCCCAGCCTACGAAGACCGGTTGGTGCGGATCGAGCTGTTCGGCGACGAGGTGGAGGCGATCCGTTATGTCGACCCCATCACCGGCGAGATCCTCCAGAGCTTGGAGGAGGTGAACATCTATCCGGCCAAGCACTTTGTGACGCCCAAAGACAGGCTTGACTCCGCCATCAGTGCCATCCGCTCGGAGTTGCGGGAGCGCTTGGATGTGCTCAACAGCGAAGGCAAGTTGCTGGAGGCTCAGAGACTGGAGCAGCGCACCAAGTACGACCTGGAGATGCTGGGGCAGGTGGGTTATTGCAACGGGGTGGAGAACTACGCCCGTCACTTGGCCGGCCGTGAGGAGGGCACACCGCCGGAGTGCCTTATTGATTACTTCCCGGACGACTGGTTGTTGATCGTGGACGAGAGCCACGTCACCTGCTCGCAGCTACAGGCGATGTACAACGGCGACCAGGCCCGTAAGAAGGTGCTGATCGAGCATGGTTTTCGCCTGCCCAGCGCAGCCGACAACCGGCCGCTCAAGGGCGAAGAGTTCTGGGAGAAGGCGCAGCAGACGGTATTTGTCTCGGCCACGCCGGGCAACTGGGAGATGGAGGTGAGCGGAGGTGAGGTGGCCGAGCAGGTGATCCGCCCCACGGGAGTGCTCGATCCGGTAGTAGAGGTTCGGCCTACCACGGGGCAGGTGGACGATTTGCTGGGGGAGATCCGCGATCGGGCGGCCAAGAACCAGCGGGTCCTGGTCACCACCCTCACCAAGCGGATGGCGGAAGACCTCACCGATTACTTGGCGGAGAACGAGGTGCGGGTGCGTTACCTGCACTCGGAGATCCACTCCATCGAGCGGATTGAGATCATCCAGGACCTGCGTTTAGGCGAATACGACGTGCTAGTGGGGGTGAATCTGCTGCGAGAGGGCCTAGACCTGCCGGAGGTGAGCCTGGTGGCGATCCTCGATGCCGACAAGGAAGGCTTCCTGCGAGCGGAGCGCTCCTTGATTCAGACCATTGGCCGGGCCGCCCGCCATGTTGAGGGGGTGGCGCTGCTCTATGCCGACAACATGACCGACTCGATGGCCAAGGCCATCTCCGAAACCGAGCGGCGCCGTGCGGTCCAGCAGACTTACAACAAGAAGCACGGCGTGGTGCCCACGGCGGCAGGTAAGAAGGCCAGCAACTCGATCCTCAGCTTCCTGGAACTGAGCCGCAAGCTGAAGCAGGACGGCCCTGATGCCGATCTAGTTGAGGTGGTGGGAAAGGCCGCAAAGGCCTTGGAGGACAGTCTTGATGCCAGCATGGCTTTGGAGGCATTGCCGGAATTGATCCATCAGCTTGAGGCCAAGATGAAGGAGGCCGCCAAAAAGCTGGACTTCGAAGAGGCTGCGAACCTTCGGGATCGGGTCAAGCAGTTACGCCAGAAGATGGCGGGTCCTTCCTGAGCTGGTGCTTCACAGCGGGATTGATTGACCAAGGGCCCCTCTGTGGTGCATCATCATCAAGTCGAACGGATGATTCCAATCGATAACCTGCGGATGTAGCTCAGTGGTAGAGCATCTCCTTGCCAAGGAGAGGGTCGAGAGTTCGAATCTCTTCATCCGCTTGCAATATTTCTTCAACACCTTTAAGGTTGCCCTAGGATCAGATAAAATCAATGTCTGTTATTTTTTATAACGTCATTTACCTCAATTCTTTTTATGATAGCTGATTTGAGTTGTTGTGTACGAGTAATTATTTTAAAAATTTGCTTTGCTAGATATTCAAAATGAGTAAAAATACAGAAAATCTTTCCTCTGAGAGCAATGATGCTTCTGCTGAGGTTGTAGATATAACTTCGTCTGGGTCTAAGCTAACTCTAAAAGAAAAATCTAGGGATATTGCAAATAATTGGCTTGCTAAAAACAGATCACTTGTACTAAGGCAGACTCCATTTTGGGCTCAATCTTTATTGTTATTGTTAATAAGTCTTGGAGCAGTGTCGCTTGTAGGCTCAATTATTTTTCGTATTGATGAAGTCGTAACAGCTACCGGTCAATTGAAATCGTTGGGAGGAACTGTCGAAGTAAAAACACCAGCTGGTGGAAAGATTCAAAAGGTGTATTTCAAAGAAGGTGATTCTGTAAAAGCAGGAGATTTGCTTCTCAAGTATGACACTCGTCAAGTTCAAGAAAAGAAGAATACTCTAATGATACTTATCAAAAATGAAAAAAATAGTCTAAAAACAAGATTAAGTAGCTTAGATAGCCAAAAAAGAACCCTATCACTACGCAAAAAGCTTTATGAAAGTATTTTGGATACAAAAAATATAGTATTAGGTGAAATGAAAATCTTGGTTTCTCAGGGTGCGTATCAAAAAATTCAATATTTGGCCAAGAAAGATGAAGTTCTTCAAATACAAACTCAGATCACTGAGATTGATGAGCAGCTTAATCGGATCGATATTGAAAAAAATGCTAATACATTGTCGTCTGAAAAGTCCCTAAATCAACTCAATAATGAATTAAAAAATTCTGAACTACAGCTTCAATATCAAAATGTTCTCGCCCCCACCGACGGTATTCTTTTTGATCTGCGCGCTGTTGAGTCTAGTGTCCTTCAACCAGGTGAAAAAATTGCATCCATAGTTCCACAAAATGGTTTTTACGCGCAAGTTTACATCCCTAATAAAGATATAGGTTACATTAAAATTGGCCAAGAAACTTCCGTGCGTTTAGATGCTTTCTCTTTTGCTCGTTATGGTGAAATTGATGCAACTGTAAGTAATATTAGTGCAGATGCACTTCCGCCGACTACAACTATAAGTTATTATCATTTTCCTGTCACCTTGGATTTAAAACGTAATTTTCTTGGTACACCTGAAAACAAAATTCCTCTGAAGTCAGGAATGTCAGTCACCGCAAATTTAAAACTGCGTGATAAGCCTGCTATTAGTTTAATTAGTGATATTTTTGTGGAGCAAGCTGATAGCGTGCGTGGAATCCGCCAGCAGTAAACGTCTCCTCGTTAATTCATGAACTTTTGTACATCTGAAAATTTGCTCAAAGAATGGGCTTTTGGTGATCTAAAAGAAAATTTTTCAAAGATCGATCCATTCCACTTGAATTGTTTAAAACTGTCCAGCTCTTTCGATGCTTTTCTTTCTTTTTGGATTAAATACAATCTTGCTTGTAAGATACATTCTTTTCAGAAAGACAATTCCGAGTCCAGTGACAACGCGCAATTTCTTTTTCATAACATTGATCTAATGAGCAGAATTGATGACTACGATCAACTGCGGACGCAAATAAATTCTTCTATTGACTCTGTTATCTACGACTGGGCTGTTATGGAATGGAGTAGCAGGTTAGAGGCTTTATATATTTCCAATAAATCTTCTCTGGATTCATACAGCTTTGAGTTGTTACGTAACTCGGATCAATTAATGGCTGCAGAAATATACTATCGCTTGGTTTCGGATGAACAGCCGTTTGAGAGTTTGTCGTGGTCTTTTGGTCAGGGAGCAGAGAAAAAACATGGTGGAAAATTTGAAAATATGAAAGCTAAAGATATTCCAATCAGCATTATTCAGATTTTGAAGACATTAAACACTGGGCAGGTGGCAAAGCCTCGCAAATTAGGAGGTCTATATACAATTGTCCGCCTAAATAAATTTCAAGATGCTAAGTTTGATGATCTCACCAAGAAAGAAATTCTTGAATTTCAGATAGATGAATTTTTGATCTCGTTGAAGGAATCACTACTCAGTACTTTATAATAGTATTTGATTCGACAATGATTTGGCCTCCACCGACGGGCGCTTGAGTGGCCACCAACAACTTGTTGCGCAGCTTAGAGGCTCTGCGCCTTTCAATCTGCTAAGTGACTCTGAGTGCTCTAGTTGGCTTGAGCCTTCTAAAATTCTGAATTTAAGTCCTGGGCAGACAATATTATCTCCTAATATACTTCAAGATCGTATATATCTCCTCGTCACTGGGAGTGTTAGATATTTAGTTAATAATGAGGGGGTTATTGAAACCCTTGCGAAGCGTGGATCAGGTCAATTTTTAGGTTGGATCTCTCTATTGCGATGTGTTCCCACAGAATGGGTATCTGCGTCTGAAGATAGCTTAGTGCTTGCATTAGATTCAAATATTTTTATAAGCCTGTACAAATCAAATTCAGCGTTCCAAGCATGGTTCTCACGATTGAATAATGTTCAAGAGAGTTATGCTGTTGCAAAAGCTGTTCTTTCCTTATCACCAGAATTAATTGATGGTTGGCAGAAGAATTTGTTGCCCATGGCAGAAAATTCTATTTCCACTGTTAGTTCACCCGGTTCTCCATTTGTCCCTCCGAATAATCTAGATGATAATTATATTTGGTTTGCTAGTACACCTAATATCCCCGGCCTAGTCGTTGGTCAGCGTATATTGCCAAACCAATTCTTAGCTTCCCGTAACGATTTCAATCTGCAATATCGAATTATTGGTTTTCCGTTGAAGCCAGGATTAGGGCTATCATTAGATTTTGTACAATCACTTAATGCTGATTCGTCTCCGCTAGAAGAACTAAATTCTTCTTCTCTTGAGACTTTAGGAATTACAGAAGCAGATAAACAAGATCATAATGATCTATTTCCTGTTGTTCGGGGCAGGGGGGCTATCAATGAGACTTTAGCCGCGTGCGAAATGTTGTCACTATCTCTTAAAATACCCTTTAGGCGTGACACTCTTAAAAAAGTTTTAGAGTCTCAGTTTCGAAGAGATAAAGTACTTTCGCTTGAGCTATTGGGTGGACTTTGTGAAATCCTTGGATTGAGAACTCAGCTCGGCTCAGTAACTATTGATAATTTTTTAGGTGTTGAAGCGCCCATACTTCTTTTGCTTGAGGGCACTGCAGTTATTTTGTATAAAATATCTGGTGAAACAGCCATTATTGGTCACCCTAGATTTGGGTTAGTTAATTATAGCCTTGATGAATTAAGGTCTATGTTGGGTAACCAAATAAGATTTGCAGTACCTAGAGCAATCTCAACCACTCCCAACAGTCGGTTTGGATGGAGTTGGTTTTTGCCTTTGGTAACAAAATACAGGCGATCTTTAGTGCTTGTATTTGCATCTTCTTTGTTAGCTCAATTGTTTGGTTTGGCAATACCCTTGCTAATCCAGCAAATTATTGACAAGGTATTGACGCAGGGGAATATGAGTAGTCTCAATGTCATTGGGTCTTTGATGATTACTCTGGCTGTTTTTCAGGGTGTTCTTCTTGCGTTGAGAACTTATATTTTTGTAGATACTACTGACAGGATGGATTTAACTCTTGGCAGTGCTGTTATTGATCGGATGTTGTCCCTACCTTTATCCTTTTTTGAAAAGCGACCTGTTGGCGAGTTGAGTCAGAGGCTTGGAGAGTTAAATTCAATCCGATCTTTTCTCACAGGTACAGCACTGGTAAGTGTCTTAAACCTTATTTTTGCGGCTCTTTATCTTGTCGTTATGTTGATGTATTCACCGCTGCTCACAGCCGTAGCTCTTAGTACTTTCCCCCTTTATGCACTTATAGTCTTTGGCGTGGCACCATTCTACAGGTACTTAATTAAACAACGTGCAATAGCACAAGCTCGTACTCAGAGTCATTTAATTGAAGTTTTGACTGGTATACAGACAGTCAAAGCACAGCATTTTGAACTTACCGCTAGATGGAAATGGCAGGATAGGTATAAAGATTTTGTATCTGAAGGGTTCAAGGGAGTTATTTTGGGTACAACTTCCGGAACAGTTGGTTCTATTTTAAACCAGATTAGCAGCTTGCTGGTTTTGTGGGTTGGTATGTATTTGGTGTTGCAAGGTGATTTAACCCTTGGAATGTTGATTGCTTTTAGAATTATTGCAGGTAATGTTACTGGCCCTCTAATGCAACTGTCTGGACTTTATCAGGGCTTCCAGAAAGTTCAGGTCTCTATGGAAAGGCTTTCTGATGTTTTAGATCAGAATCCCGAAACTTGCACTGCAGATACCACTTCCCAAATTGCTATGCCCGCAATCACAGGGGCAGTTCGTTTCGAAGATGTCAAATTCCGTTTTGGAGAGTCCGGCCCATACCAGTTGAATTCTGTTTCGCTCTCAGTTGATGCTGGTCAGTTTGTAGGCATTGTTGGTCAGAGTGGAAGTGGTAAGAGCACTTTAATGAAATTGTTGCCAAGGTTATATAGCCCTGAATCTGGTCGTATTTTTATCGATAACTTTGATATTGGGAAGGTAGATATCTCTAGCCTTAGAAGACAGATTGGAATTGTCCCTCAAGATTCTCTGCTTTTTGAGGGTACTATTGCTGAAAATATTGCACTCAATGACCCTCAGGCAAGTGACGAGTCAATTATAGAAGCTGCAAAAATTGCCTGTGCACATGATTTTATTATGACCCTTGGGCAGGGTTACGCAACTCCTCTCAGGGAAAGGGGTAGTAATCTAAGTGGTGGTCAACGACAACGTATAGCTATAGCAAGGACAATTCTGGCAAATCCTCAATTGCTAATTATGGATGAAGCTACTAGTGCTCTCGATTACAACACTGAAAAGCAGCTTTGTTTAAATCTTCAGGAATGGGCAGTAAACAGATCAGTTTTCTTTATTACTCATCGCATTAGTTCTATTAGAAATAGTGATTTAATTGTCGTTATGCATGATGGCCAAATTGTCGAACAGGGCACTCATTCAGATTTGATTGAAAAAGCTTGTCGTTATTATACGCTTTATAGGCAACAGTCTGATTGATTAATTAAACCCTGAAAAAAAAAATTACTCTTTTTATTCTAATGTAAATTGTTCACATCGCCCTGGCGGCAAACGTTTTTTTACAGATGATTCCCATATTTTCCTCTTATTTATTGTCCTGTAAATTCCGCTTTTGTTGCTGCCTTCGACTTGGATGGCAAGTGTTAGACATATACACCATTGTATTTCAGTGACTGTTGGTTCAGATTGTTCAGTATTGCATTGGTCTAATAATGTTATGTGATCTGTCGATGATTGCCTGTTTCGCTCTTTTTTGTCTGGCGCAAGAGTATATCTTTGCTGAACTACTTGCCCTAAATGTTTGGAAGGAAAACGTTATTCGTTGACGTACACGTCTTTCCTGCTTGTTTAAAGCACCCCGAGAGTTTTGGTGAAATCCTTCCGGGAGCTCTATGTCTATGGGTAAGTCTTAACACTTAAATAAAAACTGACGTCTTTAATTTTTTGAGATTATTTTTTTTGCCATCTATCCCGTATTTGATTTGCCTGGCTTTTGTGGAGCTTTGAGATATGCTTGAATTCAGGTAATGGCACATATTTTGGCTTTATTCCATCATCTTATGTAGCCAGAGGGTCATTGTTGTACTTGTTCAAGTAACTAATATTTTGCAGATCATTCACTGGTGGTTTTAGTCAATACGCATATGTATATCCCCTTATTGACGGCGTGATCTTGTTGATTTAGACACTTGAAGTTATTTTTTTTGTATTGGCTGCTATGGGGATTGATTTAGTTGTTGATGATGGATGGACTCATGGAAAAGCCTATTTTTACTGTTCGCTCAGCTCCTGCAGAGCAGGGTAAAAAAAAACCCTGCAGAGCAGGGCAAAAAAAAACCCTGCAGAGCAGGGCAAAAAAAAACCCTGCAGAGCAGGGTAAAAAAAAACCCTGCAGAGCAGGGTTTGATTGTTGATTACGGAAATCAGGCTTGGCCTGAGAAGGTCACAGCGGCAGCAGATCCAGCCATAGTCAATGCACCACCACTGAGGTCACCCAGACTGATGAGAGCATCATCGGCAGTACCTGCAGCACCACCTTGGATGAACAGGTAATTGTCTCCACCCTTGGTTTCGAACAACACACCGCCATTGGTAGTACCAACAGTCAACGTATCAACGGTCCCCATGATTGCAGTCACAGAAGAGACGCTGGAATCACCTGAGAGAGTGAGAACGTTGCTTGCGATGTTGCCACTGAAGGTGGTGTTGCCCAGCAATCCAATAGCACTTGCTTCGGTGACTGTGGTAGCAGTCACATCAACACCGATGAAGTCGGCATTGAGCGTCGTGGTGTTACCAGAAATACCGGCGCCCTGGAGGACAAAGCTGTCGAAGCTTTCCAGGTTTGACTCTGAGAACGAGCTGTAGGAGAGGGTTCCGAGAGTTTCACCGGAACCAACAGTTGCATCCGCGGAGAAGTTGATGGTGTCAGCACCAGCACCACCAAAGATCACAGACTTGGCGTAGGTGTCATCTTCAGTGACGTTGCCGATCTTGATGCTGTCATTACCAGCACCGCCAAGGATGTTGGCAGTTACGTCTTCTTCGTTGGAAAGAACGATGATTGTATCGTTGCCATCGCCACCAGAAATACTGACGTCAGCGGCGTAGCCGGAAATGTTGATCAGGTCAGCACCTGCATTACCAGCAATTTTGTAGAGAGCGCCATCGCCACTAACAGTGATGGTGTCAGCTCCGCCGTTGCCGCGAATGGTGGAGTCAGCACCGATACCGTCTATCGTGATCAGGTCTTGGAGTTTTCCGCCGTTGACGATGGCGGTTGTTCCTCCAGCAACGGTCAACGCAATCGTGTCACGTCCGTTACCACCTTGAACTGTGGCTGCAGTCGCGAAAGTAACGGTTGAGGCGGAGAACTTGTCGTGACCGTCTCCCAGAGCGATCGAACCAAAGGTGCCTGCTTCAAGGACGACTTCGTCAGCTCCAGCGCCCATGCCAATGGCTGAGTAGACGCCTAAGCCACCGCTGATACGGAGAACGTCAGCACCAGCATTGCCCTTGACAACACCAATGTTAGATCCGGAAATGTTGATGGTGTCAGCGCCGGCACCACCAATAAGAGTGTTAGGCCCTGCGCTCTGAAGCATCAAGGCATGAGCGTCGATTAAGTCGTTGCCTTCACCTGCACGAACTTCAATGCCAGCAGCGCTTGAATTTGCAGCTGCACCCTCGGTGAGATTAATGGTGTCGTTGCCAGCAAGACCCAGAATTGTTGAGCCCGGGACTGCGGCTGACTGAATGAAAATGGAATCTGAGTCAACCGAGGCCGTAGTGACGACTCCGGTGCTGTCGACGAAAAAGGTCGCCATGAGAACGGAAGAGATACAGACACTGTACCCCGGGAATATAGAGCGAGGCCGTTAGTGAGTCAATGCTGAGTGGTCAGCTCAACACCAGACACAGCCTCCCAAGAACTGAGAGAGTTCTCTAGCGAAAAACTCCCTAAATTTCTTTTAAAGCGTAACTTCATATTATCTCTTCTAAGCTTAACTGTATCAATGACTCTTGTGACAATTTCTTCCGTGGACCTATGGTCGACTCTCGTGACACCCTCGCACTCTCGTACAAACTCGTCGAGTGCTTCGATATCGCTCACAAGTAAGGGGCATCCCGAAGCCAGTGCATCCACCAGGCTCCAGCTTGGAACAAAAGGATGAGTAAAATAAATATGGCAATCGCTACTTTTTAGCCAATTTATGTATTGAGCTTCTTCCATGTAACCTTTCCACTTAACCATGTGTGCGACCGATTTGAAATTCAAATATTCTTCTGCCCATTCTTTCCATGTATTGTGATTTTTCGGTTTTGATCCGTAGAATGTGCCTTCGAATCCAGCAATATCTATAGTTACTTCACCAACTGTTGAACTAATTATTTTAGGAATTGCCGTTATAAATTCCGGAAAACCCCTAAATGGGTCCATTCCTCTTGTTCCATATGTAATTTGTATTCTGTCATTGTCAAACTCTTGGTATTCACCTTGAAATTTTTTGGTATCTACCCCATCAAAAATTACATGACAATTCCTTCGCAGCAATGGTGGTAATTGTTTTTTTTGCCAACTAGTTGGTGCAACTATCACATCAGAGCATGCAAGCTCATGTGAAACATAAACATTTCTTTGCCAACACTTCCGTATTGAATTCTTACTAATGCCGACGTATTTATTTTTCTCATTATACGTAAAAAACTCAGACTCTGGATTGAACCACCATTCCAGATAGGCAATGTGATGTGTTCTAGGCCATATCTCCTTAATACAAAGTCCACACCCCCATCCTGAGTGACTTATTACCACGTCCGGATCCCAGCCACTATTTTTTAATGCCAAACACCCCTCTCTGTATTGCTCTGACATTTTCTTTGTTTCACCTAATAAACCTAAGTTCTCCTTTTTAAGACTTTCGTGCCCGAATTCACCTTTTAGGGTTAGGCGTTGTACGCCTTCAATTTTTCTATTAAAGTGCGTTTGGCATAAAAATTTCACTTCGTTGCCATATTTGGCAGCCGCAGTTGCAAGATATTTAAATTGTGCAGGAAAGTTTGGATGTAGGAATAATAGTTTCATTTCGTTGTGCTACACTTGTTTGAGGTGTTGATGATTCTGTGGGACTGCCATCAGCTATACGAGCGCATGCAGATAAAAATCTTGCGCTAGCTGCAAAGCATTATCAAAGAGCGTTAGATCAGAAAGATTATAAACCATCTTTATTCCAAAACTACGGAGCTTTGCTCCGTGAAATTGGTGAGGTTAAAAAATCAAAAGAAATTTATGAACTTGGACTGTCAATTTTTCCTGACGAACTTTCCATACAACGTAACTATGCCAACTTGATTGTATCTGAGCACCCGTTAAAAGCTCTGCCAATTTATTTTAGGCTATTGCATGAAGAGCTGGCTTTGGAGAAACAAACCAGTTTTTATTTTATTTCTATCTCATCAATCCTTCGGTCTTGCAACGCTTTCGACTGGGCACTTGAAATCTGTAGATCTGCCGTTCTGCTGAATGGTCTTTCACCGGACTTGGCCATTGAGATAGTTAAAATTTTTCAGGCTGGCAGAATACAACAACTCTCAGACAAAAGTCTTGCAGATATTGAGGATATTTTTGCCAATATCTTTCGCTCATCACCTGTATTGACACAAGCAGAGTTCCATTATTCTTTGTCATGGCTTTATTTTCAAAATTCAAACCTTCCCTTGGCTATTAAATATCTTACTTGCGCTAGATCTGCATTGGAAGCTGGTGTTGTGAGTATGACCCAAGCCGATGCAAATTCTGCCATCAAGTTGAATGATGTAAATAGTTGGAATGCATCGACAATACTTTTACAAAATCAAGACTTTGAACTCGGTTGGAAACTTTTTGATTTTGGTTTACGCGCAAAGGCAGTAGGCCCCCAAGCCTGGCAACGTGCCCTTCCCAAGCCGTTTACTCATAACCAAATTCCTCTTTGGCGAGGCCAATCATTGCTAGGAAAATCACTCCTGGTTCTCGAAGAACAGGCTGTTGGTGATGTAATGCAATTTATGAGTTTAATTCCTACTATTCTTGAAGAGTGTTCACATGTAGGCATACTATTATCTGATCGGCTGCTACCAATTTACAAACGTTCGCTCGTACAATATATATCCAATGGTTCTTTGTCGTTGTATAGTTTCGCTGATTCAAGGAACAATATTTTAGATTCAGGAAAATTCGACTATCAGACACCTATTGGATCTATATGTCAATACAGATTTACATTACCTCAAAATTATGGGAATCATCTTCCTTGTCTTATCGCTAATTCTGTTGAAGTTGATCAGTTGAAGAGTACCTACCTGGACAGCGCTTCCAGCTTTAAGTCTATAGTTGGTATCAGTTGGCGTGGCGGTGGCACTGGGTCAAGAATTAAACAAAAATCTTTTCCGATCGAAAAGTTTGCCCAACTAATTTCCGGTTTTGATGACATCTTATTTGTTAATCTGCAGTATGGCGATTGTGAATCAGCCTTGAAAAAACTTAGATCATTCAAAATAAATATTATTTCGGATGATAGCATTAATCCTCTGAAGAACATGGATTCCTGGCTTTCTCAGGTTCAGATTTGTGATGCCGTAATCAGCGTAGCTAACACCACTATTCACGCATCTGGTGGGCTTGATATCCCCACGATGTGTCTTTTGAGCCAACATAGTGATTGGCGCTGGATTAAATCACCTAAGGTCGACCAAAGCTACTGGTATCCCTCTGTAGGCATTGCAAGACAAAATGATGATTCATCTTGGGATCAAGCAATTGTAGATACTCGATCGTGGCTACGGAATGGCACGCCGATTCAATGGTCAACGCCTTTCATTGTATGATGCTAGTGCTTTAATACTTTTATGGCTGTTTCCTCAGACGTTCTAAACCTCTTTAATCTGGGTAAATATCATCAAGCAATATCAACTTACTCTTCAATGCCTGAGGGTGATAAGTCCCCCATCTCTGATAGCATTCTTGCAGCCTGTTATTTTAAGCTTGGGGAATTCTCGGAAGCCAATCAATTATTAATAAAGATCGAGCCCTTTCTTTCCGAAAACTCTGAGTTCCTCACTTTGTATGCATCCAATTCTCGCAGATTGGGAGATCTTGAGAAATCAGAGAATCTATTTAAGCAGGCACTTGATATTAATCCTCAGTCTGTTGAAATAAAGAATAATTATGCCAATCTTCTCCTTGATTTGAATAGGCTAGATGATGCTTACATGATTTTACAAGAAATCGTACGCGATAATCCATCATATAATGATGCCATTCAAAATCTTAATCGCGTCCAGTTTCGAATTGAGCAGAATAAAAATCGGTCAAGCAATCCCGAATCAATCAACAAATCTATCATTTCCTCAGGTTATCTTACTTCCTTCTCTCTTGCGGATCCCTTGCTTCTGGCTTTTGCTGAGAATGAGGTTAATTACTCATCCAAAAGGTATAAACTTAGTTCTGACGCCAAAGCTCAAGCATCAATTATCCCTTCAACGGATAATTTAAAATTAGAGGCTGATTACTTTGCTGTCTTAGAGCAATCAATCAGCTCGGGTGAGTTTGAGTTCGCACTTAAACTATGCTCTCAAATTGTTGAAAAACATGGTATCTCCTCTTCACTATATGACTACCTTTCTGATATCTATTTGAATCTCAAGCGATTTCATGAGTCTGAAGTCTGTTTGCTTCATGCTTGTCAACTTGGAGGAATCTCCCCAAAGAGATGCCTTAATTTAGTCAGTTTCGCATGTATGCGTCAAGATTATAAGCTCGCCAATAATTATCTTGAGCAAGCAGCTTCTATCGATCCTAGTCATCCTCAACTACAGGCTATATCAGACCTAGTTGCGAAACAAAGTAATTCGGTGCTTCAGCAAACTTTTGCTTCATCTTGGCATGTACCTGAGTTAAAGGAACAATGAGTGAATCAAAGCTCTTGCTCAAAAGACGCTTTTGGTTTCTTGCGTTTCCAGATATCAAGAAGCCAATTGGCGGCATAAAGCAGATCCATCGTATTTCTGAGGTTATCAATACCTTAGGTTTCTCCTCTTACATTGTCCAAGATCATTGTGATTTTAAGCCTTCTTGGTTTACGAGTAATATTGAGGCCGTCTCTAAAGTTGATTTTTTTCAAACAATTAAGCTCGATAAGCTTCGCGATGTTATTATTCTACCTGAGACTTTTATTAGTGCTCTAAAGGAAATTTATCCTTCTATACCAAAAATAATTTTTAATCAAAACGGTGGATATACGTATGGAATCCAGGGCGCTAAGTATCCTTCGCCTTCTCATATCCACAACTATTACCACGATCCGATCGTCAAGCAAGTTTGGTGCGTCTCCGAATTTGATAGATTATTTTTAAGTAGGGCTATGCAGCTGCCGACATCGAAAGTCTTTCGAATCTTTAATTCAGTTGAGTCGACCTTAGAACAGCTTCCATTAAAGAAAAACCTAATTTGTTATATGCCCAGAAAAAATAAAAATCATTCTGATGTCGTTATTGAACTGCTAAAGAAGCAATCATTCCTGGAGGGCTGGAAAATCCTCCCAATAACTGGACTCTCACACAGTGATGTATTGAATGTATTATCTTTTTGTCAGTTTTTTCTTTCCTTCGGTCACCCTGAAGGATTTGGTTTGCCAATAGCAGAATCTCTATCACTTGGTTGCTCCATTGTTGGTTACAATGGTCTTGGTGGTAAGGAATTGTTTGACTTCGCTGGGCGATATGGGTGTTCTTATTCAGTAGATTACGGCGATTTCTATGGTTTTGTGCACGGTTTGTCTTCTCTTATTCATGCCTCCCAATTAAATTCTTCTGATTATATCTACCAGTCCACCAAGATGGCTGAGCAGATACGGTCTATTTATTCTGAGAGCTCCATGACTAATTCAGTCCTTGATGCTATTGAAGCAATCGCGATCTAGCATATATATTATTTCATCTTCTGATCATTATCTTTGTCTCCTTGTAAGTTTTTGCGGTATTTATACTTTAAAAGTGAAAGCAGTTCGGTTGCTCTCAAAATTGTGAGTATTTCTCCTTGATCATGTTTGCATTTGTCTGTCTTTTCGATTGCCTTTGCATGAGCTATCTTTGCGCTAATTAACTCTCTTATTATTTTTAATAATTCTTCTTCGGTTCTCTCGTTTCGCATGCAAGACAATTCTCTTCTTAATATCGCGCAATATTCTTGCGTTAACGATATCGAGTAATCGTCATCGGATTGAATTGTGCTTTCCCTTATGTATTTTGTTTCTATTGTTGTTAGCAATGGTGCTGTTACTCCGATGATTATATCCCGTGATACCATTAGATTTCTGAGTGTATTGTCTAAAGGTTTTAGAGGGCCATCGCTTGAAAATGATTTGAGCAATAGCTGATGAATTTTGTTAATCTTGCTATTATGAATTATGCATGAAGATGTGCATCCAGTATACACATTTTCTAGTAATTTTACTGTGCCTTTCTTGAGATTGCTCTTGTATTCTCCGGCGTACGCTTTGTATACTGATGGATTCACATACATGTCTGTAAATATTATGTCATGACCAGTTCCTTTATTGTTCATGTTGCTAATTACTTGAAATAGTGATTTTCCTAGGCGTGCATCATCTTCGATTATATGTAAATAGTGGTATTCTTTTTCCGTCTTTTTTGATTCCTCTTCGAGTATTTTTAGCCATGATTTCCAAAGGCCCAGTTCTCCGACTGCTAAAGATCTTTCACTCGCCTCTTCCTGCATGCCCCTGATTGCTGCAAATCTTTCGTATTCGTTTTCTTTGTCGATTGAGGACAAGTGGTTAAGCAGCTCATTTCTTCGCTTGCCTTCAGTGTCTAAGTTGATGTAAATGCCTTTTATTTTTTTCATCATTCTATATTGTTTATTATTTCGTTGATGCTCCTGGCCTTGGCCTTTGAAAGCATATTATTTCTTGTTGAGGTTATACCCCTCCTGTGCCTTTTCCAAGCTTTCCTCGCCTCTTGATCCCTCATTGAGTAAAGTACCATTGTTTCTTCCTGCTACCTCGCATGTTCAAGCTTCTGCTGGGTGATCCCAATGCCCGCAAGCTGAAGCGGTACCAGCCGATTGTATCCGATATCAATTTACTGGAAGAAGAAATCGCACCTCTTTCCGATGATGGGTTGCGTGCCAAAACGCTTGCCTTTCAGGAGCGCCTTGCCAACGCCGGCAGTTTGGACACCCAACGTCCGATATTAGACGAGATCTTGCCTGAAGCCTTTGCGGTCGTACGTGAGGCCGGCAAGCGCGTGCTTGGCATGCGCCATTTCGATGTGCAGCTGATCGGAGGCATGGTCCTTCACGAAGGTCAGATCGCCGAGATGAAAACTGGCGAGGGAAAGACGTTGGTCGCTACCCTGCCTAGTTACCTCAATGCACTTACTGGACGTGGCGTTCATGTAGTCACTGTGAACGACTACCTCGCCCGCCGTGACGCCGAGTGGATGGGGCAAGTGCACCGTTTCCTCGGTTTATCTGTGGGCCTAATCCAACAGGACATGCGCCCTGAGGAAAGACGGCGCAATTACAATTGTGACATCACTTACGCCACCAACTCCGAGCTTGGTTTCGATTACCTCCGGGACAACATGGCCGCGGATATTAGCGAGGTTGTGCAACGGGAATTCCAGTACTGCGTAATCGATGAGGTTGATTCGATTCTCATCGATGAAGCCCGCACCCCCCTGATCATTTCCGGCCAAGTGGAGCGGTCACAGGAGAAGTATCAGCAGGCTGCACAGGTGGCTGAGGCGCTCGACCGTGCCTCCGAAATGGGTAAGGATGGTATTGATCCCGAAGGGGATTATGAAGTTGATGAGAAGCAGCGAAGTTGCACTCTTACCGATGAGGGTTTTGCTAAGGCTGAGCAGATGCTTGGCGTTCAGGACCTGTTTGATCCTCAGGACCCTTGGGCCCATTACATCACTAATGCCCTCAAAGCTAAAGAGCTGTTTGTCAAGGATGTCAACTACATCGTCCGCGATGGTGAAGCTGTCATTGTTGACGAGTTCACCGGGCGGGTCATGCCTGGTCGCCGTTGGAGCGATGGACAGCATCAGGCGATCGAAGCCAAGGAAGCGCTGCCGATACAGGCCGAAACCCAGACTCTTGCTTCGATTACTTATCAGAACTTCTTCCTGCTTTATCCCCGCTTGGCAGGCATGACCGGTACGGCCAAAACAGAAGAAGTGGAATTCGAAAAAACCTACAAACTCGAGACCACGATTGTCCCTACCAACCGGGTTCGCGCTCGGCAGGACTGGGCTGACCAGGTTTACAAAACCGAAACCGCTAAATGGCGGGCCGTTGCCAACGAGACTGCCGACATCCACAAAAAAGGCCGGCCGGTGCTTGTGGGTACTACATCAGTCGAGAAGAGTGAATTGCTCAGCTCACTGTTGGCTGCACAGGAAATACCCCACAACCTCCTCAATGCAAAGCCCGAAAACGTAGAGCGGGAATCCGAGATCGTGGCTCAAGCCGGTCGGTCCGGTGCCGTCACTATTGCTACGAATATGGCCGGCCGGGGTACCGACATCATCCTTGGCGGAAACAGCGACTACATGGCTCGTTTGAAGCTGCGGGATGTTTTGCTGAGCCGTCTGGTCAAGCCGGAGGACGATCACAAGCCACCGGTGCCACTACAGCGCAGTGCAGCAACCGGTGGTTTTGCTGATTCCCCTGCGACAACTCTGCCCCGCAGTGGTGAGAGTCTTTATCCCTGTCTCCTTACCCTCGATACCGACCAAGCTCTCGGCCAGTTGGCCCGTGATTTGGTCAAGGCTTGGGGCGATCGTTCTCTGACTTTGATCGAGTTGGAGGAGCGCATCTCGACCGCTGCTGAGAAAGCACCCACTGAGGACCCCCATATCCAGGCCTTGCGCGAGGCGATCGCACGGGTCAAAGCGGAGTATGACGCTGTGGTGAAGCAGGAAGAAGCTTTCGTGCGCGAGGCCGGTGGCCTGCATGTGATTGGCACTGAACGGCATGAGTCCCGCAGGGTGGACAACCAGCTCCGGGGCCGGGCCGGTCGCCAGGGAGACCCTGGATCCACCCGCTTCTTTCTGTCCTTGGGAGACAACCTGCTGCGGATCTTCGGGGGTGATCGCGTTGCCGGTTTGATGAATGCCTTTCGTGTTGAAGAAGACATGCCAATCGAATCCGGCATGCTCACGCGCTCACTGGAAGGTGCCCAGAAGAAAGTTGAGACGTACTACTACGACATTCGCAAGCAGGTGTTCGAGTACGACGAGGTGATGAACAACCAGCGTCGTGCGGTCTATTCCGAGCGTCGTCGCGTGCTTGATGGTCGTGCCCTTAAGAAGCAGGTGATCGGCTACGGAGAACGCACTATGGGAGAGATCGTCGAGGCGTATGTAAACCCAGATCTTCCGCCGGAGGAATGGGATCTCGACCAACTAGTGGGCAAGGTGAAGGAGTTCATCTACTTGCTAGAAGATCTCACCCCAGACGAGGTCCAGGGCCTAGGCATGGAGGAACTCAAGGCCTTCCTGCATGAGCAACTGCGCAATGCTTACGACCTCAAGGAGGGCCAGATTGAACAGCAGCGTCCGGGCTTAATGAGAGAAGCTGAGCGTTTTTTCATTCTTCAGCAGATCGACACGCTTTGGCGTGAACATCTACAAGCGATGGATGCGTTGCGCGAGTCCGTTGGCCTCCGTGGTTATGGCCAGAAAGATCCTTTGATCGAGTATAAGAACGAGGGCTACGATATGTTCCTGGAGATGATGACTAACATGCGCCGAAATGTGATTTATTCGATGTTCATGTTTCAGCCCACCAAAACTCAGGGTCAACCTTGAACTGATAATGTCCGGCATCGTTAATTGGCATATCGGGCGTTGTGGGAGCAGCGTTTTGGGTTCGCTTCTGGCGCAACATCCCTCTATTGCTTATTCCAACGAGATTTACTCCTGTTATATGCCTCGTCGTCGAGGGACATCATCGCTTCTAGCTATCGATTCAGTGCTCAGGCTTGCTGAGAAGTCCGTCTCGGAAGACGAGCTTCATTTCTTTGAAGTGAAGCACTTGCCCGACCAAAATATAGGGCTTTATCCACAATTGGAGGTTCAAGACTGGTTGAATTTCTTTTTAGCTAAAGGCTACAAGCATCATCTTCTGATGTGTAGGCGCAATGGTTTGAGGAGGATCGTTTCTCACTTACGGGCAGCTCACTCCGGACAATATGTTCTTGGTTCCTCCAGTTCAGTTGCGCAGAGCTCACCGATCACAATCCCTTTGAATGGGATAGTCCATGGTTTTGGTACCCGCACACTGGTGGGCTGGCTTGAGGAATATGAACGAGGCCATAAAGTAATGCAGGATTGTCTGGATGCTATGCGGCAATCTCATCCTGGTTTTTCCTGGCTTGAGCTGGTCTATGAAGATCACATTGAGCCCGATCCGTATATCGCATATCGGGATGTTTGTGGCTTCTTGGGTCTTTCTTTTGTTGACGTAGGTCTGCAGCAAAGAAAAATCAATTCAGGTTACTTGGTTGACTTAATTGCTAATTTTGAAGAAGTTCGAGAATGCTTGTCTCCTACACGCTTTGCTTGGATGTTGAGTGAATGAGCTCCCTTCTTTTTGTTCATATCGCTAAGGCTGGAGGTACTTCTCTGCGTCGTTTATTGAAGTTACATGAGGAGATATCTCGCTTTGACTGTTTTCATAATGGTTTTTTGCTCCGCTTTGAGAATGCCCGTTGTGTTGGTAGGCATCGCGCTGAGCTCAACTCTTTGGAGCAGTACGACATTGCTGTGATTGCTTTGAGGCATCCTGTAGATCGCTTGCAGAGCTGTTATCACTATTTTCTTTCTGGAGGTTTGAATGGTCGCGGGAAAGGGGAGTTTTTAGGTGATCTTCGATGCCAAAAGTACTTGAAGTCTGTTGCGCCAACCTTTTCCACTTGTACTCAGAGGCTAGATTCGATCTCCACTCGAATACCTCATTTTCTTCCTGCTAGTTACTGGCTTGATTCGTTGGCTAAGCCTATTGCGAAATCCATATTTTGTTGTCGTCAGGAGTCCTTCGCTGCTGATGTGAATGGTCTATTCAAAGCTTTAAATTTGCCGTTGTCCAGACCGCTTGAGCATCGAAATAAATCTGCGAATTCAACAGGCGCGATACTAAATATTTCTGGTCATGATCTTCAATGTATTAAGCATTTTTATTCTGCCGATTTTACTCGATTTGGTTATGAAACTGATTTCACTCAGTCATTGCCATTGGTTCAGTATTGGGATCAGCCTGAGCCTCCCGACCTTATTGCTCGTCGAATGGAAGTGTGTAAGAGTCTGAATCCAGGCTGGGATTACCATCTGTTTAATCGAAAAACTGCCGCTGGTTATTTGAAAATCGTGTATGGCTCCGATATTGCTTCCGCCTTTTTAGATATCCGCCTCCCAGCGATGCAAGCTGATGTCTTTCGTGTTGCTTTTTTATTGCATTCTGGTGGTTTGTGGGTGGATGCAGCAACTTCTTTGATTCGACCCGTTGAGACTTGGTTGGATCGACGGCATTCCCTGCAAATGCTGCGCCGTTCTCATCAGGAGCACCCAAAAATTTCTTCCGGAGTGATTTATGCGTCTCGACCTGGTCTGCCATTGCTCAAAGCAGCCTGGGAGGAAATGGTTCCGCGGCTGCTTTCTCGATCTGGGGCCAAGGTCTATCGAGACTTCGGCCCTGGTCTTTTCCGCAATTTGATGGGCTCAAGTCCAAACATTGCTTTTGGGCTATATGCGGTTCCAGAAGCGTTGCTTGAGGGTTTTTTGAAACTTGGTTCCAGTGGAAATATCCTTTCTTCTGATTATCACTGGTCGAAGCGTCAACAGAGTGAGTCGCTTTACTTCAGCGGTGAGTGACCATCGGCTGCCCACGCTAAGAACGAGGTTTCGTAGTCAGGACGTTTCTGGACGCCCCGAGGGATTGTTTCGTTCATTTGTTTGTATAAGCCGGCTTTTGAACATCTATAAAACACAGAATGTTGGTCGAGATGCTGTCTTTTTACTCCTGACTTTTTCAGGTGATGCAGCATGATCCGATCGCCGATCAGGTGGCCATAGGGCGGCATCAGCACCCATTGGTGCAACAGGTGAAAGGCGCCACGGCCCAACAGCATGGCGTTGGTGTCGATGAAGCGGTCCGGATTGGTAAGCGGGCATGGGCCCATCACTGTGCCGTCCAGGCGGCAGAGGGTGCGGCTTGAGGAGACAAAGTCCGCGTGATGGTGGTCCATCTCCGCTAGAAGATTGGCGATGTGGTCGGACCCGTACCAGTTGTCGGCATCGAGGAAGGCCACGGCATCCACTCCCAGGCCGATGGCGTGATAACACCCGATCAAGCGGGGTGTTGAGCCGATGTCCCCATGGCTGCGCGGTAGGCGTACGTGTTCGGCACGCCAATGGTTGATCCGTCGGCGAGGGTGTCCATCGGCCACCAGTACGTGCAGGCAGGGCTCGCTCTGTGCCTGCACGCTGTCGTGGCACTGTCGCAGCTGGGCCAGAGGTTCCTTGTAATAGGGAGTGATTACGGCCACCCGGGGCAGGGGATTGCCGAGGGCTTTCTGCAGCCGCCGGTCGTCGATCAGCTCACCGCGAACCAGTTGGGCTGCGATCGTGGCAGGGTTGGGACGGAGGCCGTCGTAGTAGGCCGGCAGGGTGCCCTGTTGGAGGTGATTGGCGTAGATCTTGCGCCAGCTGTCGCCGATGCCTGGGCTAACGCGTTTGTTGCGTTCGAGGGCTTCCGCTCCCTGACGGATCTTCTTTTCCAGCTGGCTGTAGCTGCGAATGGGGACGTGAAGGATCTCGATTGAGGCGTCTTTGATCGCTGCGATGGGCTTCCCATCCACGCGAGCCCCATGGTTCCCGTCCGTGATCTCCACGCCGGGATGGGCGCGATGAATCAGTTTGGGGGGCAGAGGTCGGCCAAGACTGTTGCGGGAGACCCGTTCGCGCAGGGTCTGGCGCTGATAGAAGGGCCGCTGATCCTGGCCATCTTGCGGTGGTGGCAGAAAGTTGGTGCGTTCCACCAGCAGGCCTTCAACGCTTTCGGGGAGCTGGGTCAAGGTGGAGTTGAGGTTGCCGTGTTGCGTCCACCAGAACTCATCAGCATCGCTGTTGATCACCCAGTCCGCCCCCATGGCCGCTGCCATGCGTGCCATTCGGGTCACCCACACGGCCTGATCGTGGGTGTGTTCCGCTTCCTGCAGCAGCGTCAGCTGGCCGCGCCGCTCGAAGCGCTGAAGGATCTCCAGACTGCCGTCTACCGAGCCGTTGTCGGTGGCGATGATCCGATCCACCCCTTGGGCCAGATGGAAGCGCAACATGCTCTCGAGGATGTCGGCTTCATCCCGGCAGAGCAGTGTGAGCACCAGCATCATTTGGTTGCCCTCTTGGTTCGTTTGGGTTTGAGCTGAAGCTCCGGCCTTGGGCTGACGCGTCCGTAGTACCAACGCATCTCCGGCGTGAGGTTGGTCAGCGGCAGGTCATGGGAGGGGCCGATAGCGAGGCAGGCGTCGATCAGTTGCTTGAGCTCTAGGTCGCTGAACTCCGCCTTCTGTTGTTTGTACTGGAAACAAGGGAAGTCTTCGTGGTGCAGCTGATTGGCGAGGGCCATTAAATCGGGATGGTTGCGGATTGCAGTCAGGTCCGCTGCCTCCCGTCGACCTTCACCCTCTCCCACGGCGCGGAGTCGCTTCCGCAGGCTCTTGGGCAGAGAGAGTGTCTCCCCCAGCTGTTCGAGATCGCTGCTGAACTGTTCGCAGCGGACCAGTTGATCCACCATCGGGCGTTTGCCGAAGTGGGTGAACCAGTGGATCGGAAACCCATGCACCCAGCGCAGGTCATGGGCATCCATCGCAGCCGGCAGTCTCCTGAGATAACGCAGAAGCTGTTCTTCGGAGGGTGGCTGGCTGCGGACCTGCACCTCAGTTGCGCGGCTTTTCTGGCGCAGGTGTTCCCGACAGGCGGAGGCCAGGCGGTCGTAGGGATGACGGATGCAGGCAATCACCTGGTAGCGGCGCAGCCACCGCCACAGTCGGGTGTGGCGCAGATCCATCAAAGGGCGATGGGCCAGGTCCACCTGCCGTTTCAGCACCGGGTCGTAGCCGAAGTCGAACCAGCTCTCCATGCGTCGCTCTGCGCCGTCCTCGAGAAAAGCCCTCCGTAATGCGGTGCCCGCACACTTGGGAATGTGCAGAACCACCAGCTCCAGATCGTGATCAACGATCACTGGTGGTGTCTCCGAGGAACTCCAGGATCTCCCGGTCTTTGAGGTTTTGCGATTCACCTCGACAGGTTTCCCGCAATGCGCGGCCTTCCGCTACTTCCCTCAGGCATCGCTGCAGGTTGCCCACGGTGCTTTCCAGTTCATCGATCCGCTCCATCAGGTTGCGGATCACGTTGGCCTCCGCGTCTGGTAGCGCAGAGTGGGCCAGGGGATTGATCCGCACGCCGCTTTGGTGGATTACCCGTCCTGGGATGCCCACCACCGTGCAGTTTTGATCCACGTCTTTCACCACAACCGACCCGGCGCCGATGCGGGTGTTGGTGCCAATCGTGATCGCTCCCAACACCTTGGCTCCTGCCCCGATCACAACGTTTTCGGCAAGCGTGGGGTGGCGTTTGCCGTGCTCTTTGCCGGTTCCTCCCAGGGTCACTCCCTGGTACAGCAGGCAGCGGGGACCAATTTCGGCGGTTTCGCCGATCACCACCCCCATGCCGTGGTCGATGAACACGCTGTGGCCGATGCGGGCGCCGGGGTGGATCTCAATGCCGGTGAGGGCACGGCCGATCTGGCTGAGGAAGCGGGCTGCCAATTTCAGGGGCAGGCGGCAGGTCCAGAGGCGATGGCTGATGCGGTGCAGGCTGATCGCCTGGAATCCGGGGTAGCAGCAAACAATTTCCAGCCAGCCGCGGGCAGCCGGATCGCGCTCGCGAATGATCGCGAGGTCGGCACGGATGTGATCAAACATCGCAGAGGGGTCAGCTGGCGGCCGCTGGGGTCTGCAGCCCAATCTCCTTGCGGAGTAAATCGATCGTATCTGTGCTGAGGTAGCTCTCGGCGCAATGCACCTGGGGCATCCGCATCAGCTGGGAGCGGTTTTGGCGCAGGCTCTGCTCCACCAAGGGCAGGCTCGGTCGATCACAGAGCACGTGGCTGGAGGCCCGCAGCAGGGCGAGCAGGCGGCTGCCCACATCAGGGGTGGCGGTCATTAGCAGCAATTCGTTGCCACGCATGGAGTGGAGAATTACCTCTGCGGCCCTCAGAATGCCGGGGCTGATGCTCACCAGACCCACGCAGCTGCCGGGGCGCAGTTCCTTGAGCATGGCCAGTTCCTGTCGGAAGTCGTTGAGGTCAACGGCCACCGCACGAACGCTGTGTTTCTTGGCCAGCTCTTCCACCGGTTGGAGAAAATAACGGCTGGTCACCACCGTGCCGTTGCTGGAGTTCTCCAGAACGCTTTCCAGCTCCTCCAACGGCACCACTTCCACCGGCACATCAAGGCAGGGTTCCAGTTCCTCGGCAATCAGCATTGAGGCGCCGATGTCTTCCCGTGGCGTGCTGACCAGCACGCGAGCGCCGCAACGCAGGCGCCAGTCAATTTCGCGGGTCAGCAGTTCCCGGGTTTGCTGCAGCGTGCAGCCTGCGTTCAGCAGGCCATCCACACACTTGCGCACTTCCCGGTCGAGGTCGGTGACGCCGCGATTGCGGATGTGTGGCGGTGTTTTGATCTCCCGTGGTTTCTGCTGGTCGCGCACGTAGATGCCGGAACCGGCCATGGCTTCCACGACGCCATCGGTTTCCAGCTGGCGGTAGACCTTGCTGATCGTGTTGCGGTGCAGTCCGGTCTGCATGGCCAGCTGCCGGGTGCTGGGAAGGCGATGCCCCGGTGGGTAATGCCGTGCTGCGATCGCAAAACAGATTTGGTTGTAGAGCTGTGTCGACGCCGGAATGTCGCTTTCCTGCTGGATATGGAATCGCACGCCGGTGGGACAGGTCTGAATGCGGCCACCATACGGAGCGAATTGCCTGGTGACAATTGGGGGTGTGTCCTATGCAGTTATGGAAAGTTCTGAACTGGTTGCAGGCGAGTGGATTGAGATCCTGAATGGACCGGTTTCTTTGCGTTGCTGGTGGGCGGAGCGGAAGCCCGGCTTGAACGATATTGCATCAAAATCGTATATTAATCGTGCTTATATCGTGCTGCCCGAGGTGTTCGGCGTGAATGCTTGGGTGCGCAGCGTGGCGGATCGCCTGGCCGCCCATGGCCATCCGGCCCTTGCGGTCCCTTTGTTTGCCCGCACAGCACCCGATTTGGAGTTGGCCTACGAAACGTCCGATCTGGCTCAAGGTCGACGCCACAAGGACGCCACCACCACCGAGCAGATCCTTGCTGATGTCGCCGCAGCGGTCAGCTGGATAGGGGGGCGTTGCCCTCAGGCTGCCATCCATGTGGTGGGCTTTTGCTTCGGGGGGCACGCCGCCTTTCTGGCGGCCACCTTGCCCGGGGTTGAACATGCCTTTGATTTCTACGGAGCGGGCGTGAGCCGGATGCGGCCCGGTGGTGGCGACCCCTCCTTAGCACTGTTGCCCGAGGTTATGGCACGGCTCACCTGTGTGTTCGGCACGGCCGATCCCCTGATCCCCGCTGAAGATCGGGGGGCTATTCGAGCGGCTTTGCGCAAGGCCGATCCCGCCGGCGAGCGCTTGCGCTCTGTGGAGTGTGTCGGTGCTGACCACGGCTTCATGTGCGAAGCCCGCAGCAGTTTTGATCCTCAGGCCTCAGCCCAGGGATGGCGCCTGCTGCTTGGTGATGTCCCTGCGGTTTAGCCCTGGGGGCTGGCCACCTTTGCGGCGGTGGGCCTTGGCGGCGCTGGGATGGTGCGCACGGCCTTGTTGGCAGCTTGCTCTTTTTCCTCCTTTTTCACCAGCGGCGTTTTGCGTGGGGTGAGGAACATGATCATGTTGCGGCCCTCCCGCTTGGGCGCCTGCTGGATTTCGGCTTTTTCCTCGAGGTCTTTGGCCATCCGCCGCAGCAGGGTTTCCGCCAGCGCCGTGTGCTGAATCTCGCGGCCGCGGAAGATCACGGTGCACTTCACCTTGTCGCCGGCCTTGAGGAAGCGCTGGGCCTGACCGATCCGCACGTCGTAGTCGTGCTGGTCGATCTTGTAGCGCATCTTGACCTCTTTAACTTCGGTCTGGTGCGACTTCTTCTTGGCCTCTTTGGCTTTCTTTTCCTGCTCGAACTTGAACTTGCCATAGTCCATGATCCGGCACACCGGTGGGTCGGCTTTTTCGCTCACCAGCACCAGATCCAGTTCCCGGTCACGGGCCACTTCGAGAGCTTCTTCCCGGCTGATCACGCCCAGCTGAGCGCCGTCTGAGTCGACCACCCGCAATTGGGGGTAGTTGATCCGGTCGTTGATGTTGGGCAGCTCCCGAACCGGGGCACGACGGTCAAAACGGGGACGTGGTGGCATTCAGGCGGTGACGGGGACAGGTGCAGACCACTTCGGTGGATACAACGTCTGCATCCTTCACATTAGATGTTGCTCGATCAACGTCATCGCATCCGTCACCGTTGCCTGGTCGGGCAGCCAGTGGGGGTTGTGTTGGCGCCTGAACCAGGTGCGTTGGCGTTTGGCGAACTGGCGGGTGCGTTGGCATGTGATTCGCAACGCATCTGCAGTGCTCAGGCTGCCAGCAATTACCTGCAACGCTTCGCCGTAGCCGATGGTTTGCAGCAGCGGCAGATCAGCGCCGTAGCGCCCGCTCAGGTGCCGAGTCTCCTCCACCAGCCCATCGCGGTAGAGCTGTTCGGTGCGTTGTTGGATCCGCTGGCGAAGATTGGCGGGGTTAAGGCCCAGTTCCAGCACCCGCCAGGGCGGAGGTGTGGCGGTCACCTGGCGGCTCATCGGTTGCCCGGAGGCGTAGAGCACCTCCAGGGCGCGCTGGGTGCGCACGGCATCGGCTGGAGCGATTTTGGCGGCTGCTTCGGGGTCGGCGGCCTGCAGCAGGGGGTGGCAGATGCCCTGGCCCAGGTCCGTCAGCTGCTGGCGCAGCTGCGGTTGGGGGGGCACCGCCGGAGGTTGCAGGCCACTGGTGAGGGCTTTGAGATAAAGCCCACTGCCGCCCACCAGCAACGCAATACCCCGTTGGTCCAGCTCAGCATTGATGCAGGGATTGGCTTCCGCCTGAAACTCCTGCAGCGTGATCGGCTGATCTGGCGTGCGCAGGTCAAGGAGATGGTGCGGCACCCGCGCCTGTTGCTCCGATGTCGGCTTGGCCGTCCCCAGATCCATCTCTCTGTAGAGCTGGCGGGAATCCACGTTGATCACCGGCAGATCCAGTTGTTCGGCGATCTCCAAAGCCAGGGCGGTCTTGCCGCTGGCGGTGGGCCCGAGCAGGGTGATCACCAGGGGATTGGAGCTATTCAAAAGCGTGAGGGGGGTGCAGCCCGGCTTGGAACGACCTCTGAGAGGCCTCTGCAAGCCTCTATAGACAGCCGGTGGTAGATTGGCATTGTCAGGTCGAGGTTTAGAGCCGTTGCGCCCGCCCATGACCCGGTTTCCTGGCTTGAGACTTATTAATGAGCGACGCTTCTAAGGTCCAGAACGCCTACGGCGCTGAGCAGATTCAGGTGCTGGAGGGGCTTGAGCCCGTTCGCAAGCGCCCGGGCATGTACATCGGCACCACGGGGCCGCGGGGCTTGCACCACCTGGTGTACGAAGTTGTTGATAACTCAGTTGATGAAGCCTTAGCGGGCCATTGCGACCGCATCGTTGTCGTCTTGGGGGAAGACGGTTCTGCCTCGGTTAGCGACAACGGCCGCGGCATCCCGACGGATGTTCACCCCCGCACCGGCAAGAGTGCTCTTGAGACAGTGCTGACGGTCCTGCACGCCGGTGGCAAATTCGGCGCCGGTGGTTACAAGGTGTCCGGCGGTTTGCACGGTGTTGGCATCTCGGTGGTCAACGCCCTGAGTGAATGGGTGCAGGTGACGGTGCGCCGTCAGGGCCAGATCCACCGCCAGCGCTTTGAGCGGGGTCTTGCCATCGGAGCCTTGGCCTCGGAGTCGCAGCCCTCGGAAGAGTCTGGCGAGACCGGCACCACCGTCAGTTTCAAGCCCGACCTTGAAATCTTCACTGGCGGCATCGTTTTCGATTACGCCACTCTCTCGGCGCGCCTGCGGGAACTGGCTTATCTCAATGGTGGTGTGCGGATCGTCTTCCGTGATGAGCGGGAGTCGGCCCGGGATGACGAGGGGAATCCCCATGAGGAGACCTACTTCTACGAAGGGGGTATCAAGGAATACGTCGCCTACATGAACAAGGAGAAGGACGCTCTTCACCCCGACATCATTTATGTGAATTCGGAGAAGGATGGCGTCCAGGTGGAGGCAGCTCTGCAGTGGTGCTCCGATGCCTACTCCGACAGCATCCTTGGCTTTGCCAACAACATCCGCACCGTGGATGGTGGCACCCACATCGAAGGCCTGAAGACGGTGTTGACCCGCACCCTCAATGCCTTCGCCAAGAAGCTGGGCAAGCGCAAGGAATCGGATTCCAACCTTGCGGGGGAGAACATCCGCGAAGGTCTGACGGCGGTGCTTTCGGTGAAGGTGCCGGAACCGGAATTTGAAGGTCAGACCAAGACCAAGCTCGGTAATACCGAGGTGCGCGGCATCGTCGACAACCTGGTGGGTGAGTCTTTAAGCCAGTTCCTCGAGTTCAATCCCTCTGTCATTGGCCTGATCCTGGAGAAGGCGATCCAAGCCTTCAATGCCGCTGAGGCTGCCCGCCGAGCCAGGGAGTTGGTGCGGCGCAAGAGCGTTCTGGAAAGCTCAACCCTGCCGGGAAAACTGGCCGACTGCAGCTCCCGCGACCCCGGCGAATCCGAGATTTACATCGTGGAGGGCGACTCCGCTGGTGGCTCGGCCAAGCAGGGCCGCGACCGTCGCTTCCAGGCGATTCTGCCGTTGCGGGGCAAGATCCTCAACATCGAGAAGACCGATGACGCCAAGATCTACAAAAACACTGAGATTCAGGCGCTGATCACGGCCTTGGGCCTGGGGATCAAGGGTGAGGACTTCGACGTGAAGAACCTCCGCTACCACCGGGTCGTGATCATGACCGACGCCGACGTGGACGGCGCTCACATTCGCACCCTGCTGCTCACCTTTTTCTACCGCTACCAGAAGGAGCTGGTGGAAGGCGGTTACATCTACATCGCTTGCCCACCGCTCTACAAAGTTGAGCGCGGCAAGAACCACACCTATTGCTACAACGAAGGCGATCTGCAGAAGACCCTGCAGGGCTTCGGCGAGAAGGCCAACTACACGATCCAGCGCTTCAAGGGCCTTGGCGAAATGATGCCCAAGCAGCTCTGGGAAACCACGATGGATCCCACTACCCGCACGATGAAGCGTGTTGAGATCGAGGATGCCCTCGAGGCCGATCGCATCTTCACGATCCTGATGGGCGACAAGGTGGCGCCCCGACGGGAATTCATTGAGACCCACAGCGCCGAGCTGGACATGGCAGCCCTCGACATTTGATGGGGCCTGTTCTGCGTTGGAGTTGGCTGTTGGGGGTGGCCCTGATGGCCCCGGCAGCTCTGCCGGCTGGTGGTGCTGACAGGCGTCAACCGCAACCCCGACGCCGCGAGGCGTCTGGGCCCTTACACACGTCGACTGACCAGCCCTTGCACTTCAGTCCGCTGGAGGTTGCTCCACGGCTGCGCACCCTCAAGGCGGGATCCTCCCTGCGGCTGCTGCGGCGTTGGTCCGCTGCCGATGGTCAGGATTGGTTGCACGTGCAAACGCTTTCGGGAGATCAACGTCGTGGCTGGCTCCGCGTCTGAAGCTGTCTTGGTGGGTCTGGGGGCGATCCCCGGGGCCTGGCTGCGCTTGAAGGTGGTGAACCACTTCCAGCCGATGGTGCCCAAGAAGCACTGGGGCACCTTCATGGTGAATGTGGTGGCTTGCTTCGCCCTGGGTCTGGTGCTGGCGCTCAATGAAACATGTGCCCCCAGCACCGGCATTGCTTTGCTGATGGGGGTGGGTTTTTTCGGCAGTCTCAGCACCTTTTCAACCTTCGCGGTGGAGTTGTTGAACGAGTTGCGGGCTGGCCAAACGCTGACGGCGTTGGTGCTGGCGGCGGCCTCAATCGGTGCAGGCTTGCTGGCCTCTGCCGTTGGTTATGGACTGGTGACCCATGCCTGAAACCCAGCCGAGCCTGCAACTGGAACTACAGGAGCTGTTGCTTGTTGGTGCGGGTGCTGTGCCCGGAGCTCTTCTCCGCTGGCAGGTGGCTCTGCATCTGGGTGATCAGAACCTGCTGGTGAATGTTCTGGGGGCCGCCCTTTTGGGCTTGCTGGCTGGGCTCCCGGCGGCGCGACGGCGTCAGTTGCTCATAGGCATTGGCTTCTGTGGTTCGCTCACCACTTTCAGCAGCTTGATGCTGGCGGCCATGAAGCACCTGAGTTCAGGTGACTGGGCCGCCGCACTGGGCTTGATCGGGCTGACCCTCGGGCTGGGACTTGGTGCCGCAGCCCTGGGATTCAGCCTCGGGCGATGGTTCAAGCCGCCAGAGCCGCCTCAATCGCCGACTTGAGGTCTTCAGGGGTGACGGCGCTCTTGAAGCGAGCGATCACTGTGCCGTCCTTGCCCACAAGGAACTTCTCGAAGTTCCACTCCACATCACCGGCGGGATCCATCTGGTTGAGGGTGGTGTATGGCTCGGTGGTGCTTCCTTTGGCGTTCACCTTCTCGAACAGTTCGAAGTCGGCGCCGTAGGTGGTGGAGCAGAAGCTCTTGATTTCGTCCAGGCTGCCTGGCTCCTGGGCGCCGAAGTCGTTGCAGGGGAAGCCCAGAACGGCAAGGCCCTTGGCGGCGTAGGCCTCGTTTAGTGCCTGCAGACCCGCGTACTGCTTGGTGAATCCGCAGCGGCTGGCCACGTTCACGATCAGCAGCACCTTGCCGGCGTAGTCGCCCAGGGATTTGCTGCTGCCGTCAGGTGTAGTGACGGAAACGGCGCTGACGCTGATCGCCATGGTGGAACAGAGATGGAGCGCAGAGGTTAACCGGCTGTAACGGCCATACACTGGGCTCCCGGCCGGAGGGGCATGACGGAGGCATCGGGGCTGAGCAGTGCTGGCGTAAGCATGGAGCCCGAGTTGCTGGCTGAGGCGGTTTCCCATGAGCTCGTCGCGATGCTCCAGGCGGGCAACTACGACGCGGTGAAATTGCTGCTGGAACCGGTTCAGCCGGTGGACATCGCTGAAGCGATTGGCAATCTTCCAGCCAACCTGCAGGCGATTGCCTTTCGTCTGCTTAGCAAGGACGAGGCCATCAGTGTTTATGAATACCTCGACACCGCCACTCAACAGAGCCTGCTGAGCCTGCTGCGTTCCGGTGAGATGCGCGAGGTGGTGGAGGAGATGTCGCCGGATGACCGCGCTCGGTTGTTTGAGGAGCTGCCGGCCAAGGTGGTGCGGCAGTTGCTCAGTGAGCTGAGCCCCGATGAGCGCAAGGTGACCGCTGAGTTGCTGGGATACCGCGCGGAGACGGCCGGTCGCTTGATGACGACTGAGTACATCGCCTTTAAAGAAAACCAGACGGCGGCGGTGGCACTGGAGATTGTGCGGCGGCGTGCCCGCGACACCGAAACGATTTATTCCCTCTACGTGACGGATGCGGAGCGACGCCTCACCGGCATCCTGTCGCTCCGTGATCTAGTCACAGCAGACCCACAAGCCCGCATCGGCGATGTGATGACGGAGGAGGTGCTCAGCGTCAGCACCGACACGGATCAGGAGAAGGTGGCGCGCACGATTCAGCGCTACGACTTCCTTGCTGTTCCCGTGGTGGATTTGGAACAGCGCTTGGTGGGCATCGTCACGGTGGACGACGTGATCGATGTGATCGAGCAGGAGGCCACCCGTGATCTCTACGCCGCCGGCGCCGTGCAGGCCGGCGATGACGACGATTACTTCAGCAGCAACCTGTTCACCGTTGCTCGCCGCCGCGTGGTGTGGCTGGCGGTGCTGGTGCTCGCAAGCTTTTTCACATCGGAAGTCATCGCCGCTAATGAGGACGTGCTGCAGCAGGTGGTGTTGCTGGCGGCGTTCATTCCCTTGCTGGGTGGCACTGGCGGCAACGTGGGGGCCCAGAGCTCCACGGTGGTGATCCGCGGTTTGAGCACACAGAGCATCTCCAGCCTTGGTCCGTTAAAGGCGATTGGCCGCGAAGCCATGGCGGGGGCGTTGCTGGGGGTGTTGATGATGCTGCTGGTGGTTCCCTTTGCTTGGTGGCGAGGGGAAAGCGCTTTGGTGGGCCTCTCGGTGGGGATGAGCCTGCTGGCGATCACCACCCTGGCTGCCACAGCGGGCGCTGCGTTTCCGCTTCTGTTTGATCGCATGGGTCTGGATCCAGCCCTGATGTCTACGCCCTTCATCACCACCTGCACCGACGTGGCTGGAACGCTGATTTATTTGAAGACGGCGGGGTGGCTGCTGGTCCACCTGCCGCAGCTGGTTCAGGCAGGAGGTATTTCTACCCATTTCTTCGTCTTGGGCGTTTTCTGAGAGTCTGTTTACGTTTCTTAGGAGTACTCTTCACATAACTCAAAGAAGCGCCCCATGGCTCCGGCTGCGACCGCTGCTTCCAAGCCCAAAACTGCTGCTAAAGCTGCAAGAACCGTCACCGCTGACGTTGATCTGGTTCGTTCTTACCTGCGAGACATTGGCCGTGTGCCCCTGCTGACTCACGAGCAGGAGATCACTCTGGGCCGGCAAGTCCAGGAGTTGATGGATCTGGAGTCCCTCGAGTCTGAGCTGGAGAGCAAGGCCGGTGAGAAGCCCAGTCGCGACAAGCTGGCCAAGGCTTCAGGGCTGTCATCGATGCAGCTCAAGCGCAAGCTGCAACATGGCCGACGGGCCAAGGAGCGCATGGTGGCTGCCAATCTCCGGCTGGTAGTGAGCGTGGCCAAGAAGTACACCAAGCGGAACATGGAGCTCCTGGATTTGATCCAGGAAGGCACCATTGGGTTGGTGCGTGGTGTGGAGAAGTTTGATCCCACCCGCGGCTACAAATTCTCCACCTACGCCTACTGGTGGATTCGTCAGGGCATCACGCGGGCCATTGCGGAGAAGAGCCGCACGATTCGGCTGCCGATTCACATTACCGAGATGCTGAACAAGCTCAAAAAGGGTCAGCGCGAGCTAAGTCAGGAGCTGGGCCGCACGCCCACCGTCACCGAGTTGGCCGAGTTCGTTGAACTCCCGGAAGACGACGTCAAAGATTTGATGTGCCGAGCCCGTCAGCCGGTGAGTCTGGAGATGAAGGTCGGTGATGGTGACGACACCGAACTGCTGGAATTGCTTTCCGGCGATGGTGATCTTCCCAGCGATCAAGTGGAGGAAGACTGCCTGAAAGGTGACTTGCGCAGCCTGTTGGGTCAGCTTCCTCACCTACAAGAGCAGGTCCTGCGTATGCGTTATGGCATGGACGGCGAAGACCCGATGAGCCTCACCGGTATTGGCCGGATTCTGGGCATGAGCCGTGACCGTGTCCGGAATCTTGAGCGTGACGGTCTGGCGGGTCTGCGCCGGGTGAGTGATCAGGTGGAGGCTTACGTGGCTTGCTGAGGCTTCTTTAGGCTGCGGTTGAGACACTGGGCCCCGCTTTGAAGCGCCAATTGCAATTTGTTCATATCGGTAAGTGCGGAGGTTCAACAGTTGCAAAACTGCTATCTCATTCGTCTGTTGTAAGTGAAAGGTACTCCTCTTTTTTCGAAACGCATATCAATGGTGTTGTAGTTGATTCAAGTTGTGATTATCTTTTTTGTCTTCGTAATCCGATTGATCGTGCCTTCTCGGCTTTTGAGTGGCGTAAAAAACTTGTAATTGAGGAGGCAACGCCGGATCAGGTTCGTCGCTTTCCAGGGGAAAGAAAGGTTCTACGCCACTACCAGAGTTTAGGCAGAATCGCTCGTGCTCTTTACCGCTCAGATGGGCGGCTTGATCAGGCTGTGGCGAGAGATTTTCATTCGGTGCATCATTTACGCGAGTCGATTTCTTTTTACTGCCAGCCTCTTTTGGGTGTGCTTACCTCTAGAAATGTCTTGGGTGTGGTGTGCCAGGAAGACTTGGCTGCTGATTGCTCCAGAATTTTGAGGGTTGACGCTTCAGGATTAAGAGAACGCAGCAATGATTCAAAGCATCGTATCGATCAGGATCTTGATGCAGAAGCGATGAACAATCTCAAACGCTTTCTTGTTGAAGATTACCAATGCATTGCAGCGCTTTGGAGCCTTGGGGCGCTTAGCGACCAGCAGTTTTGGCGCGTCATGACGTCGTCTGTGGAGGCATTGGAGTCATCAGTGTTCTGAGCAAGGCCTTGTTAGTGGCTCTCGGTGCCTCGTCATGGGGACAGTGCCCGGCCTCAGAAATCACCACGAGCGAGCGCACGCATTGGATGGTTTTGCTCCAATGTTGAGCTTCTGGCAAAGGCTCCCAGGGATCCTTCTCTCCCCAGATCAGATCTACGGGAACAGCCAAGTCCTCCATCAGTTGAGGGGCGAGATAGTCGTCAAAAAGGTTGATGAAGCCACGGAAAGCTTCCGCGGCACCTGCGCGTTGGGTGGGTTGGAACAGTAGATCCACCAGCTCGTCGTCGATGTTGTGGCCGCTGGGGTAGGCCTGCTTCAGCACGCTGCGGATTACGCCGGGGCGGGCGGCATTGCGGAATAACGCCGTGCTCAACCATCGCTGCCGAACCATCTTTTTCAGCAGCGGCCGGGTCCAGCCCATCCAGGCCGGTTGAGTGGCCAGCTGTTTGTCATCCATCAGGCGCTGGGCGCAGTCGATCAGCACCACGCCACGGCAGCTCTCTTCCAACAGTTGTGCGGCTCGTAGGGCCACAACTCCACCGATCGAGTTGCCCACCAGCAGCACGGGTCGTTGCACTACTTCAGCGCAGAAGTCAGCCACCTGCTGACCCCAGAGATCAAAGCCGTAATGCACGGCATCTGATTCGACGGGCTCATCCTTCAAGCGGGCCCGCGGCTGATCACTGCGCCCGAAGCCGAGTAGATCGATGGCATAGGTCGGCGCCTGTTTGGCCAGTACTGGTTGGTTGAACCGCCAGTGGTTGGTGTTGGCCCCGAAGCCATGGATCAGCAGCACTGCCGCTTCTGCCTTGGGATCCCCCATTAGGCTCCAGCCAATGGATCGCTCGTTCCAGCTCCAGAGGTTGTTGCTCGGGCCCACTCTTTGGCTTGCTGTGCCCTTGCATCCTGGCGAGGGAACGGCTTGGATCGGGGTTGGCCCAGCGTTGGCTCAGTGACCTGTCAACTTGGAGCAGTGCTTGGCGTGATCCCTTGGCTGCACCGGAGCTGTTGCCCTTGATCGAGGCTGTCGGCCGGGTGCTGCTGGGGAAGGACCATCAGGTGCGCCTGGCCATCAGTTGTTTGCTGGCCGGTGGTCATCTGCTGATCGAAGACCGCCCGGGGATGGGGAAATCGACCCTGGCTGAAGCGTTGGCCAGGGTTTTTGCTCTCGCCTTCAAGCGTGTGAGCTTCACCAGTGATCTGTTGCCGGCAGACCTCACGGGCTTGAACGTGTTCCATCCGGCGGAGGCCAGCTTCCGCTTTCAGCCCGGCCCGCTCTTCACGCAGGTGTTGCTGGCCGATGAGATCAATCGCGCCAGTCCCCGCACCCAGAGCGCCCTGCTGGAGGCCATGGCCGCTGGTCGCGTCAGCGTCGATGGTGTCAGCCATGGCTTGCCCAAGCCGTTTTTTGTGATCGCGACCCAGAACAGCCTCGATCAGGTGGGCACAAGCCCCTTGCCTGAGGCCCAGCTGGATCGTTTTCTGATGCGCTTGAGTCTGGGTTTTCCCGATCGCGCGTCTGAGCGGGCGTTGCTTTGCGCTGGGTTTGATTCAACCTTCGACAGCTCACTGCCTCGGCTGGCTCCGGAGGCCCTGCAGCAGTTGCAGCAGCGTTGTTCTGCCCAGCACTGCTCTGAGCTTCTGATCGATTACGTCCTTGATCTGGTGGAGGTCAGTCGTCAGCGGCATCCCGGTCTCTCTCCGCGGGCCAGTCAGGGCCTCCTTGCAGCTGCCCGCGCCTGGTCGCTGCTCGACGGACGCGATCATGTGGTGATTGACGATGTTCAGTCCGTGTTGCCGGCCGTGGTGGAGCATCGACTGGATGCCGGTTGTCCTGCCCGTCATGGCGCACCGCACAGTGAAGCCCTTCTTCAAGCCGTCCCGGCCTTGCGCTGAACTGAAGCTGGGGCATCGCAGCCTCTACATCATTCCCAGTCGCTTCGGCGCGCTCTGGATCGCGGCGGCTGGCCTGTTGCTGCTGGTGGCCATTCAGACGGGAAGCAACAGCACCCTGCTGCTCGCTTTCGTGATGCTCGGGCTGATGTTGCTGGCCATGTTTCTCACCCACGACACACTCCAGGGGCTCACCCTGCGCTGTGATCAGCCCGCCCCGGCGTTTGCTGGTGAGCCGGCGCTCTATTCCTTGCAATTGGACAGCGCTGCAGCTCGGCCCCGTTGCAGCTTGCGCGTTCAGGGGCATGCCGTTGTGGACTGTGATCGCATTGCCGCAGGCCGCGCGACCCTCTTTCTTCCCTGGGTGGCGGGGCATCGGGGCTGGCAGCTGCCGCCGCCCGTGCAGATCGAGACCATTGCACCACTCGGGTTGTTCATCTGTTGGGGGCGATGGCAGCCCCAGCAGCCGCAGTTGATCTGGCCTCGCCGTTGCCCTGGCCCTGTTGCTGAAAAGCAGCCTCCGCGCTCCAGGGATGGCCTTGAGGAATGGCAGGACCTCAGGCCTGTGCGCGAGGGCGAACGACCTGCCCTGGTGGATTGGGCCAGTGCCGCTCGAGGCAGGCCCTTGCAGGCCAAGCTGTTCAACGACCCCGAGGAACCTGAAGTGATCCTCACCCCTGCACCAGGCGTTGAACTGGAGCTGGCCCGGGAGCATCTGGCGGATCGCATCTGGCGCCTGCACCACAGCGGAGCCTGCTTCGGCCTGCAGTTCCAGGCCATCAGCCTGGCGCCATCGAAGGGGGTGCGCCATCGCGATGCTTGTTTGGAGGCGTTAGCGACGGCATGAGCCATCAACGCCATGTGTCGTTTTTGGCCTGGTGTGCGTTGTCGCCCCTGCTGCTGCAATGCCTCGCATTGAATTGGTCCGCACCCCTCACCTGGCCCACATGGGCGTTGGTGTTCTGTGCCCTGTTCAAGCTGCGGGAATGCCGGCGGCCCTTCGACCGGCGGCTCGTCGCCCTCCTGCAATTGGTCTCCACCGGCCTGCTGGCGGCTCAGCTGCAGGGGCTTTTGGCGAGCGTCCTTCAGCTGGTGGCGGTGTTGCTGGCTCTTGCCGGTTTGCTGGGCCATGAGCTGGCTGGCTCCCTTGGCTTCCGCGGATTTCTGCAGCGCAGCCTGCAGCTGCTGGGGGCAGCGTTGCCCCTTGCGCTGGTGTTGTTTTTGTTTGTGCCCAGGCTTCCACCGCTGTGGACCACTGAGTTGGGCCCCGCCCGCGGCGCGGTCACTGGTCTGTCTCCAGACCTAGATCCCCTCAGCATTGCCGAGCTGACGCTGGTGGATGGCTCGGCAGCACGGGTTTTGCTCCCGGAGGTGCAGCCCCTGCCAACGGATGCCTACTGGCGGGTGTTGGTGCATGAACAGTTCGATGGCCGCCGCTGGCAGCACCGGGATCCTCACGTTCCTCGGGGTGGCTCTGGTCGCCCCCAGGTGGGGGAGGGAACCAGCCAGTGGTGGGTGGTGGAACCTTCAGCCACCAGGGCTGTCCCCTGGGATGGCTCCGCCTTGCCGACTTCGCCGGATCAGTGGATCACTCCGGAAGGTGAGCTGCTGGTTGGTGCCGCATCGCGTCAGCGCCGCTCCTTTCGCCTGCGGTCTCCCGAAAAGGTGGCGGCCTGGCAGCAGCGCCCCCCCATTCCCAGTGAACGGCAGGCGCCGCCAGATTCCTTGCCCAGACTGAAGACCTTGGCGCAACAGTTCCGAGGGCTGCCCACGGGGCGTGAACGGTTGGAGGCGGTTGAGGGTTGGTTTCGGCGTCAGCCCTTCCGCTACAGCCTTCAGCCCGGTGCGGTTGCTGATCTGGATGCCTTTCTGTTCGATCAGCAGGTGGGGTTCTGCGGTCACTACGCCAGTGCTCTGGCCGCCTTGCTGCGGGCTGCCGATGTGCCAGCCCGCGTTGTGAGTGGCTATCAGGGCGGCCATGTGGTGCAACCCATGAGCGGCAATCCCTATCTGGAGCTGCGCCAGAGCGATGCCCATGCCTGGGTTGAGCTGTGGTTGGAAGGGGAAGGCTGGCAGCGGGTGGATCCCACCCTTTGGGCCGCAAACTCTGGTTTGCCTGCTGCCGCAATGGCTGCTGAGTCAGCGCAGCGCCAAGGGGGCAACGTGCCCTGGTGGCGCTGGCTCCAATGGCAGTGGTGGGGCCTGGATCTGGCCTGGACGCGCTGGTGGTTGAGTTTCGATCAGTCCAGTCAGCAGGCTTGGCTGCAGATGCTGTTTGGAGTGCAGCTGCGTTGGTTGGGTGTGGCGATTGTGATGGGTGGAATGGCGGCGCTGACGGCTGGTTGGCTGCTGTTGCATCTGGGCCTCCGGCCCCGTTCTCCCCTATCGCAGTCCCTTCGTCTGTTGGCCCGTTGGGGAGTTGTGCCCCAGCAGGGGGAAAGCTTCCCGTGTGTTTGCCGGCGAGCCGCGAAGATGCACCCCGATCTGGCCACCCTGTTGGAGGCGATGGCGGATCAGCAGCAGCTGCTTGCCCATGCCCCGCTCAACCCACCCCAGCGCCGGCAGCATCGGCGCCAATGGCGGCAACTCCGCTCCAGGCTTGCCCAACTCCGTTGAACTGAGCGCTTGCTTGCTCCTCTGGTGGCAGACCCATGGCCGTCGAGATCCTGAGCAGAAGCCCTGGATGTTCAAGGCGCCTGGAGGCTGGCCTGAAGCGGCTCATTCGCTCAATCCCTACGGCATCTGGATTGCTGAGGTGATGCGGTGCTCTGCGGCATAGGTGACTAGCTTGTCTGTGTCGGGCAAGCCTCTCCATGGCGCTGGCTTATTCCTATCGCCGCGTTTCCAGTGGTGGCCAGGCACAAGGCGATAAGTCAGGTCTGCAGCGCCAGGAGGAGGCTCTAAAGGATTGGATGCGCAGGCATCCCGACTTTCGTCTTGCTGAGGAACTTCTCGATCCAGGCGTCAGCGCTTACACCGGCCGGAACCGCACCCAAGGGGCGCTGGGGCGGTTTCTAGAGGCAGCTCGCTCCGGTTCTATCCCGAAGGGGTCCGTGCTGGTCGTTGAGGATCACAGGCGCTTCTCCAGGCAAGAGCCTCTGGATGCACTGGAGTCTCTGATCCGGGATGTCTGGGGGCAGGGGCTTGGGTTTGCGGTCTGCAGCTATCAGGGTGGCTCTCCTTTGTTCAGAGAGACGACTGGGGCCCAAGACCTCGCCATGCTGTCGTTCCTCTTCGCACAGGCTCATGCCGAGAGCGACGAGAAGTCGAAATGGTCTCGTGGTGGGTGGCGCAAGATTTACGAGGCGCAGGATCGTGGTGAGAGGCCGCGGCATCGCAATCCCTACTGGATTGACCGGGATGAGTCGTTGCCTGACAACCCATTTCGCTTAAACGGCTACGCCAAGTCGATCGAGGCCATGTTCAAGATGTGCCTGGCGGGGATGGGCCAGACGCAGATTGCCGATGAGCTGAATACGGAGGGCTATGCAGCCCCTCCTGCATCTAAGGACGGTCGTTGGAACCGTGGTCAAGTGAGTCAACGGTTAAGGGACCCCGCTGTCACCGGCTTGTTGCAGCGCAAAAACAGCCATGAGATACCGGGTTATTACCCCTCTGTTGTTGATCAGGAGACCTTCACAAGAGCCCAACGGGCGAAGGCAACGCGTGATCGGAAGCGTTCAACCACCAAGGCGCGGAAAGTTCACTTCCTGTTCAGTGGTTTGGTCCGTTGCGCGGGTTGTGGGTCTCTGTTGACTTACAGGGCGGCCGGTCGATACGCCAGACCCGGGCATCCCGGTTATGTCACCTGTTCTGACAGTGCTGGTGCGGTCGCAAAGCAGGGTGCGACGCGATGTCGTGAGCAGCTTGGTGCTTGGCGGAAGTCGCCGACCATCAATCTTCCTTTGGATGAGGCCGAGGCGATGCTGATGGCGACCTTGTCGTTGGCCGACTGGCAGAACCTCTTCCCCATCCAGATGGGGCCGGAAGTGGAGGATTTGAGCAGGCAGATCCGTACTGCAAACGATCAGCTTCAGGAGCTCAGTGGAAGGATTCAGCGCGGTGAACATCGTCTTGCTGAAGAGCTGACGAAGGAGCTGCCCAACGAGATTCAGGTCTCTGTTCTGACCGGTGCCATCTCTCAGGCGCGTGAGCAAGTTCTAGAGCTCGAGCGAGAGATTTCTGAGTTGAACTACAGGCTCAGCGAGTTACGCCCTCAGGACCCTGTGCTGAAGGCGCAGGACACAGTCGAGATCGTGTCCCAGTTTCTTCAGCATGGGCTTCAAGAGATTCCCAAACGGATGCAGTTCAACTCTTGGCTTCAGCAGCTCGGTATTTCTTGGGTCATGAGTGGAGACTCGATTCAGCTTCACTACAACCGGCTTGGTCCCAATGGGTTTCCGACGGATTCCTGGGGGACTGCGCTTGGAGAGCTGCATGCCCTGCGAGCGATGGGTTACGAGCGCGGCTTTGCCTTCTTGTTCGCTGGCAAGACTTGGTTCAATCAACTGGTGACAGGACGAGGAGGGGTGATCAAGGAGCCTGGCAAGTTTCCGCGGCCTGTCTTCCCCCCAGAGGTTGTGGCTGGTCTCCAAGAGATTGCTCGCTTCCGTGCATCAGAGCTTGGTTACGAAGTTGATCTTGGAGGCGATAGAAGCGAGGGACGACAATGAAAACAAGCGTGAGCTTCAGCAGTTCCCTGAAGGCGCTCTGTTCGAGTTATCAACAGTCTTCTTTGCTTCGAGCTGAGTGTGGCGACTCTATGGACTGGAAAGATGTTGGACGTTGCCCTGTTTTTGTAGTGGGGTGTGTAGATCTATAGACCCCACTACAAGAATGGGGACAGCTCCAACGCGATCACCTCAAAGCGGTAGGTACGGACGCCATCAACCTGGAGCCTCTGCCTCTGGGTGGTGAACCCCGCCACCTTGAGCAGCGCCTTGGCGAACGTTGCGGGGACGTCGTCGTCTGGTCCAGGAATGGTGACGCGGCCACCGAGGATGTCTCGCAGTTCCCGTGCCTCGTGCTTATTCAGGCTCTGCACCTCTGCTGCCATCGCGCGGAACTCAGCGCTATCGACAGTGAATGACCTTGCAGCGATCAGGTCATGCACCCTGACGCGCAGCATCCACACATAGGCATGGCTGGGGTCTACCGCTGCCAGGTCCACCCAAATGCCGTTCTTGGTCTCCCTACTGGCCTCTGAGTTGGCCTGGTCAATGGTCTTCTGACCAGTCATGACCTCATGGATCAGCTGGGTCCGGCGGCTCAGTTCAGCCTGCTTTTTCTGTTTATCCCGCTGAGCCTTCGGGATAACAACAGCGTTGTCGCTGATCAGCTCGTCAAACGGCCGGAGCGTGTAGCCCTGATCCTTGAGGCGGCATGCCAACACGTGCTCGTTATTGACGGCCTCATAGTTGACCCGAGCTTCGAGGGCGACTGAGTAGCGCACGGTTGCCGGGTCAACGCCTTTCAGGTGGTCTCGGTAGAGCTCCTGCATCTTCGGGTCGATCGCAGTGAACCTGGCACGGCTGACCTCTTCTTGTGATGTCCGCCCAGTTCCGATCTTTGCCATCGGTGCTGAGACAGGCGACAGCATGATCCGCCGATCTGCGCTTCGTGCCCTGGCGACGGCTTGCATGGCGTCTTGGGGGGCCATCGCGAATTGCTGCACACAAGCAGCGATGCCAACGGTTGAGGCCTCATACGAGATGCCAGAGACCACAGATGGGCTGTATCCGACCAAGGTGTACTGACCTGCGACCGCATTGGTGTTGGACATCAGTTCAGCGACCTCCAAGGATGAGGAGTTGTCGCTGTGGATCAGAAAGCTGCGAGAAAAAGGTGCGCTGAATTTCTTCAGTGACTCTGCTTCGCCCATCGAGAGCCAGACCTGCTGGCCTTGATCGATGGTCTGTCCGCACAGCTGCTGGAGCTTGTCGATGTTGTCAGCAGTAGCGGCGCCATAGAACAGGTCGGACTGCCGGCGAAACGTGGTGTTGATGACCTGAGGTTGAACACCAGACAGCGCCTGTAGCCATTCCAGCTCGATGTCGCCTATGCCCGCTTCAGCAGCGATGATGATGAGCTCTGGGTTTCGTATCAACCGTTCAACTGACCGGATCGCCTCACGCCTGCTGTCTCTCATCCCGTCAGTCCCGTCCAGGAGCAGATGCAGGGTTGCTTGGGTGAGCTCGTCAAGGAACAGCACAGCTGGCCTGGGGTTCTCCTCCAGGTCGTGGCTCCATCTCCACATGTCCAACTCGCCGCTGTCCTTCTTGATCGATTCGCAGCAGCAGAACAGACCGTCCCTGCGCTCTCCACGTTCACGCTCAAACGTGCCTCTGGATGAGCTGAGGTCCCTGACACCGAACTCAGCAGCGCCTTTGTGGACCAGCGAGGCACGGTGATACAGACCCAGCACGATGACCTTGTGGCCCAGGGCCTGCTCCATCAGGTCAATGGCACCGACTGAGGCCTTGGTCTTGCCAGTACCCGTGGGGCCCTCCAGGGCGATAATTCGCCCCTGCATCCGCGCCTTGACCAGGTCCTCCGGCTCGAACTCGCGATCGATCGTGGTCGTCCGCCAGTTGCCCTTCAGTCGGGAGTAATGGCCCTTTTGACCCTCGTTCAGGTTGAAGCTGTCGGTTTGATCGGCTGAGCGGTCAAACGTGCCGGCGACCAGTGCCTTGCCCTTCGCCGCGAAGTAGTCGTCCGTCTTGGCCTTGCCTGGATCTGTCCAGGTGAACCAGTTGGCATCAGCTCCAGCTCGATTCAGCTGCCCTGCTACTCGCTGCGCAGCGCGCTCAGAGTTGCTGCCGTTGTCAAACCTGACAATCATCCGACGGCCACCCTTCGCGAGCTTCTGCAGGGGCACACGGAGGCGATCTGATCGGGTCTTTTGCCCTGCTGAGTTGATGCCGTTAATGCCGACGGCGAGCTGACCATGGGAGGTCGCAGACAACGCCTTAAGGGCTGATTCCTCGACCCAGATGGGGACCGCCGGGTTACTGAAGATGAACTGCCATGCCATCTCCGGGGTGTACTCCTCCCGAGTGCAGATGAACCCGTGATGATCCAGCAGATGCAAGGCGTACTCCCACGTCAACGGCGGGAGGTAGACCTTCACCTGGGTGCCGGTGCAGTCGAAGCGAACTTCACCCTTCTCTCGGGTGCGGATGCTGGGGTGCTTGCGTTGGCCTGCAAAGTGCAGTCCGGTCAGAAGCACGCCTTTGTTGGTCATCCCGACGCTGTAGATGTTCCAGTTCTCGGGCGGAGTTTCTCGGAACCTGTAGTCCGTCTTGCGAGTGATGGAGCGCTCTTCCCAGGCGACCTCGTTAGGGCGCAGGTTGAGATTTTCTTTGACCTCCTTGATCTGCTCCTGTGCCTTGCGATTTAACGCCTCACGCCAGCCTTCATCAGCGCCAAGCGTGATCGCTCCGCGGATGTAATCGTCAAGATTAATCAGATGGTCGACAACTAACTCGGCTCTGAGTTGCTCAGTTGTGTGGGGCCTGAGGCCCTGAAAGTTCTTGCGCATTGGGTTTGTGTGTGAGGAAGGTCCGGACCGACCACCTCGCACACACAGGGCCAATGAACCCAAACGAGGTGGCTATCCGGCTCAGGGAGCTACTCCTGAGGTTGTTTAAGTTCGCCACAGAAGTGGCAAGAGAGCAGTTGTTGTTCTCGTTGCAAGTGTTCCGAAGCGGTGGCAACTACCTCGAAATGCCAACCCTTCAAGTTACCTGGGCTTGTTCAGGTTCGTTCGGAATGTCGATAACAACCGGAAGCCTGGAGTAGTTACCTCTCTCTCTTGGCTTCCTTTAGAACCGATCTTGATTCCTTTTACAAGGGCCAACCCAATAGATCCTCAGGATGGATGGAGAGAAGGCGTAGAGCCTTCATCGAGAAGCAGTGGGAGGCGACTGGAGGACGTCCACTTCGCTGGGAATGCTGCCCGCTAGATCACTCTGAGCAGCTACAAAATCACCACCAATCCGAACGGTTTGGCTCTTCCGGATGAAGCTCGATGACGCTGCTTGAAGCCCGTTGGAAGCCTGTTGGAAAGCGCACAAGTCGATGAACTCCTTCCCACAACTCCCTGGTGAGCCCGCAGATGCCTTCGAGCAGCTCCTGCTGCATCGAGACTTTGGCCCCAGTCGTCAGTTCAGTCAGACAGCGGATGTTGTGGGCTGCTCTGAATCAACCCTGCGCCGACGAGCAGAACAGTGGCGCTGGAACGAGCGTCTGGCTGACTACGACTCCGGGATGCTTCAGCAGGCATCAGAGGCACGAACGAAGGAGGACCTTGAGCGCTGCAAATACCAGCTTGAGACGTTCCGACAAGAGCAGCTCGCACGAGCTCGCACCGTTGGAGATCGAGCTGAAGAGCTACTGGCGATGGTCGAGCGCAGCGTCAGGCATCACCTGGAAGCTGGCACCGTTCTCCAAGGGCGTGAGCTTCCTTCCGTAATGGCCGCGGCCTGCAAGGCCTTGGAGGGTGCCATGAACATCGAGGCGACGGCTCTTGGGGTCGCAGGGCTGCTTGAAGATTTTTCGAACTAACGAAGACTTTTGACGGAAAGATGGAGTGAACACAGCATGAGAGCTTCTTGAAGCTGGTCCCCGTCAGCGCCATCTGGCTCCAGAAAACCTCCGGCGTTCAGCTCTAAGGTCTTCCATGCGATGGATTGATGAGGCTGGCCTCGATGCGGCCTTTTGTGCAGCATGTAGAAACCGTCCAAGCGCGCACCCGCTTCAACGACTTTGGAGGAAAAAGCGTTTATCATTGCCACGTTTTTGATCACGAGGATCTCGGCATGATGGGAAATATTTTGATTGAAGCCTGAACACTGCGATACTCGTACGACTGATCAAGCCCCGCCACAAGGCTCCCAGCTCTTCAACATCGTTTTGATCTCAGTCTCCAGCACCTTCAATTCATCCAGGCGCTCATGAATCTCGCTTAATTTTTCGCGCATCGTGGTCTTGAGATCACTGCAAGTACAGATTCCAGATCGCTGTGCCTGAATTACTTTTTTCACCAAATCAAGAGGCAAGTCCATGGCCCGCAGACGAAGGATTAGACTAAGTTCGTCAAAAACAGACTCATCAAACAATCGATATCTGGAATCGGTACGTGATACTGGCAGCAATAAACCTTCATCACAATAAAAACGAATCGTTTTCACCGAAATGTTGCTTCTTGCAGAGACAACTCCAATCTTGAGTAGATCGCCAGGCGCTTTAGGCACGAAGGGTTGACTCTCCACTGACTGGAGACTCCACAATAGCGACGTGATTGTTCTTGTTGCCACCATGCGTCGCATCGCTTTTGCTCTGGCCGCCATCTCGGCACTGCCCCCTCAAGTCGCATTGGCCCAAATGGACCATGGGATGCATCACCCAGCACCTGAAAAAACGAAAGAGGCTGCACCCCCCCATTCCGGCAACCATCAGCACCATGCCCATGGCATGGGCCCCGCAGGCAGCACCTATGACCTCCGCTTCATCGATGGAATGGTGGAGCACCACGCCGGTGCGTTGCGGATGAGTGAATACGTCTTCAACATCGGCGCCCCTGGGGTGGGGGCGTTGGCAAACAGCATCTGGAACGAGCAGGCCCGTGAGATCAAGGCGATGCGCCAATGGCGCAAAGCCTGGTATCCCGATGCACCGGTGTATCCCGTGGCATTGCGCCCTAACGGGGACCCCAACTCCATGGCAGATCTTGTGCGCATGAGTTCTGATGTGATTGCCGCGATGCGCATGTCAGGAACGAAGCCGACACGTGAAAACAGGGTGCAGTGGTTCCTAGAGGGAATGATTGAGCACCATGGCGGCGCCCTTCAGATGGCCCATGAGGCTCGCGAAAATTCCACCAATCCCACCATCCTTCGCCTTGCACGCGAGATCATCGTCGCCCAACGCAAAGAGATCATTGATCTCCGCAAAATGTTGCAAAGCAAGGGCATGAATAAGCCGGACTACTACAAATTTGATGGCCTTTTCGCGCTGTGAAAGCAATCACTTTTAATGCCTTCACCACAACGATGATGGGATGGATCTCCATCTCATTCGCCCTCGTCGCTGCTTTCGTTGTCCATCCCATGGCCAGCCATGCTCACAGCAAAGGCATCTACCAATCCAAAGCTGACGCGCAACAACGTGCCAGTGAGATTGGTTGCACATCAGTCCATGAAAACAAAGGACATTGGATGCCCTGCTCAGATGAGCGTGAACTCCACCGCCAACTCCGCAAGCAATGAACCAAGCCCGGAAGAAGATCTCCATTCGGGCACGAAGAGTTCATCGATGGTTTGTACCAATCGCCGCTCTTCCGTTGCTGATCACCGCCGGTACGGGATCTCTCTACAGCTTGCTCTTGGAGCGAGACATAGATGCCTTTTGGCTACTCAAGATCCACACCGGGAATTTAGGTGTTCTGAACCTTCAGCCTTTCTATCCAATGCTCTTGGGTGGGCTCACCGTCGTCGTGACAGTGTCGGGTGCAGCGATGCTTTTTAAACCATCTCGATGACAGATCATTCCCTGTAGCGGTCTTTCTGAAACCGCTCAGTAGCGCGCAAAGACGGAGGTTGTTCCGTCATGGGCAATGGCGAGCACCTCGAAACGTTTAGCCTCGACGCCAGCCACCTCCATCCCGGGAGAACCCACTGGCATCCCTGGAACAGTCAAGCCTCGGATATTGGGCCGTTCGATCAAAAGACGCTTGATCGAAGAAGCAGGCACATGCCCTTCAATGACATAACCCTCCACCACCGCGGTATGGCAAGAAGCCTGTTGAGGGCTTACACCACGCGCCTTCTTCACGGCATCCATGTCCTCGGTGACATGGTCCTCAATGCGGTATCCCGCTGAAGCGATGTGGGATCCCCATGACGTACAGCAACCGCAACTCGCCGATCGATACACCGTTATCTGTGGCCCGGTCGCACCACTAGTGACGGGCATCTCACCATCCCCTTTCGCATCACCATGCGCCTCAACCGGTTGACTCGCTGAAAGCAGAGAGACGACCACGAAGGCTCCGACCAAGCTCTGTCGCAAGGCAGTTGAACACAGGTGCGCAAAACGCGAAGCCTTCATGGATTCCTTTAGGAGACAAATGAGATCAAGCTCCGCATTATCGCGAGTTGAGCTTTGTCCAGACCAGTTCCAGGCTCTTGCTGGCATCGATGCGCAGACAGCACGAATCGTGCTGGAGAACTCGGTAGCTCTGAAGGTGGATAACTCGGGGCTTTATTGAGTTCAGCGTCGGCCTTCATGGCATGCGCTGACTACCCATCAATAAAGTTCGCTGTTACAGGTTCAACCGACGTAGACTTGTGGAACAACCGACTGGATTCCCGTTGTCTTTGCCTGATCGTCCTCTGAGTCCGAGTCGTTGGCTGGCCTACTACCGGGTCAGTACAGATCGCCAGGGAAACTCCGGCCTGGGCCTCGAAGCGCAGCGGGCCAAGGTTGAAGTAATGGCTTCCGAGCGGGGGGCTGTGATTGCGGCTGAATTCGTGGAGGTTGAGAGCGGTCGGAAGAACGATCGTCCTCAGTTGGCCGCGGCTCTGGCTCAGGCTCGCGCGGAGAAGGCTGTCATTGCTGTTGCCAAGATCGATCGTCTGGCTCGTGATGCTGGCTTCGTCTTGAAGCTCGCCAACGAGGCAGAAAAGAACGGGATGGGTGGCTTCATCTTCTGCGACTTGCCAGACATTGATGCCACCACCAGTGCTGGTCGGATGGTTCTCACGATGATGGCCAGCGTTGCTGAGTTCGAGGCACGTCGGATCAGCGAGCGAACTAAAGAAGCGTTGGCCGCGGCCAAGGCCCGAGGCGTGTGTCTTGGGGGGTACCGGGAAGGTGCTGCTCAGAAGGCGTCGGAGCGCAAGCAGAAGGCCATTGCTGAGGCGGAGGGACTGCGCGGGGTTCTTGAGCCAATGGTTCGTGCAGGCTTGAGCTACAGGGCCATGGCTGATGCGCTTGCAGGGGTTGGCAAGCTCAGCAGCACGGGAAAGCCACTGGCTCCGGCGCAGATCGGTCGGATCCTGCAGCGCTTGGGTTTGTCGGGAAAGCTGCTGGGCAGTGACCAGGCTTGGGTCGCTGCCTGATGGGTCAACGACGCAGCGCTGAGCATCGCGACTTCAGTCCTCTAGCGGCTGAGCTCAGTCACTCCCTGCTGGCCTGGTGGGAAGTCCACGGCCGGAAGGATCCTGCGCTGAAGCCGTGGATGTTCACCAAGGACGGAAGGTGGCCCGAGCCCCATGAACATCTCAATGTCCTGGAGTGCTGGATTGCCGAGGTGATGCTGCAGCAGACCCAGTTGGCCGTGGCGCTCCCCTACTGGAGGCGCTGGATGGCGGTGTTTCCCACTGTGGAGGCCGTGGCCGCGGCGTCTCTGGATGAGGTGCGGTTGCAGTGGCAGGGCCTGGGGTATTACTCGCGGGCGCGTCGGCTGCATGAGGCAGCGCAACTGCTGGTGGGCCACCCGTGGCCGCACAGCTTGGAGGTTTGGATGGCCTTGCCGGGCATCGGCCGCACCACCGCCGGCAGCATCCTCTCCAGTGCCTTCAATGCACCGTTGCCGATCTTGGATGGCAACGTCAAACGGGTGCTGGCGCGATTGACGGCCCATCCGCGTCCTCCGGCCCGCGACGACGCCCTGTTCTGGCGCTGGAGCGAGGCCTTGCTCGATCCGCTGCGGCCGCGGGATACCAACCAGGCGCTGATGGATCTGGGGGCCACGCTTTGCACCCCCCGCCAGCCGGACTGCCACCGCTGCCCCTGGCAATCCCACTGCGCTGCTTACGCTGCCGGCGATCCCCGCCGTTGGCCCGTGACCGATGCCCCCAAGCCCCTGCCTTTCCAGGTGATCGGCGTGGGTGTCGTGCTCAACGCGCAGGGTGAGGTGTTGATCGACCAGCGCTTGGAGGAAGGCCTGCTGGGGGGGATGTGGGAGTTCCCAGGTGGCAAACAGGAGCAGGGCGAAACGATCGAAACCTGCATTGCCCGTGAGCTCACGGAAGAGCTCGGCATTGCGGTGACGGTGGGCGCTGAACTAATCACTGTTGATCACGCCTACAGCCACAAGAAGCTGCGCTTTGTGGTGCATCTCTGCGACTGGGTGTCGGGGGAGCCGCAGCCCCTCGCGAGTCAGCAGGTGCGTTGGGTGCGGCCAGATGACCTGGGGAATTACGCCTTTCCAGCCGCCAATGCTCGGATCATTGAGGCGCTGCTTGGCAGGTTGGGCGGCTCTGCCCACCCTTAGGGAAGGTCCTGATGCGGTCGGATGGCGCTTGGTCCCGTTGTCGTCTGTCTTGGTGAAGCCCTGATCGATCGGCTTGGGCCGCCTGGAGGTGATCCGGCGGTGGATCGGCCGGTGGACGACCGTCTTGGAGGAGCACCGGCGAATCTGGCCTGTGGCTTGGCTCGCTTGGGGACCCCCGTGGCGTTTGCCGGTCGCTTGGGGCAGGACGCCATTGGCGAGGCTTTTTCCAGGTTGTTTGCTGAGCGCGGTCTGCAGACCGCGCTGCTGCAGCGCGATGGTGAGCGTCCCAGTCGAATCGTGCTGGTGCGCCGTGCGCGGGATGGGGAACGGCAGTTCCAGGGCTTTGCCGGGGATGAAGGGGCGGGTTTCGCGGACCAGGCTCTGGAGCCGGCTGCCCTACCCCAGGCCCGATGGTTGTTGATCGGCACGCTGCCGCTGGCGGCACCCATGTCGGCCTCGGCCCTGCTGTCGGCCGTGCGCCAGGCCCGGAGCCAGGGCACGGCGATTGCCCTCGATGTGAACTGGCGTCCCACGTTTTGGGATGCCACGGCTGATCCCGAGGCGGGACCATCCGCAGCGGCGAAGGCCGCGATTCAACCGCTTCTGGACCAGGCGGCCCTGATCAAGTTGGCGCGGGAGGAAGCGCTCTGGTTCTTCAACAGCGACGATCCCGGTGCGATTCAGCAGGCCTTGCCCCAGCGGCCCGATGTGGTGGTCACCGATGGAGCAGCCCCGGTGCGCTGGCAGTTGGCTGATGAATCGGGTCAACAGGCTGCCTTTCAGCCCCCCGCCGTCGTTGACACCACTGGTGCTGGCGATGCCTTCACGGCTGGACTGTTGCACCGGTGGGCCGCCGCGCCCCATGAGCGCATCCGTTTTGCGGCCGCCTGTGGTGCCTTGGTCTGCGCTGGTGCTGGTGGCATTGATCCCCAGCCCACGCAAGCTCAGGTGGAGGCGTTCCTGGGGGGGGTGAGCTGAGCCAGTCGGCCCTCGTCCTGGTGACGCAGATCGAGCCGCCAGGCTTCCGGCAGGTCGAGGCCAAGCCGTTCTGGCCACTCCACCGCCATCAACGCCCCTGCTGCGCGCGCCTCTTCCTCCTCCTGCAGAAACAGCTCATCGGCGGAAGCCGTGTGCTCCAGGCGATAGAGATCGAGATGCACCAGCTGCGGTGTTCCCTGGGGATAGTGCTGTGCCAAGGCAAAGGTGGGGCTGGTGATCGGCTCGGCGATCCCGATGCCTTCGGCCAGGCCCTGCACCAGCGATGTTTTGCCGGCCCCCAGGGGGCCACTGAGTAGAAGAATTGCCCCCTGTGGCAGTTCGCGAGCGAGGGATCGGCCCAGGGCCCGGGTCGTCTCAAGGGTCTCAAGAGCCCAGACATGCCCTGTAGAGTCCGGCTCTAGCGAGCCCGAAGCCTCGGCGTCTCTGCAGAGATTCAACTCCACGTTTGCTTTAGGGAGCATTAAAACCATGGTGGCAGCGCCCACGTCCCCGGCTGAGCTGAAGCTCGGCGTCGATTGCGTCATTGCCGACATCAATCAAGCCGATTTCGGCCGCAAGGAGCTCGACATTGCTGAGACCGAGATGCCCGGTCTGATGGCGTTGCGCGAGAAGTACGGCAGCGAGAAGCCCCTGCAGGGCGCCCGCATCGCTGGCTCTCTGCACATGACGATTCAGACCGCGGTTCTGATCGAGACCCTGGTGGAGCTCGGAGCAGAAGTGCGCTGGGCCTCCTGCAACATCTTCTCCACCCAGGACCACGCCGCTGCGGCCATCGCGGCCAAGGGCATTCCTGTCTTCGCTGTTAAAGGCGAGACCCTGGAGGAGTACTGGGACTACACCCACCGCATCCTCGAGTGGGGTGACGGCGGATCTCCCAACATGATCCTGGACGACGGTGGCGATGCCACCGGACTGGTGATGCTGGGCAGCAAGGCCGAACAGGACATCACCGTTCTGGATAACCCCGGCAACGAAGAGGAAACCTTCCTGTTCGCTTCGATCAAGAAAAAGCTGGCCCAGGACCCCAGCTTCTATTCCCGCACCAAGGCCCAGATCCAGGGCGTGACCGAGGAGACCACCACGGGTGTGGCGCGTCTCTACAAGATGCAGAAGAGCGGCGAGCTTCCTTTCCCTGCCATCAACGTCAACGATTCAGTCACCAAGAGCAAGTTCGACAACCTGTACGGCTGCCGCGAGTCACTGGTGGACAGCATCAAGCGGGCCACCGACGTGATGGTGGCTGGCAAGCAGGCCCTGGTGATCGGCTACGGCGATGTAGGCAAGGGTTCAGCCCAGTCTCTGCGTGGTCTCGGTGCCACCGTCTGCATTGCGGAAGTGGATCCGATCTGCGCGCTGCAGGCCGCCATGGAGGGTTACCGCGTGGTGCGTTTGGAAGACGTGGTCGAAGACATGGACATCTTTGTCACCGCCACCGGCAACTACCAGGTGATCCGTAACGAGCACCTGGTGAAGATGAAAGACGAGGCCATCGTCTGCAACATCGGGCACTTCGATAACGAGATCGATGTCGCTTCCCTCAAGGCGTACGAGTGGGAGAACATCAAGCCGCAGGTCGACCACATCACCCTGCCCAGCGGCAACAGGATCATCCTGCTGGCGGAAGGCCGTTTGGTGAACCTGGGCTGCGCCACTGGCCACCCCAGTTTTGTGATGAGCAACTCCTTCACCAACCAGGTGTTGGCTCAGATCGAGCTGTTCACCAAGGGTGACGAGTACGGCAAAGAGGTTTATGTGCTGCCCAAGCACCTCGATGAGATGGTGGCTCGCCTTCACCTCGGTCGTATTGGCGCCAAGCTCACCGAGCTCAGCAAGGACCAGGCCGACTACATCAACGTGCCCGTGGAAGGCCCTTACAAGCCCGACCACTACCGCTACTGATCACGATCCAGGGGATCCAAATCTGATTCTCACTACTGCCCCATGGAAGACTTGCGTTATTCCAGCGCAGTCTCCATGGGGCTTTCTGATCTGATCACACAGCTTCCAGAGTTGATCGGCCAAGCGGTGGAGGCGAACCAGTGGTTGGGTTACACCGCAATTTTCGCGGCGATGTTTTTGGAGAATCTGTTCCCGCCGATTCCCTCCGAGCTGATCATGCCCCTCGGGGGTTTCTATGTGCAGCAGGGTCAGCTTGACCTCTTGCCTGTGGTTCTGGCCGGTTTGCTGGGCACCGTTTTCGGTGCTCTGCCCTGGTATGGGATCGGACGGTTGATCAACGAGGAACGGATCGAAGCTTGGTTGCAACGCCATGGTCGCTGGATTGGCATCAGTGCCGATGAGTTGGCCCGCAGCCGCCGCTGGTTCAGCCGCTACGGCACCGCCTTGGTGTTCTGGGGGCGTCTGGTGCCTGGTATTCGCACGTTGATCTCAGTTCCAGCAGGCATTGAAATGATGCCGATGGCGCCGTTCCTTATCTGGACCACAGCCGGCAGTCTGATCTGGACAGCCCTGCTCACCGTGGCCGGTATGGTTCTAGGAGAGGGCTATAGCAACGTTGAGCTTTGGATTGACCCTGTCTCCAAGGCAGTGAAGGTGTTGCTGTTGGTGTCGGTTCTGGCTGGCGCGATTTGGGTGGGCCTGCGCATCTGGCGTCGGAAATCATCTGTTGATTAATAATTAATTTAATCACTGCTTGACTCTGGCGTCAGATTTCAATGGAATCAAGACTCGTAATCTTTTGTTCATGGTAAAAGTATTTGAAATCATCAGCATAAATTGTGTTGATGATTTCTAGCGATTCTTGGGTAAAATTCTTCATTGCTGTTTTCGAAAGCTTGTGCCCTTGATTTTTCTCTTTTGAGATATTGCGTCTAGGTAGTTTGTGTGACTTTAGCTTTGCGCGCTTAGCAACAATCTCAAAATCAGTTTTTATGGTCTCAAATCGTCCGACAAAGTCGATCATTGGTATTCCTCTGTCGTCGCAAATAAAGCTAGACTGTGACTGGAAAAACCAGTTCTCTTTATGGTGTAGCAAAAGAAAATCTGTGCATATAAAGTCGCTAAAACTTTTGTCTTGCCCTGACATGTATTTGTATAAAGAAATTGCCCTTGTATATGGATTTCTTACGAATGAGAATGTGAAGTATTCATCGAGTAGCTCTTGATTCAAGTAATGGTGGTCTGCATATGCTCTGTAGTTGAGATGGGCTAGTCTTGGTGGCCCAAGTAGGGGATATTCGTTTGCTCTTAAAAGCAGAGGAGCACGAGTTTTCCATGACAAGCCTAAGTCCTGAAGAAAAGCTAGTTCGATGCTTTGGCCGGCTGTTTTGGGTATATGAATAAAAATCGTTTTGTGTTTATGGGAGAGCATCGTTCGTCTCTATTTAGATTTCAAAATTTTTATTTTGTTGTCGCGCCGGTGATCAGTAGGACGACTGATCACCGGCGCGAGAGTTTCCCTGGGAAGGAGGCTCAGAAGGGGATGTCCTCATCGGAGGCCTGGCCGCCAAAGCTGCCGGCTGCCTCCTGGCTGTCGCGTTTGGAGCCGAGCAGTTCGAGCCGGTCAACACGGATCACAGGCTTGCTGCGCTCTTCTCCACTGGCACGGTCGGTCCAGCGATCCAGCTTGAAGCTGCCGATGATGCCGAGCAGGGATCCCTTCTTCACGTAGTCCGCGGCGACCTGGGCCTGCTTGCCCCAGATCTCAAGGTTGAACCAGTCGGGCTCATCGTCGCGGCTGCGACGGTTCACCGCCATGGTGAGGTTGGCCACCATGCTGCCTGATTCGAAGTAACGCACTTCGGGATCGCGGCCGGCACGGCCGACGAGGGTGACGGAATTAACGCCCATAGACAATTCATCTCCGGAATTTGGATTCATGATGCGACACCGGTTGGGTGACTGCTTTTAAGGAGTTCCACCCAAGCCGCTGGGTGTAACAGGCAACTGCTAAGAACGCCCCTATGATCCGGCGGTCTTGACTGCGGTGTCTGTGTTCTTTCGTCGTTTCCAGCTGTCGCGCGACATCGGCATCGACCTGGGCACCGCAAACACCCTGATCTACGTTTCAGGCCGCGGCATCGTGCTGCAGGAGCCCTCCGTGGTGGCTCTCGACCTCGAGCGAGGCACCACCATGGCCGTGGGCGATGAAGCCAAGTTGATGCTTGGGCGTACTCCCGGAAACATCCGGGCTGTCCGTCCGCTGCGCGACGGGGTGATTGCGGATTTTGATGCCGCAGAACAGATGCTCAAAACCTTCATCACCAAGGGCAATGAGGGGCGCGGCATCATGGCGCCCCGTCTGGTTGTGGGCATTCCCAGTGGTGTGACTGGCGTGGAGCGGCGCGCTGTGCGGGAAGCAGGTATGGCTGGTGCCCGTGAGGTACACCTGATCGATGAACCGGTGGCAGCCGCCATCGGCGCGGGCCTTCCGGTCACCGAGCCCGTCGGAACAATGATTGTTGACATCGGTGGCGGCACCACCGAGGTGGCGGTGTTGAGCCTTGGCGGAACGGTGTTGAGTGAATCCGTGCGTGTTGCCGGTGATGAAATCAGCGATTCCATCGGTGTGTATCTCAAAAAGGTGCACAACATGGTGGTGGGCGAGCGGACTGCCGAGGAGATCAAGATCCGCATTGGCTCCGCCTTCCCGGACGACCAATTCGATCAGCAGTCCATGGATGTGAGGGGTCTGCATCTGCTCTCCGGTTTGCCCCGCACCATCAATCTCAAGGCTGGTGATCTGCGCGAAGCGATCGCCGAACCGCTCAACGTGATCGTCGAAGCGGTGAAGCGCACGCTGGAGCGCACCCCCCCCGAGCTGGCAGCCGACATCGTGGATCGCGGCATCATGCTGGCCGGCGGTGGTGCATTGGTGCGGGGCATCAGCGACCTGATCAGCCACGAGACCGGCATCTTTGTGCACATCGCGGAAGATCCACTGCTTTGCGTGGTGAATGGTTGCGGCCAGGTACTGGAAGATTGGAAGCGTCTGCAGCGGGTGGTCGACACCCCGGAATTCGTCCGCTCCGCCGCAGGCGCCTGAAGCCATGGCCCCAACGCTCCGTCCCGGCAAGAGCCGCTGGCGTGGATTGGGGCAACTCACCCCCTGGCTGCTGTTGGTGGTGGGACTGTTGTTGGTGCGCTTGAGCAAGGGCGCTGGTTTCAGCGATGCCTACGCCCTTCTCAGCCGACCCTTCTGGCCTGGCTCTGCCCAGCGGGAATGGGTCACGGCCGCGTCGGATCTGGAGGAGCGCTCCCGTCTGCAGCTTTTGGCAGACGACAACCGCCGCTTGCGCGGTCTGCTGGAGCTTCAGCAAAATGGATCGGCCGAGGGCGAGGTGCCAGCTGCTGTGATTTCCCGCTCACCGCGGGGATGGTGGCAGCAACTGGAGTTGGGCAAGGGTTCGCTGCAGGGGTTGGGCCAGGGCGATGCTGTTCTGGGCCCTGGAGGTTTGGTGGGTCGTATCGCCAGCGTCACCCCGGCGACGGCTCGGGTGAAGTTGCTCACCGCGCCCGGCCACGAGATCGGCGTTTGGCTGCCCCGCAGCCGTCGCCATGGATTGCTGGTGGGCCGTGGCAGCAGTCGCCTCTCGCTTCGTTTCATCGATAAAGACCCCGACGTGCGCCCGGGTGACTTAGTCGCCACGTCGCCGGCCAGCACCCTGTTGCCCCCCAACGTGCCGGTAGGCGTCATCCAGTCGGTGGATGAGCAAGCTGTTCCAGCACCCACAGCGGTGGTGCAGATGATCGCAGCACCGGAGGCGATCGACTGGGTACAAGTGCAAACCCGCTGACATGGCTTGTCTGCACCGACAACCGATCTGTGTGGCTTCAGCCCTGGTGGTGCCGTTGCTGGCCTTGGCGTCGCCGCCTTGGTTGGCCATTGATGGGGTTGGGCCTGCCTGGGCTGTGCTCTGGCTGTTGCCCTGGGCTCTCGTGGATGGTCCGGTGTCGGGGGCGTTGGCGGGTGTGACTTTGGGGCTGGTGCTGGATGGTCTCAACCTCGGAGGTTTGAGTCAGGTGCCGGCGTTGCTGCTTCTGGGTCTGTGGTGGGGAAGGCTGGGGCGGCGTGCAGCACCGATTCAACGCAGCCTGAATCTGGGCTTGTTGGCCTGGCTTGGCTCGGTGGGTCTTGGTTTGTCGTTGATTCTTCAGCTTTGGTTGCGTCAAGGTGGCGCATTGGATCCCCTCACCCAGAGCTGGGGTCTGCAGACCCTTTGGTGCCAGGCCCTGGTGACGGGTTTGTTGGCACCGCTGTTGGTGTCGTTGCAGTTGTTGCTCTGGCGAAGGAGGGTTCCCTCATGAGGTTCACCCGACGGGATCTGCTGCTGGGGGCAGCGGCCCTAGGACTTGCGGCCTGCGGTCCCAGGACCCCACAGACCAGGGCCTTGGAGTTGTGGACCCTGCAATTGGCCCCCAAGTTCAACCCCTATTTCGCGGATGTTCTGGGGGACTGGTGCCGGCTCCATCCGGGCGCTCCTGTGCGCTGGACGGATCTGCCCTGGGGGTCGGTGGAACGCAAGTTGCTGGCGGCAGTGTTTGCGCGCACGGCTCCAGATGTGGTGAACCTCAATCCGCCCTTCGCGGCCAATCTGGCCAGCAAGGGTGGCTTGGCCGACTTAACTCCGCTGCTGCCGGCTGACGCCGCTGGCCGCTATCTGCCATCCGTGTGGCAGGCCTGCCGCGATCCCGATGCCGGGCAGATTGCCGTGCCCTGGTATCTCACGGTGCGGCTGAGTCTGGTCAACCGGGCCCTGTTGGATCAAGCCGGCATCCCAGCGCCGCCCACCCGCTGGGATCAGGTTCCGGCCTTTGCTCGTCGCATTCGCGAGCGCACGGGCCGCTATGGCCTGTTTCTCACCACCGTTCCGGATGACTCGGCCGAGCTCCTGGAAACCCTGGTGCAGATGGGGGTGACCCTGTTGGATTCCCGACGCCGGGCTGCTTTCGACAGCCCGGCGGGTCGTCGGGCCTTCCGCTTCTGGAGTGATCTCTACCGGGAGGGGCTGTTGCCCCGCGAGGTGGTGAGCCAGGGACAACGTCGGGCGATCGAGTTGTTCCAGAGCGGCGATCTGGCCCTGGCAGCCACGGGGGCGGAGTTCCTGCGCAGCATTCAAACCAATGCGCCAGGGGTGGCCGCGTTGACGGAGTCCCATCCCCCGGTGACCGGTGCTGATGGCAACGCCAATGTGGCCTTGATGACCTTGGCGGTGCCGCGTCAGAGCCAGCGCGCCCAAGAGGCCGTGGATCTGGCGCTGTTTCTGACCAATGCTGATCAGCAGGCGCGCTTTGCTGCCGAGGCCCGGGTGTTGCCGTCGTCACTGGAGGCCCTGGCCCGGGTGCGTGCCGCGTTGGAGCAGGAGGTTCCCGGTTCAGCCGCGGAGCGTCAGATTCGCCAGGCCCGTTTGTTGTCGGCTAGCACGTTGGAGCGGGCGCGGGTGTTGGTACCGGCGCTGCCGGGCATCAAGCGCCTGCAGAAGATCCTCTATACCCAGATGCAGCGGGCGATGTTGGCCCAGGTCAGCCCTGAGCAGGCGTTAACAGCTGCGGCGTCGGAATGGAACAGATATGCCCGTTCTCGTTGGCCTGAGGTCGCCGGCAATTCTTAAGACAATCGGTAAACGAGCTGCGCGGCAGGGTGTTTGCGTCGATCTCCATGTCCTGACAGGTAAGGTTGCAGCTCGTTAAGGGTTTGATTCGGATGACGGGCAACCTGCCCTCACAACCGAAAGCGACCATTCTTGTCGTTGATGACGAGGCGGCTGTTAGGCGTGTTCTTGTGATGCGTCTCCAGTTGTCGGGTTACCGCGTCATCTGCGCTGAGGATGGTGAGCAAGCCCTGGAGATGTTCCACAACGAGTCCCCCGATTTGGTGGTGCTCGATGTGATGCTGCCCAAGCTTGATGGCTTTGCGGTATGTCGCCGCTTGCGGGCTGAATCATGCGTGCCGATCATTTTCCTTTCTGCCGTTGAAGCGATCTCCGAGCGAGTCGCTGGACTGGATCTGGGCGCAGATGACTATTTGCCCAAACCTTTCAGCCCCAAGGAACTGGAAGCTCGTATTTCAACAATTTTGCGTCGGGTGGGTCGGGGTAATGCTGTCGTTGAAAGCCGTGAATTGCCCACGGGGCAAGGTGTTTTGCGGCTCGGCGATCTGGTGGTGGATACCAACAGACGCCAAGTCACTCGCGGGTCGGAGCGGATCAACCTCACCTATACGGAATTCAGCCTTTTGGAGTTGCTGTTCCGCGATCCCGGCCACGTTGTGCCGCGGGCAGAAATTCTTGAGCAGCTTTGGGGCTATCCCCCCCGTCGAGCAGCAGACCTTCGCGTGGTGGATGTCTACGTTGCGCGTTTGCGCGGAAAACTGGAGCCTGATCCCCGTAATCCCGAGCTGATCCTGACGGTGCGGGGTATCGGTTACGCCTCTCAACGCATGGGCGAGGCCTCTGCTGCTGGTTGATCAACCCGCGGGCGGGCAGGATGGCGCCCGACTGACCTGCTGCTGTGTCTGAGCTGCGCGACACCCGTCTAGAAAAGGCGAAGACATTGGAGGAGCTGGGGCAGGGTCCCTATGCCCTCACCTTCAGTCCCAGCCACCGCATGGCTGAACTGCAGGAGACCCATGCCGATCTGCCCAAGGGTGAAGAGCGGGACGTGAGTGTTTCCGTGGCGGGACGGGTGATGACCCGCCGGGTGATGGGAAAGCTGGCTTTTTTCACCCTGGCCGATGAGACGGGATCCATCCAGCTGTTCATTGAGAAAGCGGGTCTGGAGGCCCAGCAGGAGGGCTGGTTCAAACAGATCACCTCGCTGGTCGACAGCGGCGACTGGTTGGGGGTGAGCGGCACCCTGCGCCGCACCGACCGCGGTGAACTGTCGGTAAAGGTGAACGACTGGCGCATGCTCACCAAGGCGCTGCAGCCTTTGCCGGACAAGTGGCATGGTCTGGCTGACGTGGAGAAGCGCTACCGCCAGCGTTACTTGGATCTGGTGGTGTCTCCCGACAGCCGGGAGACGTTCCGGCGCCGGGCTCGCCTGGTGAGTGGTATTCGCCGTTGGCTCGATCAGCGCGATTTCCTCGAGATCGAGACCCCCGTGCTTCAGAGCGAACCCGGTGGTGCTGACGCTCGACCGTTCGAGACCCATCACAATGCTCTTGACCTGCCTCTCACCCTGCGGATTGCCACCGAGTTGCACCTGAAGCGTCTGGTGGTGGGGGGCTTTGAGCGGGTGTATGAGCTGGGCCGGATCTTCCGCAATGAAGGGGTCAGCACGCGCCACAACCCTGAGTTCACCTCGGTGGAGGTCTACCAGGCCTACAGCGATTACCTCGGGATGATGGAGCTCACCGAGCAGATGGTCAGCGCGGTGTGCCAGGAGGTCTGCGGCACGACCACCATCACCTACCAGGGCACCGCGATCGATTTGGCACCGCCGTGGCGGCGCGCCACGATGCACGAGCTCGTGCAGGACGCGACGGGGCTTGATTTCAGTAGTTTCAGCAGTCGGGAGGAGGCAGCTGCGGCGATGACCGCTAAGGGTTTGCATGCTCCTGAACTGGCCGACTCGGTGGGCCGTCTGCTCAATGAAGCCTTCGAGCAGGCGGTGGAGACGACCCTGATTCAGCCCACCTTCGTCACCGATTACCCGGTGGAGATTTCGCCCCTGGCCCGGCCCCATCGCAGCAAGCCTGGCCTGGTGGAACGCTTCGAGTTGTTCATCGTCGGCCGCGAGCACGCCAATGCCTTCAGTGAACTCACCGATCCTGTGGATCAACGCCAGCGCCTTGAGGCTCAGCAGGAGCGCAAGGCGGCGGGTGATCTGGAGGCCCAGGGGTTGGACGAGGATTTCGTCATGGCTCTGGAGGTGGGCATGCCCCCCACGGGCGGTCTCGGCATCGGTATCGACCGCCTGGTGATGCTGCTCACCGACAGCCCGTCGATTCGCGATGTGATCGCCTTCCCGCTGCTGCGGCCGGAGTCCCGCAAGGGAGAACCACCCTCAGTGGAATAATGGGAGGAGTGGCATGGTCTTATCCCCATGAGTGGAGAACGCGTCGGGTTTCGCTTCAAGCACGCTGATGCCGTGGTCAAGCGGAATCCCCAGGGCCGTTCCCGCCGGGGATGGGTGATGGAGCCGGTTGAGCAGACCACCAGTCGCGGTACCAAGATGCCCGCCTATCGCATTCGCTGGCGCGACAGTGAGCGCCCTGAAATCGTGCTGCAGCACATGTTGATTGCTGATCCTGACCCCACGCCTCCGCCCGAGGGTGTCAGCCTTGAGCCCCCCGCTCCCAAGGCCTGACCTAACTCAGCCCTGCGTCGCGGCGCAGCTGTTGCAACTCTTGCTCCGCTTCGAACAACGCCCAGTCCTTCTCCAGTGTTGAGGGGCTGGGCGTTTGTTGTTGCTGGTGAAGCTCCTGCAGCTGTTTTTCCACTTCGGTGAAACGGCGTCCCAGGTCCTCCAGGTCGGCCCAAAGGGTGCGGCCCTGATTCATCAGGCTGGTGAGATGTTGTTCGGCCCGCACGGCCAGATCGACTGCGCCGGCTGCCCTGGCGCGGTCCACCCGGCTGCGCCAGGCCCGCACGTCCTCAGCCAGCTTCAGCAGCTGCTGGCGTTGCTGCTTCGCTTCGCTTTGCAGTTGTTGGCGTTGGCGTTGCAGGGCACCGGCCCGATCCTTGAGGTGCTGCTCGCTGAACAGGTTGTCTTGGACGGGGTTGTTGCGCAGAAAGGCGGAGAGCCTGGCGTCCAGCTCCCGCTCCAACTGCTCCAGCCAGCTGCTCATGCCTCGCCGGGGGTGGTGATCACTGGTTTTTCGATCTCTTTCTCCAGGGGCTCGATCGCAGCTGTTTTGGAGTTGAGGATCATCTGGGTGAGCTGCGCGGCTTTCACTTCGCCCACTTCACCTTCCAGTTCCCCCAGCCGATCAAAGGCGGCCATGTACACCGCTTCCAGGTCTTGGATTAGCTGCTCACGCTGCCGCTTGATCGCCTGACGCCGTTCGTCTGTTTTCATGCCGCCTGAGCTCCTGGGCTCCGTCTATGGGATGAGTCTGTGGGCTCAGTTTGCCGGCAAAAGTAGATGCAGAGCCATTTGCTGGTGCGGATCGGTCCAGCGGCGTTCGATCCGCCAGCCGGCCTTGGCCGCGAGGGCGGCTGCGCCATCTGGGGAGTATTTGACGCTGTGTTCGGTGATCCAGGCTTCTTCCTGGCGGAAGAACCAGGCCTCGCCGCCCAGGTGCACGGTTTGGTCCTGCCTGCTCACTAGCGCCATTTCGATGCGCTGCTGCGCCGCCTGCCAGTGGGCCCTGTAGCGGAACTGCGTCGGATCAGCATCGCCCTGGAGGTCGCGGTTGAGCCGCTTCAGCAGGTTGTGCGCGAAGGCGGCGGACACCCCGGCGGCATCGTCGTAGGCGGCCTCCATCAAGGCCGGCTCGCGGGGTTGATCAAGCCCCAGCAGCAGCGGCCCTCCGGCCAGCAGCTGCCGGGCATTGCGCAGAAACTCCACAGCCTCCTTCGGGGTGAAATTGCCCAGGGAGCTGCCGGGGAAGAAGCCGATGCGTCGTTGTCCCTCCAGGGCGGGATGTTGAGGCAGCTGCACCAGGCGGGTGTGGTCACAGCAGATGCCCACCATGACGGTGTTGGGGTGCCGGGTAGCGAGCCCGGAGAGGGCCTCCTTCAGGGCACTGAGGCTGATGTCCAAGGCGGCGAAGATGCTGCTGCCGAGGGCTGTGAGCAGCGGGTCTACCTTGCGGGCGTTGCCGATGCCGAATTCCACCACCAGCCCGGGGCCCGTGGCGGCGGCGATGGCGGGCGCATTAGCCTCCAACAGGGTGATTTCCCGTTGGGTGAGGGTGTATTCCGGCTGCCGGCAGATCTCAGCGAACAGCCGGGATCCTTCGGCGTCATAGAGCAACCAGGCTGGCAGTTGGCGGGGGCTGCGTTGCAGGCCCTCCCGTACCAGACGTTGCAGATCCGCCGGGGCTGGGTGGAGGTTCAGCAAAGTGATGCTCATCGGGCAAGACGGATGCCAGATGCCATCCAGCGGCTCGCTGGCGGGAAAAAATTCCGGTAGCTGTCGCGTTCGTGGCCTGGGGGTGTCAGCCAGCTGCTCCCCCGCAGCACCATCTGGGAGCTCATGAATTTGCCGTTGTATTCGCCGATAGCCCCCTCCACCGGCCGAAACCCGGGATAGGGGCTGTAGGCACTGGCGGTCCACTGCCAGAGCACCCGGTGTGCGTGCTGCATGGCGCTGCCATGTAGGCCAGAGGCGTGCTCCCATTCCGCTTCGGTGGGGAGCCGGGCTCCATTCCAGCGCGCATAGGCATCCGCCTCGAACCAGCTGAGATGCCGCACCGGTGCCTTGGGGTTGCGCCGGCGGCGGCCTGCCAGGGTGAATTCCTCGTTGTCTTCCCGCCAGTAGCGCGGCGCCTGCCACTGGTGCCGTTGCACCAGGGCCCAGCCTTCACTCATCCACAGCTCGGGCCGCCGATAGCCTCCCTCGGCGATGAAGGCGGCATAGTCGGCGTTGCTCACCAGGCTGCTGCTCAGCTCAAACGGCTCCAGCCACACCCGGTGCCGCGGCGTCTCGTTGTCGAAGTGAAAGCCGTCGCCCCGGTGGCCGATCTCCGCCAGACCACCGGGGCAGGGCAGCCACTGCTCCGGCGCCAGCTGCAATTTCAGCTCGGCCTCGGGGTTGTAGACGGGTTCCAACGGTTGGCGCTGGAAGCCATCCAGCAGATCCATCAGCAGCAGTTCCTGGTGCTGCTGCTCGTGCTGCAAGCCCAGTTCCACCAGGGCCGTCACCACTTCAGGTGGATCCTGCAGCAGCGCTTCCAGCCCGTCATTGACCCGTTGGCGCCAGGTCAGCACGTCGGCGATGGCCGGGCGGCTGAGCAGGCCCCGCTGTGGCCGGGGATGGCGGGCGCCGACGGCCTCGTAATAGGAGTTGAACTGATAGCTCCAGAGCGGATCGCAGGCCTGGTGCCCTGGCGCATGGGGCTGCAAGACGAAGGTGTCGAAGAACCAGCTGGTGTGGCCCAGATGCCATTTGGGCGGGCTCGCATCCGCCATCCCTTGGAGCATCAGATCTTCCGGTTCCAGCGGTGCGATCAATGCTTCGCTGCGGCGCCGCACCGCCAGCAGAGTGTCCAGCAGCACGGGCCCGATCCAACCTGCGCGGACCCTAGGGGGTGCAGCAAACCATCGGTACCATCAGTCCATCGATACGGCTGAATCCCTTGAGCGGTTCCGGCACGGTGCTGGTGGAGCGCTACCGCTTGGAAGAGTGCCTGAGCGGTCCCGACTCGCTACGGGGATCCCTCTGGCGCGCGGTGGATGTGATGGCGGGTGATCTTCCGGTGGCCATGCGCCAACTGGAGACCCCTGCAGCCCAGCAGAGGCTGCTTGGGGTTTGGCCTCAATTGCAGACGCTGTTGCATCCCCAGTGGCCCCGCTGCGGTGAGTTTTTCGAGCTGGATGGTGCGCTGTGGCTCGTGCGTGATTGGGAGGACGGTGTCGCTTGCGACGTGCTGCAGCGGCAAAGGTCTTTTGGGGCTGGAGAGGTGCTGCTGCTGCTGCGCCAGATCCTGCCGGTGCTGGCGGTGTTGCATGGCCAGGGGTTGGTGCACGGTGATGTGAATCCCCGCCATGTGCTGCGCCGCCGCAGCGATGGCCTACCGGTGCTGCTGGACGGTGGTCGGCTGCAGCGGCAGGGAGCTACAGAGCAGGATGCTGCCTGGAGGGATCTGCATGATCTGGGCGGCACTGCCCTGGCGTTGCTCGGGGGGGGCTGGCCAGAGGGCCTGGAGTCGGAAGCAGGATTTCGAGAGGTGCTGGAGCGCCTGCTCTCGAAGGCACCGGAGCGCCGTTTCAACGAGGCTTCCGAGGTGCTGAAGGCCCTCGAGTCGGTTGTGTTGCCGGCGGAGCCCCCCGTGGCGCCGCGAACCAGCCGGGCCTTGGCTCGCGAGCAGGGAGCGGAAGGTCGCCTCTGGCCCGTGGTGATCGCGCTGGGGCTGTCGGCTCTGGTGGGTTCCGCCATCGGCTTGTTTTTGCTTCCGCGCAGCTCCACCCCAGACGGGTCCCCTCGCACCACCCCTGATTGGGCGGCTCAGCAGCCAGCTGTCCGCTTGCTGCCGGAGGAGCTGGATCTACGCGAGCAGCTGTTCAGTCGGCTGCGGGCACTTCAGGTGGATCGCGGCTGGTTTCTCCAGCTGGTGGATGCCAGCCAACACGTTTCGGAATCGATGGAGGAGGCGCCGCTGCGAAGGGTCTGGACCGAGCTGGCGGAGGAGTGGCTGGCACGGATCGAGCAGCTGCCGCCTGGGATCCGTCCCCGGTTGGGGCGTTTAGGCGATGCGGACTGGGAGCAGCCGCGTCAGGCGCTGCAACAGGAGGGTGTCCATCTGAAAGTCGTGGAACATCTGGTTAGTGCTGGTTCCCAGGTGCTGCTGCCAGGGACGATGCAGGACCGGAAACCTGCCGAACCATTTCGTCAGCTCTGGATTGCAGCGGCGATGCAGAGCCTTGATGACATCGAGATCGTGCGGCTCAGGGCGCGCCCTCTGAAACCCACCAACAGGTCCTTGCGTATTCCTGCCGGTGGTGTGCGTTTGGTGCTGGTGGAGGCTCCAGCAGATGATGCCCTGGCCCTGGGCATCAACGGCACACCGCTGATGCAGATGATGGTGTTCGACGCTAAGGGTAGGGTCGTGGAGAAGCGGGGTCCTTTGCGGGTGGGTCGAATCGCAGGGCATGAGGGCACACCATTTCAGGTGCTGGTTACCAATGAGGGGGTCTCTTCAGGAATTTTCAACTTGTCCTGTCGGGTGGATTTTTAATTCACCATTACTTGTTATGCATGGAAGTATTTGCTTGATTGGCGAGCTAATGAACTCTTGATGGATCTGAAAAAAATTTGGTGGATGAGTAGTGATTAAAATTGTATGAATATTCTTTGTGTCATTCGTTTTTTCGCTCTGCAATTTCACGTATTACGCGTTCCCATGCGGATTGATTTATTCGTGGGTTAAACATTTCAGTCGCATATTCTCTTAATGAGTTGTGCTTGCTAATTAGTCTTTCATATTGCAAGATTGACATCTGTATAAGTTTTGGAAAATCGTTTCCGAGGATGCATACCTTTGAAAGTTCTTGGTAACTTTTCAAGGGGCTTGCGACTGTAATGCACCCGGAACGTATTGAATCAACAAGCCTGTTGTGGCTTGATCCTGCCTTCTTGGGGTCATCTGGGTCGGATGGAATTATAGAAATATGAGCCCTTCTGAGTTCTTTTGCGAGTTGCTCGGGCTGATTGTTGTTTGACCACGGAACTAATCTGAAAATCCATTCAGGTGGAAGGTTTTTGATTATATTACTTGATTGAATCTTTTTTAAGCTATACATATTCGACAAAACTGTTAACTCTATTTTTAAACTCCCAAGTTGGCTGCTAAAAAGATCCGGTAATATTTTTAAAAGATAGTCTAAATTTTTGCTGGAGCCAAACCATATTATTCTCCAAGGACATGAGCCTAATGGCTTTTCAGGATATTTTTCTAATGTATTTATTTGCCACGGATCTCGAATAATGTATGTATTCTTGATGTCTGTTTTAAGCTGTGGCTTGCAGTAGTCCCTGAGGTATTCTGTTGGAAAAATAACAAAATCACTTGCATTTATTAGAAATTCATAAAAATCTTTTGTGACGTCGTCATATGCCAAGTAATTATCGCAGTACAGAGTCGCAATTTTTGCGCCTGCGGATTTGAGTTTTGAGATAGCTGCTAAATTTGCGACAATCATATTATTTACTAATTCTGTTGTATTTGCAGACATTTTTCCAACTAGACAAATATCATAATTTTTTAATCCTGTGATTAATGATGGCTTTGAACAGTGCAGGCTCTTTGCTTCTGTTGTTATGCCTATTCTTTCGGAGGCTGTCAACGCTGGAGCAAGTTGAAGTCGTTGGGATGCTGCGCTGCTCAGGGAGGACTTGGAGAAAAAATTATCTTTTAAGTCTCCTATCTTGTTGACATAAAATGATAAAGCGAGAAGCCTTTTGCTTTCCAAGTAATCCATTACAAGTTCAGCCCCTTAATGGTATTGCGAATCTCTTTTTTCGATTGCTTTTCCCTTTCAGCAGCGCGCTTGTCGTGCAGCTTTCGGCCTTTGCCCAGGCCGATGGTGAGCTTGATCCACGAACCCTTGAGCTGGAGGCTCAGCGGGATCAGCGTTAGCCCCTTCTGATCCACCAAACCGCGAAACTTGTCGATTTCGCGGCGATGGGCCAGCAGTTTGCGGGTGCGCAGCGGGTCGTGGTTGAAGTAGCTACCGGCGTGAGTGTGGGGTGAGATGTGCACGTTGTGCAACTGCAGTTCCCCATTGCGGATCAGGCAGAAGCCATCGCGCAGGTTGGCTTTGCCGTTACGGATCGACTTCACCTCGGTTCCCACCAGCTCGATGCCGGTTTCCAGGGTTTCGAGGATCTCGTATTGATGCCGGGCCTGACGGTTGTCCGCCAGCATCCGATTGGCGGCGGCCCTTGCTGCTGCTGCGGCTGTTTTTTTCGCTCCTCCCTTGGCCATGGCTGCGGCTGCGTCTACCGACCCTATCCAGGTCTGGGTACCCTGCCCGCATGGCGATTGTCTCCTCCAGCTCCGGTCGCAAGCCACCACGCCGTCCGGAAGCGTTGGTGGACCCCCAGCCGGCCCTTGAAGAGGCGGTGAGTCGGCCGGAAGACAAGTTGCGGCCTCAGCGCCTGGACGACTACATCGGCCAAAGTGAGCTCAAGCAAGTGTTGGGCATCGCGGTGGAGGCGGCCCTCGGCCGCGGTGATCCCCTCGATCATGTGCTGCTCTACGGCCCGCCGGGCTTGGGCAAAACAACCATGGCCATGGTGCTGGCCGAAGAAATGGGGGTGCAGTGCAAGGTCACCAGTGCACCGGCCCTTGAACGCCCGCGCGACATCGTTGGCCTGTTGGTCAATCTGCAGCCCCGTGATCTGCTGTTCATTGACGAGATTCATCGCCTGAGTCGGGTGGCGGAGGAGTTGCTCTATCCGGCGATGGAAGACCGTCGCCTCGATCTCACCGTGGGCAAGGGCAGCACGGCGCGCACCCGCTCCCTGGACTTGCCTCCCTTCACCCTGGTGGGGGCCACCACCCGCGCCGGATCCCTGAGCTCGCCGCTGCGGGACCGTTTCGGCCTGATTCAGCGGTTGGAGTTTTACGGCCAGGACGACCTCGAAGCGATCGTGGAGCGCACCGCAGGCTTGATCGGCGTCACCCTCACACGGGAGGCTCGCAGCAGCATTGCCGCCTCCTGCCGCGGCACGCCTCGGATCGCCAATCGCTTGCTGCGCCGGGTGCGTGATGTGGCCAGCGTGCGTAGCGACGCTGGCACCGGTGCCATTGATCAGGCCTTGGTGGGCGAGGCCCTCAGCCTGCATCGGGTCGACCATCGCGGTCTTGATGCCAGCGATCGCCGTCTGCTGCAGCTGCTGATCGATCACCATGGTGGCGGTCCGGTGGGGCTTGAGACCCTGGCGGCGGCCCTCGGTGATGACCCCGTCACTCTGGAGACCGTGGTGGAGCCGTTTTTGCTGCAGCAGGGGTTGCTGATGCGCACCCCCCGCGGCCGGATGGTCACGGATGCGGCCCGCAGCCATCTCGCAGAGGCGGCATGAACCGGCTTTTGGTGCTGCTGCTGAGCTTGGCGCTGGCGCTGCCGGTTCATGCCCTCGATCTGCAGGGGCTCTATGAGCAGGCGCTGACGGCGAGCCGTCAGGGGAATTTTGAGGAGGCACTGCCCCTCTGGGACAGGTTCCTGGAGCAGGCCCCTGAGGATGCCGCAGCGCTGAGCAACCGCGGCAATGTGCGCCTCGCGCTTGGGGATGTGTCTGGGGCCATCGAAGACCAGAGTGCCTCGATTGTTCTGGCGCCGGAGGAAAGTGACCCGCGCCTGAACCGCGGCACGGCGGAGGAAGCGCTTCAGGACTGGTCTGCGGCAGCGGACGACTATCTCTGGATCCTGGATCGGGATCCGAAGGATGCTTCAGCTCTCTACAACCTGGCCAATGTGCGCGGCTCCCAAGACGACTGGCTTAAGGCGCGAGAGCTTTATGGCCAGGCTGCTCTCGCCCGCCCCGGCTTCGCCATGGCCCGCTCAAGCGAGGCCCTGGCGGCCTGGCAAGCGGGCGATCTCGATTGGGCGGAGGCTGAATTGCGCAAACTGATTCGTCGCTACCCCTTGTTTGCCGATGCCCGGGCGGCCCTCAGTGGCCTGCTCTGGCGCGAAGGATCCAGCGGTGAAGCCGAAAGTCACTGGGCCGCGGCGGCTGGTCTGGATCAGCGTTACCGCCAGGCCGACTGGCTGCAGCAGGTGCGCCGCTGGCCACCGCAACCGACGGCTGATCTGATGGCGTTCCTGGCCTTGGAGGCGTCCTGAGATGATCCAAGCGGCGTCCCTTGCCGATCGACTCAGCCGTGAGCTGCCTGAGCTTCTGGAGCTGCGCCGGCATCTGCATGCCCACCCCGAACTCAGCGGTGAGGAACATCAGACGGCTGCCCTGGTGGCTGGCGAGTTACGTCAGTTGGGTTGGCGTGTGCGCGAGGGGGTCGGCCGCACGGGCGTGGTGGCCGAATTGGGGCCTGACCACGGCCCCACAGTGGGCTTGCGGGTGGACATGGATGCCCTACCCGTAGAGGAGCGCACCGGGCTGAGCTATGCCTCCACCCGGCAGGGTCTGATGCATGCCTGTGGCCATGACCTGCACACCTGCACGGGCCTGGGGGTGGCGCGCTTGATAGCACAGGAGAAGGCTTTGGCGGCCCGGGTGCGCTTGCTGTTTCAACCCGCTGAAGAGTTGGCCCAGGGGGCGGTTTGGATGCGGGATGCGGGGGCTGTGGAGGACCTCGATGCCTTGTATGGCGTGCATGTGGTGCCAAATCTGCCGGTGGGCACCGTGGGGATCCGCCGGGGCTGTCTCACCGCGGCGGCTGGCGAGCTGGAGATCCTGGTGCAGGGGGAGGGCGGCCATGGCGCCCGTCCCCATCAGTCGGTGGATGCAGTTTGGCTTGCGGCTCGGGTGATCACGGAATTGCAGCAGACCATCGCCCGACGCCTGGATGCGTTGCAGCCGGTGGTGATCAGCTTCGGCAAGGTGGAGGGTGGCCGCGCCTTCAACGTGATTGCCGATCAAGTGCGCTTGCTGGGCACGGTGCGCTGCCTGGATCTGCAGCAGCACGCCCAGCTGCCGGCCTGGATCGACGAGACGGTGCAGGGAATCTGTTCCAGCGGAGGGGGCACAGCTGTGGTGAACTACCGCTGTATTGCCCCGCCGGTGCACAACGACCCGCAGCTCACGACTTTGCTGGAACGCTGTGCTGTGGAGTGTCTGGGCCGCGACAAGGTGCTGCCGGTGGAGCAACCCTCCCTGGGAGCCGAAGACTTTGCTGAGCTGCTGCGGGATGTGCCGGGAATGATGGTGCGGCTTGGGGTGGCCGGGCCCGAAGGGTGTGCTCCGCTGCACAACGGGGCCTTTACCTTGGAGGAAGACGCCCTTGGCGTTGGCATTGCGGTGCTCACGGCCACGCTGCTGGCTTGGATTGCGGAGAACACGTCGGCATGAACCAACGTCGTGCGGTGATTTGGGTTTCCCTCGGGGCTCCGTTGCTGATCCTGCTCGCGTTGCTGGCCACAAACCAGCGCCAGGGCAAGGATCGGGTGCAGGTGCTGCCCGCCATCTTGGTGGGTTCGGGTCTGATCATCAGCAGCGCTCTCGGTCGGCAGCGCCGCCGCGCCAGGCTGTTGGCTGATCTTCAACGGGCGCGCACCCCCGGCAGCAACCCATGAGCGAGACCGATCCGCAACGTCCTGATCTCGAGGCGGTTCGCCAGGCCATTGCCAGTGGAGATCCGGTCCAGGCGATGCCGGCGATCACACAGCTCCGCCATTGCTCGGACGCTGAGGCAGTGCCGTTGCTGGTGCTGGGTACGGAGCAGAAGCCCTTCCTGGTGCGTTCCTTGAGCTGCAGTGGATTGGGCTACAAGCGCACTGAACAGGGCTGGGCTGTGCTGAGTGCGTTGATCACTGCCGATGAAGACCCCAATGTGCGGGCTGAGGCAGCCAATGCCCTGGCCAGCTTTGGGGTGGAGCGGGCCTGGCCCTTGCTGCGTTCAGCCTTTGAAGCCGATGCCGCCTGGTTGGTGCGCTGCAGCATTTTGTCCGCCTTGGCCGAGCAGCCGCAGATCGATCTCACCTGGCTGCTGGAGTTGGCAACCATGGCGATTGCTGATGCCGATGGCACGGTGCGAGTAAGTGGAGCCGAGATCCTCAGCCGGATCGTTCGGGAGAGCTGCCAGCAGCCTATTGGCGAGCAGGCAAGAACCCTCCTGCAGCCGCTTCAGCAAGACGGCGACCACCGGGTGGTGGCGGCGGCGTTGAACGGCTTGCAGATCAGCTGATGCAGGAGCGATAGCCCTCGGTGCTGAAAGAGTCGTTGCGGATGTCGTTGCAGACCCGCACGAACAGATCCACGTTGTCGGCAAAACGGCCTTGATACAGGTGAAAGACACGGTCAGCGAAGACGCTGCCGATGCCATATGTGCCGTAGTTTCCCAGGCGCCATAAACCTTCCTGGCTGGGGTGGTGGAAATGCGTCGGATACCAGGCCTTGTAGGGGAGGCCCTGCTCTTCGGCGCGCCAGCTCAGCTCTTCGGCTACGTCGCCGCGGGGTGTGGGGCGGCAACTGGGCTGTCCCAACTTTTTCCAGGCTGATCGAGCGATGGCGAGAAAGGCTGGGGCAGCGAAGACATGGACGCCTTTGTTGATGTGATTGGTGGCCTGGGCCAGGCCTAGAAAGCTGTTCTGCTGGGCAGCCCACTGCAGGGCTTCCATTACGCCTGCTCGGGTGAGGGGCACGCAGTCGTTGTCCACAAAAAGCACCACATCAGCACTGGACTGCTGCAACACTGCATCCATCCATCGGCTGTGGTCCAGCTTGCGGTGGTGTTGGGTGAGCGGCAGTTGGAAATGGCTGAAGACGCTTTTCTGTTCTTCGGCCAGACGGGGATCGGATCCCGGCCAGTTGAGGGAATGGATTTCCGCGTTCAAGGATCGGGTCTGGTCGTTGATCTATGTTCTCCGACGGCTTGCGGACGTCCCACCTTCGGGACTCTTGCTAGCTTTTGTTCATCACTAGGGGTGTCCGGGTCTCCTAATAAGGCCTGGACTGAGATCACACCCTCCGAACCTGATTCCGGGTCATGCTGGCGCAGGGAAGTGTTTGAGCGTGATCTGCGGCCATTCAGTCGACCTCTGGGCACTCCGTTGTCTCTCAGATCATGCGCGCTACCTGGGTTGAATCTCGCAAGGGCCAGGCGAATGTCTCTCAGATGCATTACGCCCGTCAGGGGGTGATCACCGAGGAGATGGCCCATGTGGCCAAGCGCGAGAACCTGCCGGAATCGCTGATCATGGAAGAGGTGGCCCGGGGCCGCATGATCATTCCGGCCAACATCAACCACGCCAACCTGGAGCCGATGGCGATCGGCATCGCCAGCAAGTGCAAGGTGAACGCCAACATCGGTGCATCGCCCAATGCCTCGGATGCCGCCGAAGAGGTGAAGAAGCTGAAGCTGGCGGTGAAGTACGGCGCCGACACGGTGATGGATCTCTCCACCGGTGGCGTCAACCTCGATGAGGTGCGTACGGCGATCATCGAGGCCTCACCGGTGCCGATCGGCACCGTTCCCGTCTATCAGGCGCTCGAGAGCGTGCACGGATCGATCGAAAAGCTCGATGAGGATGACTTCCTCCACATCATTGAGAAGCACTGCCAGCAGGGGGTTGACTATCAGACCATTCATGCGGGTCTGTTGATTGAGCACCTGCCGAAAGTGAAGGGTCGGATCACCGGCATCGTCAGCCGCGGCGGTGGCATCCTTGCCCAATGGATGCTTTATCACCACCGTCAGAACCCGCTGTACACACGCTTCGACGACATTTGTGAAATCTTCAAGCGCTACGACTGCACCTTCTCACTCGGTGACTCGCTGCGCCCCGGGTGTCAGCACGATGCATCTGATGCAGCTCAGCTCGCTGAACTTCACACCTTGGGTGAACTTACCCGCCGTGCTTGGAAGCACGACGTGCAAGTGATGGTGGAAGGTCCGGGCCATGTGCCCCTCGATCAGATCGAGTTCAACGTGAAGAAGCAGATGGAGGAGTGCAGCGAGGCACCCTTCTATGTTCTAGGCCCTCTTGTGACAGATATCGCTCCTGGTTATGACCACATCACTTCAGCTATTGGGGCTGCAATGGCTGGTTGGCATGGCACGGCAATGCTCTGTTATGTCACCCCTAAGGAGCATCTGGGTCTGCCGAACGCAGAGGACGTACGTGAAGGTTTGATTGCCTACAAGATTGCTGCCCATGCGGCAGATATCGCTCGTCACCGTCCAGGTGCTCGCGATCGTGATGATGAGCTCAGCCGAGCTCGTTACAACTTTGATTGGAACAAGCAGTTTGAACTTTCACTAGACCCTGAACGAGCTAAGGAGTATCACGACGAAACTCTCCCAGCGGACATTTATAAGCAGGCTGAGTTCTGTTCTATGTGTGGACCCAAGCACTGTCCTATGCAAACAAAAATCACAGAGGAAGAATTAGCTGGACTCGAAAAAGTAATTGCTGGAAATCCGGCTTTAAATACAGTTACCAAGTGAGTTTTATGGATGGGTTTCATGTCTGATTTTCTTGATTGGCATCCATCTTCTAAAAACGCCCAGAAACTGTATGAGATCCGAGCTGAGCTGCAGGATCTTGTTTATAAAAAGCCTGCAGAGGGTGTAAATCATTTAATCAATGCATGGAAATTTGGCAAAGTAAGTGAAATTTGGGATGACTATATTTTCGATCACTGCGTGAGGCCTGTTTTTGATAAAAATGAGAATATAAGCATTAACGATGCGGTTCGTCGATATAGCATTTTAGATCATTTGCTTTTTATTCCTTACGTCAGGAGAGAAGAAAATCCTGTTCGATTTAGAAGAGCATTTTGGAATATAAATTCCTACGGATTAAGAATAGCCCAACGTTTTGAACAGCTGAATCAAAAGCCAATCAATGGCGCGGTGAATAAAATTCGCAATGTTGACCGTAAAAAAATTGCATTTGTACTTAAAGGTCCTTACAAGCTTGCTCATGTTGAATTTCTGCACAGCTTTTTGAATGGATGTTCTATTTTTTCAGAGCATGTGGAAGTATTTCTTGTATTATTAGATGATTTAAAAAGTGCTCCAAAAGATTTAAAACATGTATCAATCTCTAGTTTTTCGCAGTATCAAGATCCTTTCCTGAAAGTTACTGCTTATCAACAATACTGCCTTGCAAATCAATTTGATCACATATGTTGGGTTGCTCCTATTCAAAATTTTTCTCTGTACATGGGAATGCAACTCGCACCATGCCAAAGCTACTGGTCAATGAAATATCATAGTGTCGTTTTGCCTACAATTCAAAAATATGCAGGTTTAGGTTTTGGTGGAGATAGTTTTAAGTTTGATGATAAGGATTGGTTCCGTGGAAGGGCTTTTCCTGATCTGAAGATGTCTTGCCGTGATCAAGTTATCGTTGACAGACTGCGTTCCTCTTGCCAAATACCTAAAGGATCATTTGTTGTTGGTTGTTTTGTACGATCGGAAAAGCTACATGATGATGGTTTCTGGAATTCTGTATTTGAAATACTAAAATCTTCTTCAAAGGTTCATTTTGTAATTGCCAGTCAATCTATTCCAGATAAGTATTCATTGGTTTTAAAAAATCTGCCGTTGGAATTAAAAAGTCGATTTCACTCCTTGGGTTGGGTTAACACTAAGGATTGGGCCCATGCTCTTGATGTTTATTTTGATAGTTCACCGAGGGGATCTTGTAACACTATCTTTGAAGCGATTGAAGCCGATGTTCCAATTTTCTTGGCAGATTCAACTCACAATAGAGAATCATCTGCGCTTCCATACTTGGCTTCTGCCGCGAGTTCACTCGGATTGCCAAATATTCCAGGTGTATTCAGTGATGAAAAAACTCGGCTTAACGCTTGTTTAGATCTTCTTCTGGATCCAGAAAAATGTGTGCTGTTAGCATCAAAGCAAAAAAAATTGCTTATTTCATTAAAAGGTCGACATTATTTGTTTGCAAAGGACTATCTCAATTACTTTTTGGATGCAAACTTTATGCTTTCTTCTGCTCAAAAATGAAGCCTCCCCATAGAGTTGCTGTTGTTGGTGCTGGAGGCTTCATTGGTAAATCATTTGTACACTACTTGTCCAATAAGAAAGTTCCTGCTTTAGCAATTTCGAGAAGTTTTCAATGGAATCCAGATAGCTATTTTCGAGGTGGTTTGCATGTTTTGGTCTCTGACCTTAATTCTCTGCCTGATCAAGTTACTCACATTCAGGATTGCTCTTTGATTGTCTATATGGCTGGTTCTACTAACTTGAGTGCAGCAGAATCTAATCCTGTAGACGATTTTCAGTCACATTCGGATTCATTGCTAGCATTCTTGTCTAGGATTAGTGGACATCAAAGGTTGATATTTTTTAGCTCTGGTGGGACTGTTTATGGTGAGCCAATGAATGGATCATCTTGCGAGAGTGATCCTCTGAATCCTAGTTCTGTTTATGGAAAAAGAAATAAAATCCTAGAAGAAATTGTTTTTTCTTTTTGTTCGCAAAATAATATTGATCATATGATCCTTAGGTTGGCAAATCCTTATGGACTTGATCAACTATTTGTGAAGAGGAGGGGTCTTGTGTTATCCCTGATGCAGAGCTGTTTAGACCATAGGTATATCAAAATTAGGGGCTTTGGCTTGCAAAGAAGAGATTATTTTTCTGTTGATGATTTAAATTTTTTTCTCTCTCATTTTGTTGATCCAATGAATTCTTTTCCTGCTGAAGTTCTTAATATAGGTTCTGGTAAAAGTTTTACGGCCAAAGAGGTTGTTTCCTGTGTGACAAGTTTGCTGGGAAGTGAGCCTAACGTTATTTATTCTGCTGATAGTGATTCCTCCGATGTCGTTAATTCCTCGCTAGATGTAACGCTTTTGCGTAAATATTTGGCCTCGATTTGTCCTCGAAGGGAAATCTTTCAGGATCTCTCACGGGAATTGAAAAATTTCAATTTAGAAGAGTTTTACAATTGCTCAAAAATGATTTAGCATTATGTCTGCTGCTTTTCCTGAATGAAAGCTGTCATTTTGGCCGGGGGCTTGGGGACAAGGCTCAGCGAAGAAACCCATCTTAAGCCTAAGCCCATGGTTGAAGTTGGTGGCAAGCCCATTTTATGGCACATTCTAAAAATATATAGCCATTATGGCGTAAACGAATTCATCATATGTTGTGGATACAAAGGTTATTTAATTAAAGAATATTTTGCCAATTACTTCCTTCACACTAGTGATGTCACATTTCATATGGATAATGATAACTATATGGAGGTCCATCATCGAAAAAGTGAGCCTTGGAAAGTCACCTTGGTTGACACAGGTGAGTTGAGTCAGACAGGTGGTCGATTGGCTCATGTCCGTGACTATCTCGGCAGCGGTAGTTTTTGTTTTACCTATGGTGATGGGGTTGCTGATGTGAATATCGAATCCTTGATTTCTCACCATAGAGATGAAGGTCGAGAGGTCACGCTTACGGCTGTTCAGCCACCAGGTAGATATGGTGCTTTGCAATTGGATGGAAATACAGTTAACCAGTTCCAGGAGAAGCCTGAGGGTGATAATGCTTGGATTAATGGAGGCTTCTTTGTGATGGAGCCCAGCGTGCTTGATCGGATTCGTGGAGATCTCACGAGCTGGGAAGCGGATGTTTTGCCTCAGGTGGCTGCAGATGGTCAACTCAGCGCTTATCGGCATCAGGGTTTTTGGCAGCCAATGGACACGCTTCGTGATCGCAACCGACTCGAAGAGTTATGGGAGAAAGGTCAGGCTCCCTGGAAATTGTGGTGATGCTCAATTCTTCGTTTTGGGATGGACGGCGCGTCTTGCTCACTGGTCATACAGGATTCAAGGGCAGTTGGTTATCGCTTTGGTTGCTGAAGCTTGGCGCTCAGGTATGGGGCTATGCTCTGCCTCCTGAGAACAAAAGCTCACTTTTTAATCAGCTCGACTTAGAAGAAAAATTCAGTTGCTTGCAACACAGCCTGGGTGATCTGAGTGATCTCCAGGCATTGCAATCTGTGGTAGCCCAAGCACAGCCTGAGGTCGTGGTTCACTTGGCGGCTCAGCCCTTGGTGCGTAAAAGCTACCTAGATCCTTTGGGCACTTGGGCCACGAACGTGCAGGGTAGTCTGCACCTTCTGGAAGCTCTTAAAGGCTTGAATCATGCCTGTGCGGTTGTCATGGTCACGACTGACAAGGTGTATGCGAATTGTGAATGGGATTTTGGCTATCGGGAGGAGGATCGTCTCGGTGGACATGACCCTTACAGCGCCAGCAAGGCTGCTGTTGAATTGGCGATCTCCAGTTGGCGATCCAGCTTCTGTGGATCTGGGGGCCACCAGACCCCCTATCTAAAGATTGCTACGGCGCGGGCTGGCAACGTGATCGGCGGAGGTGACTGGGCAGACGAGCGGATTGTGCCTGATGCCATTCGTTCCCTGATGGCTGGCAAGCCGATTCCTGTACGCAATCATCTGGCGACTCGGCCTTGGCAGCATGTCCTCGAGCCGCTGGGTGGTTACCTCTTGCTGGCAGAGCGTCTCGCTGCTGCTGGAGGTGCTGGAAGTCGTTGTGAGACGGCTTTCAACTTTGGCCCTCAGCTCGAGGCCAACCGCACGGTGGGTGAACTCGTAGAAGAAGCACTACAGCACTGGCCGGGCAGTTGGGAAGACCTTTCCGATCCGACAGCTCCCCATGAAGCCGGGCGGCTTCATCTTCAAATCGATAAGGCTCATCATCAGCTCAATTGGAGTCCCAACTGGGATTTCACCACCACTGTGGCTCGTACGGTGTTCTGGTATCGCGCGGTCCATGAGGGAGATAGTCCTTTGAACTGTTGCCTGGCTGATTTGGATGCCTATCAGCAGGAGTCAACTCATGCCAGCTGAACTTCGTCAAACTCCAATCGAGGGCGTGTTTGAACTGCTGAGCCACCCCTTCGTGGACTCACGAGGTGCTTTCCTCAATGCATTTCGAGCCCACGAAGAGGAATTCATCAGCTCCTGGGCTGATCGAGGCATTGCCCAGGTGAACCTCAGTCGCAGCGAGGTTGTGGGCACAATTCGTGGACTTCATTTCCAGGCGCCACCCCACAGCGAAGCCAAAATGGTGCGCTGCCTGAAAGGCCGAGTGTGGGATGTGGCAGTGGACTTGCGGGAAAAATCCGAAACGTATGGCCATTGGCAAGCCGTTGAGCTGACCCCAGAGCGGGGTAATGCCCTGTTGATTCCCGAAGGTTGTGCCCATGGCTTCCAGGTGTTGGAGCCAGGTAGCGAGTTGCTCTATCTCCACTCAGGAGCTTGGGTGCGAGAGGCCGAAACAGGCGTGCGCTGGGATGATCTCCGATTAGCAGTTGCCTGGCCCCTTCCTCCGACGGAGCTGAGCGAGCGCGACCGCAACCTCCCATTGTTGTCTGACTGGCTTCTCACCAATAAATCCAGCCCATGACCCACACCTGCCGCCACTGCCGATCGCCTCTTGAACACACGGTGATTGATCTGGGCCATCAGCCGCCCAGTAACGCCTATCTCACCGCCGAGCAGCTGCTGGAGCCGGAGGTCACCTATCCGTTGCAGGTGTATGTGTGCACCAACTGCTGGTTGGTGCAACTACCAGCCCATGCCACAGCAGAGGAGCTGTTTACGGAGGATTACGCCTACTTCTCCAGCACGTCCAGCAGTTGGTGCGCTCACGCTGAGCGGTTCGTGGATGCGGCGGTAGAGAGGCTTGGCCTGGGGGTAGACAGTCACGTGGTGGAGCTGGCGTCCAACGATGGCTATCTGCTCCAATACGTGCAGAAACGTGGGATTCCCTGCCTTGGTATTGAGCCAACCCGTGCGACTGCAGAGGCGGCGCGTGCCAAAGGGATCGAAACGATCGAGCGCTTCTTTGGGGTGGCGCTAGCTGAAGAGCTTGAGCCTGCTGATCTGGTGGTTGCCAATAATGTGTTGGCCCATGTGCCGGATATCAATGATTTTGTCTCAGGTATCGCTCGGTTGCTTAAGCCCCAGGGCCGCGCCTCGATCGAGTTCCCCAACCTTCTGCGGCTTCTAGAGGGAAACCAGTTCGACACGATTTATCACGAGCACTACAGCTACCTGAGTTTGCGTGTGGTGCAACGGATTGCAGCATCTGCAGGACTGGAGGTAGTGGATGTGGAACAGCTGCCCACTCATGGCGGCAGTCTGCGGGTTTGGCTGGCCCGTCAGGGTGCAGCCAAACCAACCGCATCGGTTTCAGCAGTGCTTGCAGATGAAGAAACCGCAGGTCTGGAATCTTTGAAAGCTTATGACAATTTCCAGCATCGGGCCGAGGAGGCGAAGTACGGGCTTTTGGAGTTTTTACTCCAAGCAAAACGTAAAGGCCAGCGGGTGCTCGGCTACGGCGCTGCCGCTAAAGGCAATACCTTGCTCAACTACGCTGGTATTCGCGCCGACCTTTTGCCCGCTGTGGCTGATCGCGCGTCTAGCAAGCAAGGAAGCTACCTTCCCGGTAGCCACATTCCGGTGATCACTCCGGAGGAGCTTGAGGGGATGAATCCTGATGCATTATTGGTGTTGCCTTGGAATCTCATCAATGAGGTGAACGAACAGTGGCCAAGGCATTCTTTGGTGACAGCGATTCCGAGCCTTAAGAAGTGGGGTGAAAACAGCTGATATGAGCGACATATCGATTCGCAAAATCCCTTACACCAAGCCGTCAATTACGGCGCTTGAGGTTCAGTATGCGACCGACGCAGCAGCCAATGGTTGGGGTGAACACTGTTACGACTACATCGTCCGTTTTGAGGAGGCCTTTAAAGCCCACCTTGGCGTGAAGTACGCCATCGCCACGAGCAGTTGTACGGGCGCCTTACACATGGGCATGCACGCACTGGGGCTCGGGCCAGGCGATGAGGTGATCATGGCCGACACCAATTGGATCGCCACCGCCGCACCGATCGTGCACCTGGGCGCTACGCCGGTGTTTGTGGACATCCTGCCGGATAGCTGGTGCCTGGACCCCGAACAAGTGGAAGCCGCTATCACGCCGAAGACTAAGGCAATTGTGGCTGTGCACCTCTACGGGAACCTCTGTGACATGGATGCGCTTTTGGCGATCGGTGAGCGTCACGGCATACCCGTGATCGAAGATGCCGCCGAAGCTGTTGGTTCGGTTTACCACGGTAAGCGGGCCGGGAGTTTGGGGTGCTTTGGCGCCTTCTCGTTCCATGGGACAAAGACGATCACCACTGGGGAGGGGGGGATGTTCGTCACTAACGACCCTAATCTTTACGAACAGGTTCTTACGCTGTCGAACCATGGGCGAGCGAAAGGACAGATCAAGCAGTTCTGGCCAGATATGGTTGGTTTCAAATACAAGATGAGTAATATTCAGGCTGCTATAGGTTGCGCACAGCTAGAGAGAGTTGATGAACTGGTTTCTCTAAAACGCAATATTTTTTCCGTCTACGAAGAACGGCTTTTTGATTTGCCTTTGAACCTTAATAACCAGCCTAAAGGGTGTTTCAATGGCTATTGGATGCCTACTATGGTTTTACACGAAGAATATTCATTTTGTCGCGATCTTTTATTAGATCGCCTGAAATCAAAAGGAGTTGATGCCAGGGTATTTTTCTGGCCGCTGAGTTCAATTAATATTAAAGGTCGGAAAGCCTCTGATGAGCCGTTTCTTTCTGAGTCTATATACACTAGAGCGTTGAATCTTCCCTCTTCGTATTGCATGTCTACTGAAGACATTGAACTTGTCTGCAATTCAGTACGCGAAGCTTTGTTCAGCTAAATTTTTATGCCTTCCCAACATCCTCTGTAATATCATTATGTTGTCCCATCTCGCGAGAACTTTCATTGAATGTCTCAAGTTATATGATATTATATTGAACTCTTATTTCTTCCGGATTGGTCAACCAATTCAGCTTTTAAATGATTAGACTTATCGCTAGAGTAGATGTCCGCAACGGGTATCATATTAAAACAATTAAATGCGAAGGTGTCGAAAAGATACGCTCAATTAAATCTTCGCTTCAGTTATTCTCTTCTGGAATATTTGAGTACGATGAAATAGTTTTAGTTGATAATGTAGCATCTTTGTACGGATTTGATAACTGGTTGTTGAGAGAGGGTAAACATTACTATTGCTCTGTTCCTCTTAGTGTAGGTGGTGCTATTATCAATCAAACTCAAGCAAAAGCAACATTAGAAGTTGGTGCAGATAAAATTATTATAAATACAGGAGCGATTGAAAATCCTAGTATTTTAAAATCGATTAGTAACAGCTGTGGTCGTCAAGCTGTTATCCTCCAAGTCGATGCCAAATATTACGAAGGTCGTTATATGTGTGCAACTCATGGGTCTAGAGAAATCTCAGATGTTTCTGTAAAAGAATGGTTATCTAATGCTTACGATCTTGGTGTTGGTGAAATTCATCTTACATCTATTGATAGTGAAGGTACTTCTTCAAGATTTCCCGACGACCTTGCAGAAATAGCATTTTCTTCGTGTGCGCTGCCTATTATTATTTCTGGAGGTATACGCAATTCTTCTGATATTTTCCACTTTTCCAAAAACTATGGAGCCAACTCCTTTAGTTTGTCATCCATTCCAAATATTCATAATATTGACACAAATACATTACGTAATCAATTAGAGTCTCTTGGCCTCTGCGTGCGTCGGACATGAAAGTATTCGTTTTAGCTCTTTCTACATCTAATTACAAATCTGTCATTGCCGCTTTAAGAACTCAGGATGTAGATGCTGTTCCATTGAGCGTATCTGAATTTAAAGATCTCCGTGATGAGTCACTTATAATAATTCCTGGTGTTGGTAATATATCACATCTATGCGAAGAAATATCGTGCCAGATTAGTATAGCCGACCTTTCTAAACTTATTGCATTGTCTAGACATTATGTTATTGGTATATGTTTAGGTTTTCAATTTATGTGTAAATCATCAAGCGAAAATATCTCTAGTGAATGTCTAGATTTGTTCCCTTTTAATGTAAGCAGAATAAATAAATTTCAGGAATTACCCTCTGTTGGTTGGAAAAAAATCGAAAAATGCTTGCCTTTGGGCAATAACTTGCGGTTAAAATCTCCGCAATGGGGGAACATATTGCAGTCAAGCTATTTCTACTTCACGCATTCATATGCAGTATTAGACATATATTCCACAAATGATTGCGAAGTTTTCAAATATATGATTGGCCAGCAATCTGTTACTGCCTCAATTCTATTAGGTCGATATATAGGATTTCAGTTTCATCCTGAGAAAAGTGGTCATAGCGGATTGCTTCTTTTGAAAGCTGTTGTAGACTCAATTGAAGCAGATTTTTTGCGAAGTAATGACTGATGGTTTTGGTGCTTTGGCGCCTACAGGCCTACCACTCAATGTTGAGTATTGCACGAGGTGCGTTATATCCAATCAGAAGCCCATATCTTCTAACGAGTCGCAGCACAAAATAAATGACAAAAAAAAGACAACTAACTTTGAGGGTGGAGTTTGTGATGCATGCTTATGGGCTGAAGAAAAAGAAACAAGTATAGATTGGAACCTGAGAGAATCAGAGTTAATTGAACTTTGCAATAAATATCGAAAATCAAATGGTGATTATGATGTTGTAGTGCCTGCAAGTGGAGGCAAAGATTCTAGATATGTGGCACATCTTTTGAAAGAAAAATATAATATGAATCCCCTTACAGTCACTTGGAAGCCACATAAATTTACACCAATTGGCCTTGAAAACTATTTTAGCCTAATAGATTCTGGCCAAGCAAATATTTTGTATTCACCTCGTGGAGATGTCCAAAAAAAATTAACTTCTTTGGCGTTTAAGAATTTAGGTCATCCTTTTCAACCATTTATCGCCGGTCAGAGAGTTGTCGGCCCTGCTACAGCGTTAAAGTATGATATTAAACTTGTATTTTATGGAGAAAATGTTGCTGAGTACGGCAACAATAAAGATGATAATTACTCTCCCTTGATGGACCCAGGTCTGTACACATGTTTCGATTTTAGTCCTGATACATTGAATGATTATTATCTGGCTGGTGTGTCCTTAAAGGACTTAATTGAATCTTATGGGATCACACTTAATGATCTCAATCCTTATAAGTCACCTTCGATAGATGAAGTAAAAAATGCAGGAATTGAAGTTCATTATATGTCCTACTACCGTAAATGGGTTCCCCAGGAAAATTATTATTATGCAGTCAAGAATACCGGGTTTGTACCTAACGAAAAAAGAAAAGATGGTTCATTTTCAAAATATGCAGGCATTGATGATGTTTTAGAAGATCTTCATTTTTATATGCAATTGATAAAGTTTGGCATGGGCAGATGTACTTGGGATGCTGCCCAAGAGGTGCGCACTGGCAAGCTTGAACGTGAAGAAGCTGTAGCTCTTGTAAATAAATACGGCTCTGAAGAGCCCTATAACTTAATGGACGAAATCCTTGAGTATTTAAATCTTACAATCGATGAATTCAGGGAAATAGTTGACAGATTTAGGACCCCACATCTTTGGCGTAAAGATGGCGATAAGTTTTACTTGACGTATCCTGTAAAATGATTGATTTTTCTTCTGAGTATTATTAGATGTTAGTCTAACACAACACCAAGCCACACATGATCGCAATGTACGCTAACTTGGATCCTTCGAGTATGTCTTTATGAACAGGGCATTGCTTTCAGCGAGCGATAGGTGGGATTCTACTTCGTCAGTTCGTTCCAACCCAAATACATATGATTTGAATTTAGCCGCGAACTCGGCCTCATCTAAAACTTGGCATTTATCAGGATATTCTGGCATTTTATCCCTGCCACTGTTCGCAGACTTGAGCGAAGATGATATTAATTATGTTATGGGTCTTCAGCTTTTAGAGTTTGTAACTAAACAAGCTAGATTTGAGATTGAGTGTGTCAATAAAGTGGCTCAAGATCTTGCTTTTGGCAATTACACATATGTTATCAGTGATGAATTTAAGCTAGATGCACTCAAGATTTACACTGATGAAGGATATCATTCATATTTCACGAAAAAACTTGCCAACCAAATTATAGCTCACTTCAAACTGCCTGAACATGAGATATCTAGTGTTGTAAACATTCACTTTAGCAAAATTTCTCAAATTGGGTCCCAATTTGACAAAAAATATTCTTATCTGTCCGACCTTGCCATTGTCTTTGTTGCGGAAAATCAAATAGTTGCCGATATTTCCTCTGAAATGAAATCCGTTGTTCATGAGCCAATCGTGTCAATGTTTAAAGATCATCTAGTTGATGAAGTCTTTCATGCTAAATATTTTGCTGAATTATTGCCCATCTTGTGGGGGCAAATGACAGATTATGAGCAAACAGTACTCGGGATAAACATTTGTGAAAGTATGATTGTCTTAGGGAAGCCTCGTACTGATATATATTATGTATCTTTAGCAAAACTTGGTTTTGCTGAGGAGGTAATTCGCGACGCGATTGATTTAAAATATAATAATGACGAATGGAATCGTGTACGCCTTAAAGACAGAATGAAGCCCACCATTGATCTTCTCTCTTCTGTAGGTGTTTTTCAACACGACTTGGTTAAAAGCACTTTTCAACAAAAAGGATTGTTATGATGGATTACCTCCAAGCCAACGCTGAGTACTGGAGTCAGGCCGTTTATGACACGCCGAATCCCGAGACATATGCCTTTCGTCTATATGGCAGGGTTATTAAACATCAGTTTGGTCTTGATGGTTCATCACACCCGAATTTACTAGATTTTGGTTGCGGTGCAGGAGGAAACTGCAAGTTCTTCGCTGATAGAGGTTTCAATGTTCATGGAGTTGACCAAAGTAAAGTTGATATTTCCCGAATAAAAGAGCGCATTCCCAATCTCTCCTCTAATTTTAAATGTATTAGTCCAATATGCAACGCAGATGATATTTGGTTTCCAGGTATCAAATTTAAGATTATTGTCTCCTTCCAGACTCTTTATTACTTGAGTGACACTGATTTGAAAAAAAGACTTATCTCTCTAAATAATATGCTAGAGCCAGGTGGTTATTTTATAGCAACTATGATGCATATTTCATCGTGGTACTTTGATATGAGCACCCCTTCATCCGATGGCCTGCATTTTGTAAAATTTCATAGAGACCAGGATAAAAATAGACCTGGTCTGTCTATCAATGATCACTTTATTAATTTCACTGATTCAGAAGCTGACTTGATTGACAAATTTAGTATCTTCACCCCTTTGCACACTAAAGGTTATTATGATGGTATATACAGAGATGATCAAGGTTCAGAAAAGCATTTGATTTTTGTTGGACAAAAAAAGAAATCTTGAGGTAATTAAGCCGTATCTTTTTATGAATAAAAGCGTTATTGTTTTCGCTCATAGTTCCGTTGGATTAAATTGCCTAGAATGGCTAATATCGAATTATAAGTCCGATATTTCGTTAGTGGTAACAACTGGTGTTGATCCTATTTACAAGTTGGCAATTAGCCATAATTTGCCAGCCATTGTCTTTGAATCAGAACAATCTTTACTGGCCTATATATGCAATGCCTCTTTGGTATTTGATTTCGGCTTGCTTTTATGGTGGCCATCTATTATTCATGAGCCTTTGTTAAACCTCACTAGTCGTGGTTTTATAAATACTCACCCGAGTTTATTGCCCTTTAATAGAGGAAAGCATCCTAATTTTTGGTCGATAGTATCTGAGACTCCTTTTGGCGTGACTCTGCATAAAATAGATTCAGGAATAGATACCGGCATGATTTTGGTTCAAAGAGAAATTCCTATCTCTTGGACTGATACAGGAGAAACTCTATACAATAAATCGCTTCTTGCAATGTTTGATTTGTTTGTTGAGTTTTATCCAAATTTAAGGTCGAGCACTTATAAGCCAAGATATCAACCAAAAATTATAGGTTCCTACCACCATTCTTCCGAATTGATCAAGGCATCGTCTCTTTGTTTAGATCAACTTACAACAGTTAGAGATCTATTGAATCGTTTACGGGCTAGGACCTTCGCTGGACATCCAGGCTGTACTTTTATCGATGATGGTATAAAATATGAAGTCACCATTCGCATTGAGAGAGAGGATTAATCACTATGTATGACTTCAAATCTGACTGCAGAAAGAATATCAAACAGCAAGCGGGCGATCCCTCTTTTATCAGTGCTTCTAAAAATTGGTTAAATTTAGCCAATAGGCATATGTATTCTTATAACTTTGAATGCTTAGGGCGACCTTTAATCCAATACCCACAGGACATAGTTCAATACCAAGAAACTGTTTTTAACTCTAATCCAACTTTGATAATCGAGACCGGCATTGCCCATGGTGGTTCTCTTGTTCTCTCCGCCTCTATGCTCTGCCTGCTCGATGTGATGGAAGGACTCAATCCACGTGAATCTTCTAGAAAGGTTGTTGGAGTTGATATTGATATACGCCCTCACAATCGCAAAGCCCTCGATGAGCATCCCCTGCGCTTCAAGATGGAGCTTATTCAGGGATCCTCGATCGATTCTGCCATCATCCAGCAAGTTCGTAGCCACGCTGATGGTGTTGAACGGGTGCTGCTGTCCTTAGATTCCAACCATACCCACGAGCATGTTCTAGCTGAGCTGAATGCCTATGCCGATCTCGTTTCCGTGGGCAGCTACTGCATTGTATTTGACACTGTTATTGAAGACTTGCCGGCTTCATCATTCCCTGATCGCCCATGGGATGTAGGTAACAATCCCAAAACCGCTCTACATGAATGGCTTAAAAGTCATCCCGAGTTTGAGATTGATAAGGATATTGATAACAAGCTTTCGATTAGCGTAGCGCCGGATGGCTATTTAAAAAGGATTACTTAGAATCATAGACATCAATCAGCATTTATTAATGCCATTTGCTCAGTACCATTATGGAAATATGATATGATGTAAACATCAGAATATTTTCAATGGATATTATCTGCGTTTCGGCTAGACCTCACGATCAAGTCTTGCCTTCTATAAATAATTTTTTGTCCATTGCTGATAAAGTTATTATTGCAAGGCATCCATCGTCAAAATTATTGCCTATTAGTAATCCTAAGTTAGTCCAATTTTGCGGAGCACATACCTACTTAGAAAGGCTTGAACTTGCGCTTTCTCAATCAGAATCGGAATATGTACTCTTAGCGGCTGATGATGACTTTTATGTTCCATCATCCGTCGAAAGTATAATTGATAAATTAAGTTTTTATCCTAATTTTTCTTCCGTTTCTGCCATTACTCTCCATCTTGAAAAAGTAACTGAAGAATCTATTTCCCTTAATCCATATTTAATTTCTTCGGAAATTATAACCAAAAAGAATCTTGTTCCGGCAAGATCTGTTGACGAGTATCTATACAAGTATTTTAGCCCTTTATCAGTAGATTATTATACGATTTATAATGCCAAAAAATTAAAGATTGTTCTAAATATGTTCACTAAGGAACTCACTCAGTCTACACTCGAATCTCTTGGGTATTCTATGAAGCTTTTTCAGCATCTATTTTCTTTAAGTCTTCTTTTAGTAGGTGATATTGTTCCATTTTCGCTTCCCTTATATGTTCGTGGAAAAGAAACCGCACTTAGAAAGCAATCAAGTTATTCAGACTCTATTGTGGACCCCAATCAGCTTAAAGCACTTGCTCAAGAAGCTTCTAATTTTTTGTCTGATACTGTTGCATACGAGGAGTTTGTAGAAGTTCTCTACTCATTGAGTAAAGAGCATTTTGAGTATAGGCATCTAGACAAAAGATTACTTCACAAAATTGTTCAGAAAGTCATTCAGATGTCTACTTTGCAAGCCCGCATTGACGCACTTTCATTCTTTATACCAAGATACAGCATAACCATAACAAGAGATTCTCACGAGATAAATCTAAAAAAACATAAAGACCGTCTTGCAATCTCTGTTCCATATGATCGTCTAGATAATGTTATCTTCCCTAACTATATTAGCGAAATGTTTGAACCTTTTCTCCTGTCAAATACATATTCTACCTCCCTAAAGTCCTTCTCTTCCTCTGTTTGGAGTTCAATTCAAAAGGCTTAAATCATAGCTCAATTTCAGACCTTTTGAGTCTTAATATCTAACATAGTGCATCAATATAAGCATTTATATTCCCATTTTGAATTTAGGCTGTCTTTCGCAACTGCAGTTAGTTCATGAATTTCAGTAGTTTATATATCACAACGCTCCTTAAAAACCTTGGTCCATATCGATGCCAGACTAATACATTTGCTTGAATTAATTAATCTTTTATTTGGCTATAAATCCTCTAGAGAATGTATGAATTACTATTTCTGAGATTAAGTATATCCTATGCCTTCTTCGATACGTATGCATACTATTTTTTGAGACTGTTTCCCTTCGGGTTTCTTTAGGCCAATCTGAATCATATCAATTAAATTCTCGCAATATTATGCTAGGATTGGCGAAAAGATTTTTCTCGACTGTCTTTTTATATTTATTATGGGTCTAGCAGTTTTACCGTTGCATGTCTGGGATCGTGAAATTGATTCTAGAATATTTCTTGCTGCAATTTTGCTTTCAGAAGGTCACCAAGTAGTTTTTGGTCATGAATATAATATTTCACCACTTTACCAACGTTTCCCTCAGCTATTTCATGTCGGTGCCGGTAGACCTATTTATAATGAACCAAGAACTAATTTATGGTATGAGCCAATTACCGAAAATGGTGGATTTAATGGTTTGATCTTTGAGGAGGGTATCAATGACATTATGCTGAATTCCAGCATTTCATTTCCTGGAATTAATTCGCGATCAGTAAATTCTACTTCTAAGATTTTTGCATGGTGCCAAAGAGAAGTTGACCAAATGTGTGACGCGGCACCTGATGACCTCCATCCTTTGTTACGCGCCAAGTCCTCATCATGTTCTAATAGCAGGATCGATTTACTTGGTCCTATTGGATCAGATTATTTTGAGCAGTACACAAACTCAATCCAACAGATTTTTGGGGACTTTATTCTCATTTCCGATAACTTTGGGCTTGAAATATTTGGTGTTGGCGCTCCTCTAGACACTCGACCAGAGTTTAAATGGGTTTCGGAAACTAATAAAAAAGAGGAATTAATTGAGTTTAACCAAAATTATCATCAAAAAAGTCTTCGTTCACGTGATCAATTTTCCAAAATAATAAATACACTGGTTATAAGTTTCCCAAGCATTAATTTTATATTTCGACCTCATCCTGTTGCCGATCCATTTTACTGGCACAAAAATTTGGTCAAGTCTCGAAATATCAATATCATCTGCAGAGATAGCCCGGTCCCTTGGATAAAAGCATCTAAAGCTGTTATTCACGCTGGCTGTACTCTTGGTTTAGAGTCGGAACTCACTAACATACCGGCCATTGATATTTCTCGAGTTTATGGAGATATTCGTAAACAATCTGTGAGTAATATTGTTAGCAGATATAAACCGGACTCAATGGATCAACTCCTAAAATGCGTGCAGAAATCATGGCTTTCTCAAGGCTTCTCTAATAAACCGTGCCACACTGAAAATCTTCATCTTGACAATGTTCTTCAAAATAATATGCAACATATAAATGATGATGTGTTTGAGCTTTTCAATTCTTTTAAGCTAGGGTTCCCCAAATTATCTAATCTCTCTTATACCCTTAGTGTTATCAGAGATTTTTACTCAAGTATAGATCTTAAATTTTCTCAGTCTTATTCCGCCCAGCTTATTGCTTCTTTTGTTGGAGATAAACCGCCACTTGCAGGTAAATCGCGCCATTACTCTGTCACTGAGATTACGAGGCGGCTTATATCTGCTAATAAAGCTCTACAACTAAATACAAAAACTAAGGTTCAAAAGATTTCTAAAAATAACGTGTTTTTATTTACTCCAAATTAGCCAGCTTACTCTTCGAATCTACACGATTTGCACTAGTGTCTTCTTACCAATTCCTCAAGGCTTCCTGAATACCCCTACATATTCAGAAATTCCTTCTTTGCTTACAATACATTTCTGGCTATTGTTAATAATCGATAAGGGCTCTAGTCTGTGAAAAAATGATTTATAAGTATCTAAGTCAATCAGAGTAATCTGATTTATATTGCTAAAACAACTGCTTTTGTATTCACTTTCAAAGCTCCATGTGTCTTTTTCGATTTCTTTTGCATATTTAAGTTCTGAAAATCCAGGATGTTCTTTGTTGAACATAAATGAAATAAATTTCCCACCAGGGTTAAGCATAGTAATTGCCTTGTCTATGACAATTTGAATATCCTTACAGGTTAGATTCGATAAAGACTGACGATCAAGTATTAGATCATATTTATTTGGATAGTTGTCTATGTTGAGTAAATTATCTTCAATCAATTGTGCTGTCAAGTTTGCTTCGTCTAGCATGTTTTTCGCTATCTTTAAGGCAGTAGGTGAGCTATCAACTCCCCAGACATCAAATCCTTCCATGGCTAGAAATTTGACATGGTTTCCAACTCCACAACCGAGGTCTAACGCTTTATACCTATAAGTTGGGTCCTCTTTAGGGAAATTTTTAAGTACATTTGAAACAACTAAATCGTATGGATATTTATTAATCTGATAGCCCTTTTGATATAGCTCCTCATACCTTTTGGTGTAGCTGACTTGTTTCATTTATTATTTAATGCTAATGAAAAGTATCTTTCAATTGTACCACCAAAGCTTGTTTTAAACCAGCCACGTTTAGGGCTGTTGATTCCTTCTAAATCGACTACCTCAACGTTTCGCCGAGTTAGTTCTTCAAAAGCTTCCCAAAGTACTGCCGTTCCTGTATGAGAGCCTCTTTGCTCTGGATCACTTGCCCCATACAAATAACATGCTTGATCATGTTGAACTAAGAATATAGCTATGCTTCCTAAATTACCGTCCTCGCTGTATGAATTAAAGATTAGGAGCAGTCCAGCTCTATTCAGTGATTCCAGAAATTCTTTCAGCTCAATTAATTTTTCTTCTCCGACTGAGATGTTTTGCCTCTCAAAGGTTTTTCTATATAAATCCACAAATGAACTAATCTCAGTTGTCATTTCTGTTGTTACTCCTTTTCTTTGAGAATATCTGATTTCTTGTTTCCTGGCCGATGAGCAGTTTCTGAATAATTTGTTTTCTTTTAAGTCTCGAAATGATTCTGGCTCGTCATCCAAGTGAATGTAAGATGTAAATCGCATTTCAACTTCGAACTTTCTGCAATTAGTATTATAGTTGTGCCATAAAAATGATCTTATGTCTTTAATTGATGGGTGTGTAGAAAATATCACCTCATCAAACCTAAAATCTAGGTACTTGGCAAGCTCTTCTTGTACGCTTAAATTCATAGATAAGATCTGTGATTTATTTTGATTATTACATGAAAAGTGTGTGATACCGTTATATATAAAAAAATCATGGCTTATTATCCTATTTTTATCCCTATTCATTGGCGCCACGAATGAGGCTAACTTTTCATTTCCCTTGCATATATAAAATGAATAAATTGGCACATCTAGAGAATTGATCAATGTTGATGATAGAAATATGTTTTTACTTGTTGACCTTGTTGAGTGAATCTTATCCCAATCCTCACCTACTATGCACTCTTCAATTGTGTACTTATTTGGCATTCGCTATCTCTCCCATAAACCAATTTTCATTATTTTGAATCCCGTAGCTTTTGTTTTTGCCAGCATCTAGTGCTTTATTAGTTAGTAATTTAGGTCTAAACCCTTTTGCGCGCAAATTTATATATTTTACTAGTTTTGTTTTAGCGCTCCTAGATATGATTGCATACTCCTTCATCTGATCAATGCAAGTTGATTCTAATACTTCAATGCTAGGCATCCTCTCTTTTCTAAGGACGATTTCAACTACAAATCCATTATGATTACCGCCAATGTTTCTACACAAAGTAATTCTAGAAAAGACATCTCTTGATGTATAGGATGTTACGAAATGATTTCTTATTAATGGCTGTTGATCACTTTCAAAGAATAGTAAAGTTGTATGTGTCTGATTCGCTGCGGTTCTTTTTATTAGCCCTATGGTATCTATATAAGTATCCCCCTCTCGTAACTTTATTTCATGATACCTCCTTTCGCTACTTGCATTTAGACTATTAAGGACTAGTTTTTCTGGGTTAGCTTCAACTACTTGTGTATTCATGACTAGATTTATGCTTAATTCTTTCAGATTTTCTGCAATTGCGTGCCACCATTCTTTGTATTGTAATTGATATGGGACAAAATTTTGTTTTAATAGCCCTGTGGAGGTCGACCTATGATATGCAATTTTACGATCAAAATATGCAATTTTCTTTAGCAAAATAGTCTGCCTTGGTGTTAGACACTTGACTCTATCTGTACATGCAAGTGGATCAATCGAATCTATTTCTTGTTCTTCAAGGTCTAATCCGTAATATTTATTGCTTAGATTGTTAAACTGTTCGGCAACCATTGCCCCAAAACGAACTTTGATCATTTCTAATAGATTATCAGGATGTTTCTCGCTTCTTTTGAGGAATATATTCTTCAACAAATTCTTTAAGAGATGCATATAAAAACTTAACTTGAAGCTTGTGCTCGAGCTATTAATATTTAGAAATCCTGTGTCTGTGTCAATACATCCAAAACTTGTACTCGCTGCACTTAATACATCAAAGTACTTCCATTTATAATGTTCTGAAAATAGAACCTCGTCGAGTTCTGTGTTTCCCGACTTCCTCAAGAAATGAGCACCAATTGGATATTGGTTTCCATTGATTTGTATACCATTTAGCAACCCTCCGAGTTGCTCAGAACTTTCAATTATTGTGGCGTCAAAATCATGTTTCTTATTTATTGCTATCGATATTCCTGCTAGACCCCCTCCTAAAATGTATAGCTTAGGTTTTTCTTGCATCACTTTATGTATCTGATATAAAATTTCTTCTATTCTAACATGTGCTTCCAAAATTTCCCAATACCTTGGCGCAGTTCCATTAATGCACTACCCTAAGTATCCCCTTTTCTTTCAGAGCATCTACTATCTCTTTGGTTGAAAAGTAGTCTAATTTGCACAATTTTGATATGCTTATCATATCATTGCTCCCATCGCAGTAACTTATAACGTTAAGCATGTTCTGTACTTTTTTATAATTGTCTCTGTTGGATATGGACGGATAAAGCCCTCTCCTCCCTAATTGTGGCTCACACTTAATTTTACACTCTGGGATTTCGTTTGACTCAATTACTTGTATTGTTCTTCTTATGGCTTCTATACCGCCTTCCAAGCCTATATTTGTGACCAGATTAAAATCATCTAATGACGAATGATATTCCGGGAACTCACAATATTTAGTTCGCATAATTGAACATACTGGTAGATTAACACCTGGAGCACAGTATTGTCTTTCATCACTTCCTCGATCATTCCATGTAAACTGCTTGAAAGATTTATCAATTGAGAATAAAGCTATTTTCGCGGCTTCATCAGCCAGTGTTTTTCCGTATTTTGATGGCACATACGAATAATTTCGTGTATCTCCAATACATGTCAATACAAAACCTGCTATCAATTTAGCCCTTAGATAATCTAGATTTTTTGATATATATGCAATTGATCCAATTGTCTCGGGAAGAAATAATATCCTGTATGTATATTTTCTATTGGCTAATTGCTGTAGCCATTTCGATACAAATGCCGATACTACCGGACCCGATATTTCATTATTTGCCATCGATGGATGGCATATATATGTTGATAATAGTACTTCTTTGCTGGACTTTCCAGGTATCAATATTTCTCCGTAATTCATCTCCCCTGCTTCATCAAAGTCGCTGTCAATGTTTACCTCGTAATATTCATCTTTCATCTCTTGTTTTTGATTTTCGCTCATGCAGAATCCCCAGTTCTTATCGTAGTACGAAGTGATGTATGGAATCGCGTTTGGTTGTTTAGGTATCGTATAAATTTTCTTCATCAAATCTTCTCGCTTCATTACTCCTTGTACTCTGTCTGAATAGCTGATTACATGTAAGTTGTTATCGTGCAAGTCAATAACTTTATTTCCTTGTAAATCTTTTATCCATCCGCTTTTGATAGACCACTCCGGCGGGATTTCCCAGTCGAAACATTTTTCCCCACTCTTATAGGATTTTATTTCCAAAATATCTATAAATTCTTTGATTACTTTTAGGCTCTCTCTTACTCCCTCACCCGTTATGCTTCTATGGATTGGATAAAGCTCTTTTGCTAAATCAATCGGTTTCATTTGGTCCATTATCAAGATTTTCAATCATATCAGAGTGTAATGTTTGTAACTCAATGCTTTTTTCTATATTACCTTTGTTCTTGTAGAGTAAAGTCATAGAAACTCTTTCATTTTCACGAGGGTTGAATCTATCTGAAGAAAACCCATAAGATGCATGACGCACTATTGAGTAGTGCCCAGAATTGCTCATATATTTGTAATAATTATCTTTAAAGCTCTTGATACCCTTCTTATGTTCATACTCGTTGGAGTATCTCGTGATAGGATCAAAATCTTCGATATACATATATCCCCCAATTCTTAGGACTCGATCTGCTTCCTTGATGGCTTGGCATACATCCAATCTGTCAATCAAATATAGGCAAAACCCAAAGCCTACTAAGTCAAAACTTGAATCATCAAAAGGTAGTTTATTTGCTACTCCCTTGACTAATTCAACATCTGTCGTTTTCATCTGCTTACGCTTTTTCCAGCTTTCTATTGCATGTGAAGAAGGTTCAATCCCGATTCCCTTGCTCTTACTTGATTCGGCTAAATACGCTAATGGATAGCCACTTCCCGCTCCTATCTCTAATATTTTTCTTATATCTCTGCAGTTCTCTTGAATCCATCTTCCGAGCATTTGCCTTGAAGCACTGATTGTTGGTTTTTCATCCGCTTTGTGATTTCTTAAGAACCATGCATCACCCTCGCCTTTTAGAAATACATCTGCTTGATTCACTACTCAATGCATCTGTTTCCCTTTAATATTAGTACATCTGGTACGATCAAACAATCCAGTAAGTAGCTAGATTTGCTCTATGCAGTCTGTATGCGTCATTGGTTCCTCTGGCATGGCAGGCCAGGCCTTTTGTAATTATCTCGCGGCTAATAATTTTAAAGTTTTTACCGTCTCCCGTGTCTCCCCTGATCTTAGCATTGACATACTAGCCTTAGATGCACTTACTAAATTAGAGCTATTTTTAGTCGATATTCAACCTTCTATTGTCATTAATTGCCTGGCTATAACCTCCCTTCAATATTGTGAGAATCATCCTCTTGATGCATTTAAGGTCAACTCCTTGCTCCCACGTTTTTTGGCTGATCTGTGTTTTCGTATCAAAGCCAAGCTTATCCATATTTCCTCTGATCATTTCTTCGATGACTCCTGCATCCTGCATTCAGAAACAGCTTCTCTTTCCCCATTAAATCACTACTCCGTTACTAAGCTTTGTGCTGAGAGATTTGTTTTACTTAACCCATCAGTACTCGTTATACGAACTAATATTGTTGGCTTTCGAGGTATTGCGCACCGTCCGACATTTGTCGAGTGGCTTATTGACTCTCTTTTAAATCGCTTCTCTTTAAATCTTTTTACCGATTTCTATACTTCTTCCATTGATGTTGAATCTTTTGTTCGTATATGCATGAATCCTTGTTTGATCTCTGCCTCTGGGATTTACAATATTGGTGCCTCATCACAGCTTTCCAAACTTGAGTTTTCCAGTCTTTTGGCCCGCGAATTTAATATAAAACTTGATTGGCATAATGAATCATCTGTTTTAGATCTTAGTCCCAGGCGTTCGCGTTTTCTTGGGCTTGACTGTTCAAAGGTTGAATCTCTTCTCAGCATGCCTATGCCCTCTCCTTCTCAAGTAATTGCTAATCTAGTAGTCCAATACAAGGCCCGTCTTTACTTATGACTAGTCGCCTACCTGATATGACCATTTCCTCATCTTCTGCTTTTCAGATTGGCAACTCATGGATCGGCAATAGCTGCCCTACTTATTTTATTGCCGATATTGCCGCTAATCACGATGGTAGTCTTTCTAGAGCCCAAGATCTAATTAAATTAGCTGCAGATTCAGGTGCCAACGCTGCTAAGTTCCAGAACTTCAAGGCATCTACTATTGTTTCTGATCATGGTTTTCGAAGTTTAGGCGATATAGCTAGTCATCAATCTTCCTGGGGTGAATCTGTTTACTCCGTTTACGATAAAGCATCAATATCACTAGAGTGGACTCATCATCTTCATGATACATGCAAGGAATGTGGTATTGAGTACTTTACATCTCCTTATGATTTGGATATTTTGGATTATCTTGAACCCTTCGTCTCGGCTTGGAAAATAGGTTCAGGTGATATTTCTTGGCATGAACTGATTTCTAATTTAACTCACCGAAGCAAGCCTGTCCTTTTAGCAACTGGTGCATCTTCCTTGTCGGATGTTATTTCTGCTATGAAAATTCTTGAGCCGAGGACTAGCGAACTCGTTCTTATGCAATGTAATACTAATTATACTGGTTCTTTGGAAAACTTTCAATTTATTAATTTGAATGTACTCAAGTGTTATTCCAAACTCTTTCCTGAAACCATTCTGGGCCTCTCAGATCACACACCTGGTCACGCAACAGTTTTAGGTTCTGTTGCTCTTGGTGCACGTGTGATTGAAAAGCATTTCACTGACGATCCTTCTCGCTCTGGTCCTGATCATAAATTTTCCATGTCACCTTCTGCCTGGACCGAGATGGTTACCTCCACTCGACAGCTCGAAAATGCCCTAGGCGACGGTGTGAAGCGTGTTGAAGAAAACGAGACGAATACATATGTTGTTCAACGCCGTGCCATTCGTGCCGCAGCTGACCTCCCTGCTGGAACTGTCCTATCATCCGAACATCTCGTTGCTCTCCGTCCTTGTCCTCCTGACGGTCTCCCTCCCTTCTCCATCAGTGATCTTATAGGCCGAAGCTTACACACTTCAATTCCTAAAGGTGAGTTAGTTACCTTTTCTTCGGTTAACTCTTCTGATGTCTAAAGTAGCCGTAATACCAGCATATAACGAGAGCGCTTCTCTTAAGTCAGTTATCGAGTCTATCTCTCAATACTTTGATCACATCATTGTGATTGATGACTGTAGTAGTGATGACACCTTTTCAATTGCATCAGATAAAGGCTGTATTGTTCACTCCAATTCCCGTAACCTTGGCTATGATCGCTCTATTTTAATTGGTCTAAAACTTGCAATTAAGCTTTCCCCTTCAATAATTATGACACTTGATGCTGATGGCCAGCACCCTGCAACTTCTATTCCATTGATTATTCAACACGCATTTTCCCGAAATTGTGATGTGTTGCTATGTAGTCGTAATAAGTTCCCACGCTTTTCGGAAACACTATCTTCCTATCTTTCTCGTTTAATCTATAATTGCCCTGATCTTTTTACCGGGATGAAATGTTATTGTCGGAGGTCTTTGGAGCTGATACCTTCACCTTGCTTGTGGGATTCTGTTGGTACATATTATGCCTTTCTATCTCTTAATCGTAGTTTGACTGTTGAGTCTTTTTCTATTACCTGTTCCAAGCGTGTAGGCTCCTCCAGGTTTGGTTCATCAATGCGATCTGAATTTAAGATCTTGAAAGCATTCTGTTTTGGTCTGTTTCGAGCCCTTTAAGTTAGCTTTCTCTAATTACAAGTCTATCTTCAAAGAGTATGCCGTCAATCTCACTATTTTCGAGTACATGTATAGCATCATCTGCATTATTTACAATTGGTAATCCGTGTAAATTGAATGACGTATTTAGTATTCCATACACTCCAGTAAGCTCTCCAAATGCCTGAATCAGTTCATGATACTCTTTATTCTTATTCCTATATACTATTTGTGGCCTGCAAGTATTATCATATGGATGTATTGCCGCTTGCAAGTCAGACTTACCTTTTTCAGTTGTCATACAGCATAGTGTCATGTACTCATATGAACTCATTTCTGCATCCATAAGAAAATAATCATTTGCTTTTTCACTTATTACACTACACGCAAAAGGCATCCAGAAATCTCGACTTTTAATCTTTTCATTTATTATTTGTTTGACTTCGTTTCTTCGTGGATCAGCCATAATTGATCTATTACCTAGTGCTCTTGCACCAAACTCCTGTTTTCCACAGCATCTTGCTATAACCATACCTTTTGCCAATAATTCTGCTATATCTGAAATCTTGACTTTATTTTGTATCATATATCTTTGTTTGAGTCCATTCTTTTCTTTTTCTATATACTTGTTATTTAGCACTTCCGTTGTGTTTGCTTTAGGGCCACTGTATACATCTAGTCCATTCAATATTATTCCTTTATATTGTTTCTGCCTTAAGTATTCGAGCACAGCACCCATTGCTTGAGAAGAGTCATCCGGTGATGGTGGTACATATATATTTTCAAGTCCTCCTTCCTTTGCCAATACCATATTGACTTTTACATTCATTCCAACTCCACCTGTAACTATTAACCTTTTCGTTCCGGTTAAATCTGTCAAATTTTTAATCCACTTTGTTATCAAATACTCAGTATATCTCTGCACCCCTCCGCATATAGAATCAAACCTTTCCCCTTCCAGCATGTCTCTTACTTCAAAGTACATGTCTTTCGGTTTACTCTTGTATTTAAACTCTATTCCATCGACATCCTGATAGCTTTTGAATAGATTGAAGACATTTTCGCTATATTTATCTTTGCAATATGGAGCCATTCCCATAACTTTGTACTCATGCTCATTTGGTCTCAAGCCTAATATGAGTGTTATGTATCTATATAAACGGCCAATGATAAATGTTGCTCCTTTTACGATCTCTTCCTTCGTCCCATCTCCTCTAAATATTGATGCTGAGTAATTAACATTGTCGCCAAATGCGTCTAGTGTTACTACTAAAGCATCTTGTTCTCGAAGGTATTCGTTTGAACTGTAGTACCCATATGCTGCATGACTGCTTGAGTGATCCATAAAAACTATTTTGTCTTCCTTTACACCAAGGTGATGTATAACTACATCTTTCCTGATTTTAGCTATCTCTTTTGATGATTCTGAGCTCACGTGTCCGCTGTCTTCTTTATACCTATCAAGTACTTCACTCCAGAATTCTTCTCCTGGGTATTGTTTCAGATCTAGCCTATCTTTATAGTAGTTTACTTGTGAAATATTCTTGCCATCGTATATTCTAGGCTTCCATATGTTGTGTTGTTCGTCTATGTAGTCCTTGACTGTGAAGTTTGTGTAATGCCTCGTAAGCGTGTATCCATATGACCACATCGTTGATACAAATACTACTGCTTCGATGTTCTGTTTCTCTACCTTGAATTCATCTATTATCCAATTTATTGCATTTAAAGGGTAACTTTCATCATTTTTCTTGCGTGTGAATCTTTCTTCTGAGACGCATGCGATGAACTCACCATCTCTCCACAGACTGGCCGTTGAGTTCTGCTCCCAATTGATTCCTATGATGTCCATTTTTCTCTTATCCTAACATGTGACAAGCTACAAAACCTAGTTCAATCTCTTGAATCCTTTGTGACACACTGCACTTTCCAGTATCTCAATTTCTTCCTTGCTATCATTGATTTGGCCTAGTTTCTCAAATATTTTTTTTAATTCTTCCATGTATCTAGCGTACTCATCTTCTTTGTGCTCTACACATGCATAATGTACGTTGCTAGCTAAAATACCCTTTTTAAGAAGTTCCTGCGTTATGTATGTCTTGTAGATCATATTTTTTTCTCCCTCGAAATTAAATCCTGCTAGAGCTGATAACCCGTTTGTTGAGATATTGAGCCCATTGTCTCTTGCTTCTTTCATCCAAAAATCTTTCATTAAGTTGCCATTCTTCGTTATTGTCTTCCAGCTTTCCTCTCGTTCCATGATCTCCAGTGTTTTCAAGGCGGCACTCGGCCCGATTCTCTCAGTCCAGAACGTGCTGCTTATAAACGTATTTTGCGCCTCCTGCATAATCTCTTCCTTCCCCACAACAGCTGTTATTGCATAGCCATTGCCTAATGCCTTTCCATACATCGCCATATCTGGCTCAACGCCATATTTTTTGTGCAGTCCGCCAAACGTTTCCCTAAATCCAGAAGTACATTCATCATAGATTAAGATTATCCCCTCTTTGCTGCATAACCTTCGAATCTCTTGCAAATAATTTTCTACTGGTGGTTCTGATCTTTCGACTTCCATCTTTACTACCCCTATATCATTTTCTTCAATGACTCTCTTAAATTCCTCAATATTATTGTATCTAAATGGTACAACTGTATCTTTTAACTCCTTCGGTACGCCCTTAGGTTCCAGGCCTGGTAATAAGTGCCCCTCTAGGTTTCTTGTACTTGACAAATTAGTTGATAAATACCAGTCATGCCACCCGTGATATCCACATATAGCAACCTTGTCCTTACCAGCTGCAGCTCGAGCGATTCTTATAGCTATCGCATTGGCTTCACCTCCACTCCTTGCAAATCTGACCATATCAGCCCATGGATTTATTGAGATTAATTTTTCTGCCAGAAGAACCTCTTCTGGGCAATTTAACGTCGACATATTTCCTTTATGTACAGTTTCTAGTACCGCTTCATCTATCTCTTCATTGGAATAACCCAGAATGTTAGTGCCTATTCCCATTATGCTCATATCCATGTATTTTATTTCTTGAAGATCCCATATGTAGCAACCTTTTGTTCGTGAAAAATACGTAGGCCACTTCCCTGGTAAATACATTTCAGGTCGCTTTGACAGCAGCATATTTCCTCCAGGTATTACCCCCTTTGCTCTTTCCCATAACTCTTGTCCCTTGCCTATATTTTTCTCTTGTTCCACCGACAGTATATATCCTTCGTTTCGTATAGTGGCTCCATTAATTCTCGCGATTTCTGGGTTTTTGTTTAACACTTTTATTACATCGTCAATCTGATGATGATTCTTGTCGCCTTCTAATTTATCTATAATTTTTTTTATTACCTCTAAGTCCTTTTCATCGTCTACTGTTAGTCGAAAGAATTTGCGTTCTGGATGATGTTTAATGTGCTTCCATCTAATCTCTGACTGGCTCTTTCTCATCCATGGTGTTACGTGTTCTCTTTCTGATGCCAATCTCGCTTCATCTGCCGCCCTATCTAGTGTTTTTGCGTTAAACACCTCTATGTCATATCCATCCGGAACACTTAATAGCGATTCATCTGCAGCATTTGACAGGTAATCATATGAACTTTTGGTGTAAATATCCATTATCTCATCTATTAATTTTGGATCCATAAATGGGCAATCTCCCGTCACTCTGATCACTACGTCAGCCTTGTATTGTTTTGCGCATTTTGCATATCTATCCAGCACATCATTTAGACTCCCTCTATATACCTCATGACCCTCGCCACTTACTATCTCTGCTAGTACATCATCTGATTTGTCCGTCGAAGTAGCCATCACAACTTTATTCGTCTTTTTTGACTTTATTAATCTATCCAGCATATATATAATCATTGGCTTTTTGTTGATCTGCCTCAGTACCTTGCCCGGCAAACGTCTAGATGACGTTCTCGCTTGTACGATGATTACACTGTTCATTTTGGCCAATTTCTTGGATCTACTATACGACTATCTTTCACCTTCCATGTTTCGTACGTTACAACCTTTTCCAGTTCTATGTCCTTCTGCCAGGCTTTAATTATTTCTTCGAAATCCTTCACTGTGCTGACACCAATCAATACTGACTCTGCGTAGTTTTGCATTTTTGCAAAAGTTACTGCTTGATCAAGAAGGCTGCTTCCCAGGCTTTCAATTTGACTCACGTATTTCTTGTGATGACTTTTTGTTGTTTCGTCTATCCAGCCAGGCCACCTCTTTTCTGGCTGTAGTAGCAATCCTTGCATAAATATACTTCTAATTTGAATGCTACTTCCCGTCTGTATTAGCTTTTCTATTGTCCCATTATCTATTACCCTTTGGTCATAAATTGACATTGGTAGCTGTACGACTTCTAGCAATTCTCTTGGTATTCTGTCTATTTCCTTCCCATCGTATATAGATACACCTGCACGGTTCAACCTATTGCTCTCTTTTTGTTTTTCAATCCATCGACTGAACGCCTTAATTTTCTCTGGGCTCGCATCACCCGTATCATGTATTAATAACGTGTCTAGTTTGTTTATTTTGAGGCTTTCAAGCGTGTTGTTTAAATCTATGTCCCATTTTGCTCTGATATCACTTACTTTTTCATTCCCGTCGTTTATCTTGATTTTACTTGTTATATGCAGCTCTATATCCTTTTTTATGTTTCCAATAATTTCCTGTGATCTTCCATAGCACAATGCGGTGTCTACGTGATTTATCTCATGCTTTGCCGCTATTTGAAGCAGCTTATAGGCCTCATCTTCATTTATTGCTGACTCTTGGTTTGTTATTCCATAATTTTGCCCGAATTGTGCTGTACCCAAGCAAAGTTTTGGTTCAACCATCGACATTCACTCTTTTCAGACGGGCTCGAAATCCTTGTCGATATTCTGCTTTATAAGTCTTCTGATTTCTTCAGGCGTGAGGAAGTCTTCGTTTTCCCCTGAATTGTATGAAAAACCTTCTTGCACTTTATTGGTGTTTTCCTTCTCCTTTATGTATCTCTCTAGTAGTTTTCCATCGCTTGGCAATATTGCAAAGTACTTACCCATGCGTACAGTCGTTGCGCTATCGGATCGTGTGATCATTTCTTCGTGGATTTTTTCACCTGGCCTGACTCCTACAATCTCCTTTTTACAGTTAGGTCCAATCGCTTCTGCTACGTCCGTTATTTTATAGCTGGGTATTTTGGGCACAAAAAGCTCGCCGCCTTCGGCATTTAATAATGCCCATCTCACCATTTCTACCCCTTGATCCAAGGATATATTGAATCTCGTCATAGAAGCGTCAGTTATTGGTAGTGTTCCCTCTTTCGCTTTTTTTAAGAAAAATGGTATGACTGATCCTCTTGATCCCATCACGTTTCCGTACCTTACAACCGAAAATTTGAGGTCTCTGCTTCCTTTGATGTTATTCGCTGCTATAAATAGTTTGTCTGAGCATAGCTTTGTTGCGCCGTACAGATTTATCGGCGCTGCAGCTTTGTCTGTGCTTAGTGCAACCACATTTTTTACTTCTGTATCCATACAGGCTTGAACGACATTTTCGCTTCCTAAAACGTTTGTATTTATGAATTCGATGGGATTGTATTCTGCTGCTGGAACTTGCTTTAACGCAGCTGCATGAATCACTGTGTCTATTCCCTCCATTGCTCTTTTTAGTCTTTCTCGGTCTCTAATATCCCCAAGAAAAAACCTAAGTTGTGGATATCTTTTTTCTGGAAAATGTTGTTGCATTTCCCATTGTTTCAATTCGTCTCTGCTGAAGACTACTAATCTCTCAATCGTTTCGCATGTTTCCAGCACGTTAGACACAAACGCTTTTCCGAAGCTTCCGGTCCCGCCTGTGATCAATACTTGCTTCATTGTTGGGATAAGTCAGCCCCACTTTAAGTGGGGCACCTTGTGATTTCGATTGGCTCAGCCCATCAGTTCCTTCGCTTTGGCTACTACGTTCTCCACCGTGAAGCCGAATTCCTTGAGGCACGTGCCGCCGGGGGCGGAAGCACCGAAACGGTTCATGGTCACACTGTCGCCATCGAGTCCGATGAAACGGTGCCAGCCGAAGGATTCAGCGGCTTCCACCACCATCCGCTTGCGCACAGTGTTGGGGAGCACCTCTTCCTTGTAGGCATCGGTTTGTTCGTCGAACAGCTCAACGCAAGGCATGGAGACTACGCGCACCTTCTTGCCTTCAGCGGTGAGCTGCTTGGCCGCCTGGACGCATAGGTCCAGCTCGGTACCTGTGCCAATCAGAATCAGATCGGGAGTGCTTGCGCAGTCCTCTAGCACGTAGCCACCGAGGGCCACCTTGTCGATGGAGGAGTTCGCCTGGTTGGCCATGCCCTGGCGGCTGAGGCAGAGCGCGCTGGGGCGCTTGCGGTTTTGGATCGCCAGCTTGTAGGCACCGCTGGTTTCGTTGCCGTCGCCAGGACGGAACACCAGCATGTTCGGCATCGCCCGCAGGGAGGGGATGGTTTCGATCGGCTGGTGGGTGGGGCCGTCTTCGCCCACACCGATGGAGTCGTGGGTGAGCACGTAGATCACACCCAGCTCACTCAGGGCCGACAGGCGCATGGAACCACGCATGTAGTCCGCAAACACCAGGAAGGTGCCGCCGTAGGGGATCAGGCCACTGTTGTGATAAGCGATGCCGTTGAGGATGGCGGCCATGGCGTGCTCGCGCACACCGAAGTGTAGGTAGCGCTTCTCCGGGCTACTGGCCTGATAGGAGCCGGTCTCGCCCTTGATGTCGGTGTAGTTGGAGTGGGTGAGGTCAGCGGAGCCGCCAATCAGTTCGGGAAGGTTGGGGCCGAGGGCACCCAGACAGATCTGAGAGTGCTTGCGGGTGGCCTGGCCACCGTCTTCGGGTGTGTAAGTAGGCAGGTCTTTGTCCCAACCCTCGGGCAGCTCACCGCGCAGCATCCGCTCGAACTCGGCGGCCTCGGTGGGGTATTTGGTGCGGTAGGTGGCCAGGGTCTGGTTCCACTCGGCCTCGAGGCTGGCGCCACGGTCGACGGCCTTGCGGAACTGGTCGTAGGCGTCCTGGGGGATTTCGAAGGGGGCGTAGTCCCATCCCAGTTGCTGACGGGTCAGAGCGGCTTCCTCTTCACCCAGTGCCGCACCGTGCACACCGGCTGTATCGGCCTTGTTGGGCGAGCCGTAGCCGATGGTGGTGGTCACCTTGATGATCGACGGCTTGTCGGTCACGGCCTTGGCGGCCTCAATCGCTTTGGCGATGGCATCGATATTGGTGTTGCCCTCGGCTACGTGCTGCACGTGCCAGCCGTAGGCCTCGTAGCGCTTCAGTACGTCCTCGGTGAAGGACACGTCGGTGCGGCCGTCGATGGTGATGCTGTTGTCGTCATACAGAGCAATCAGCTTGCCCAGCTTCAGGTGGCCGGCCAGGGAAGCAGCCTCGGAGGAGACACCTTCTTGGTTGCAGCCGTCACCCATCACCACGTAGGTGTAGTGATCCACCACGGTGGTGTCGGCCTTGTTGAACTTGGCGGCCAGGTGGGATTCAGCGATGGCCAGACCCACAGCGTTGGAGATGCCGGCACCCAGGGGGCCGGTGGTCACTTCAACGCCGGGGGTTTCAAAGGTTTCGGGGTGACCAGGAGTCTTGGAGCCCCACTGGCGGAACTGCTTGATGTCTTCGATCGTCACCGAGTCGTAACCGGTGAGATGCAGCAGCGCGTAGAGCAACATGCAGCCGTGACCAGCCGAGAGCACGAAGCGGTCGCGGTTGAACCACTTGGGGTTCTTGGGGTTGTGCTTGAGGAACTTGTCCCAGAGCGCGTAACCCATGGGTGCGCAGCCCATCGGCAGGCCGGGGTGGCCGCTGTTGGACTTGTTGATGGCGTCGACAGCCAGCATCCGAATGCTGTTGATGCAGAGCGTGTCGAGTGACGCGGGCGCAGCGACCATGGTGTTAAGAGGAAAAGTTGGAGCGATTTTGACGCACGGCGTGAGCGCGAAGGCTCAGTTGGCGCGTTTGAAAGCCAGGCAGACGTTGTGGCCGCCGAAGCCGAAGGAGTTGGACAAGACGGTCCCCAGTGTCTGATCCCGCGCCTGATTGGGCACGACATCCAGATCACAGTCTGGGTCCGGGGTGGTGTGGTTGATCGTGGGGGGAACGATGCCGTGTTGCAGCGCCAGCACGCAGGCCACGGCTTCGATGCCGCCGGAGCCACCCAGCAAGTGACCGGTCATGGATTTGGTGGAGCTCACCGGAATCTGCAGTGCCCGATCACCCAGGGCGCTTTTGATCGCCGAGGTTTCGTTTTTGTCATTCGCCGGGGTGCTGGTGCCGTGGGCGTTGACGTAATCGATCTCCGAAGGATCAATCCCGCCATCGTCCAGGGCCAGGCGCATGGCTTCGGCGCCGCCGACGCCGCCCGGCGTGGGTGAGGTGATGTGGTGGGCATCGCAGGTCATTCCGTAACCCACCACTTCGCCGAGGATCGTGGCGCCACGGGCCTGGGCATGCTCGAGGGTTTCGAGCACCAGCACGCCGGCGCCCTCTCCGATCACAAAGCCATCCCGCTCCTTGTCGAACGGACGGCTGGCCGTGGCCGGATCGTCGTTGCGGAACGACAGGGCCTTGGCGCTGGCGAAGCCGGCCACCCCCAGCGGGGTGATCGCTGATTCGGCGCCACCGCAGACCATCGCGTCGGCTTTGCCCAGCTGCAGCAGCCGGAAGGCATCGCCAACGGCATTGGAGCCGGCAGCGCAGGCCGTGGCCACCGCAGAGCTGGGCCCCTTGGTGCCTAAAGCAATGGCGGCAAGGCCCGTGGCCATGTTGGGAATCATCATCGGCACCGTGAACGGGCTCACCCGCCCAGGGCCGCGACCCTCCAGTACGTGGGCCTGCGTTTCCATCGTCAGCAGACCGCCGACGCCGGAACCGATGATCGTGCCGATCCGATCCGCATTCGCGTCGTTGATCTCAAGGCCGGCATGGGCAACGGCTTGTTTGGCCGCTACCACTCCGAACTTGCAGAACCGATCCCAGCGCTTGGCTTCCTTCGGTTCGATGAAGCCGGACGGATCGAAATCCTTCACCTCCGCCGCAAAGCGGCAGGCGTGCTCGGATGCATCGAACAGGGTGATGGCCTCCACTCCGTTCCTGCCGGAGGTGAGGCCGTTCCAGTAGTCCTGAACCGTGTTGCCGATCGGTGTGACCGCGCCGAGGCCGGTAATGACGACGCGATGGAGACCATCCACCATTGCGTTGCTCAGGCCTGCTTGTCTTCGATGTACTTGACGGCGTCGCCAACGGTGGTGATGCCTTCAGCTGCTTCGTCAGGGATCTCGATGTCGAAAGCCTCTTCCAGGGCCATCACGAGTTCCACGGTGTCCAGAGAATCAGCACCCAGATCGTTCTGGAAGTTGGATTCGGGCTTCACTTCGCCGGAGTCAACGCTCAGTTGCTCCGCAACGATCGAGCGCACCTTTTCGAGAATCGCTTCCTGAGACATAGCCGTGGCAACGGGACGCTGCATCTTACGGGCACGCCTTCAGCCTTCCTCAACAACGACTGCGCCGTTAACAACGGTGACGGCCTGGCCATGGACCCCCGAGGGACGGGTACGTTTGCCGCAAGCCTTCGTATGCATCGGGCACATGTCCCACGCCGTCAAGATCTACGACACCTGCATCGGCTGCACCCAATGTGTGCGTGCCTGCCCTCTCGACGTGCTTGAGATGGTGCCCTGGGACGGATGCAAGGCTGGCCAGATTGCTTCGTCCCCCCGCACCGAAGATTGCGTGGGTTGCAAGCGTTGTGAAACGGCCTGCCCCACCGACTTCCTCAGCATTCGCGTTTACCTGGGCGATGAGACCACCCGCTCGATGGGTCTGGCCTACTGATTTGCCTCGTTTCACCTCATAAGCTCAGCCCGGCTTCAGCCGGGCTTTTTTTGTATGTGCGGAATCGTTGCCCTGGTCGGCTCCCGAGAAGCGGCGCCTCAGCTCCTGGAGGGCCTGCGGCAGTTGGAGTATCGCGGTTACGACTCCGCTGGGATTGCCACGGTGGCCGCCCAGGGGCAGCTGACCTGCCTGCGGGCCAAGGGCAAGCTGCGCAACCTCACCGCTTGTTTTGACGCAGAAGGGGCTCCCGGCCAATGCGGCATCGGCCACACCCGCTGGGCCACCCATGGCAAGCCGGAAGAGCGCAATGCCCACCCGCACCGCAGCAGCGATGGCGCGGTGGCTGTGGTGCAGAACGGAATCATTGAGAACCATCGGGCCCTGCGGGAGCAGCTTGAGGCTGCAGGAGTGGAGTTCCAGTCGGAAACAGACACCGAGGTGATCCCGCACCTCTTGGCAGCTGAGCTGCAGCAACTACAGGCCGAAGCCCGAATACCCGGGGGTGGCTTGTTGCTGGAGGCTTTGCAGCGGGTGCTTCCCAAGCTGCAGGGGGCCTACGCCCTGGCGGTGATCTGGGATCAGGCGCCAGGGGCGTTGGTGGTGGCCCGCAAGGCGGCCCCGCTGTTGATCGGTTTGGGGGAAGGGGAATTTCTCTGTGCCAGCGACACACCGGCCTTGGCGGGCTTCACACGCACGATCCTGCCGATGGAAGACGGCGAGGTGGCCCTGCTCTCACCTCTGGGTGTGGAGCTCTACGACGCCGCAGGGGTGCGCCAACAACGCATGCCCACCCAGCTCAGCGGTGTGGACCACGTGGCCGACAAGCGCGAGTTCCGCCACTTCATGCTCAAGGAAATCCACGAGCAACCGGAGACGGCCGAGCTTTGGGTGACCCGTCATCTGCCCCAGGGATTGCCGGTTGAGCAGCCCGTGGCGCTGCCGCTGGACGATGCCTTTTACGCCGGCATTGAGCGGATTCAGATCCTGGCCTGCGGCACCAGCCGTCACGCTGCGCTGGTGGGGGCTTATTTGCTGGAGCAGTTCGCCGGGATCCCCACGTCGGTGCACTACGCCAGTGAATTCCGCTATTCCCCGCCCCCGCTGGCCCCCCACACCCTCACCATCGGGGTAACCCAGTCCGGTGAAACGGCAGACACCCTCGCCGCCCTGGCCATGGAGGCGGAGCGGCGTCTGGCCCATGGGGATCCGGCCTTTGCGCCCCGCCAGCTGGGGGTAACCAACCGACCGGAAAGCTCCCTCTCGCGCCAGGTGCCCCACATCCTCGACATCGGGGCCGGTATTGAGGTCGGCGTGGCGGCCACCAAGACGTTCCTCGGTCAGCTCTTGGCCTTCTATGGCCTCGCGATGGCCTTTGCCGCCCGGCGTGGCGCTCGCCCCGCGGCGGAGATCAAGGCCCTGGCGGATGAACTCCGCAGCCTGCCCCAGCAGCTGCGCCAGTTGTTGGCGCTGCACGATGAGCGCTCAGCCGCCCTGGCCCATCGCTTCGCCGACACCCAGGACGTGATTTTCCTGGGCCGGGGAATCAATTACCCGATCGCCCTTGAGGGGGCCTTGAAGCTCAAGGAGATCAGCTACATCCATGCCGAGGGCTACCCGGCCGGAGAGATGAAGCATGGTCCGATTGCTCTGCTCGATTCCCGCGTACCGGTGGTGTCGATCGCTGTCCCCGGTGTGGTGTTCGAGAAGGTGCTCAGCAATGCGCAAGAGGCCAAGGCCCGCGATGCCCAATTGATCGGTGTGGCGCCCCAAGGGCCCGACACCGATCTGTTTGATGAATTGCTGCCGGTGCCTTCCGTGAGCGAGTGGATCAGCCCTCTGCTCACCGTGGTGCCGATGCAGTTGCTGAGTTATCACATCGCAGCTCATCGCGGCCTGGATGTGGATCAACCCCGCAACCTGGCCAAGAGCGTCACGGTGGAGTGATCCTCAGCTGGCATTCATGCTGAGATCACTACTGCTGAGGTCGCTGCGGCCGTAGCGGTCCTGGAAGCGCACGATGTCGTCTTCACCGAGGTACTCGCCGCTCTGCACTTCAATCAGTTCCACCGGGATCCGGCCAGGGTTGGAGAGGCGGTGTTTGCAGCCCATCGGGATATAGGTGCTCTGGTTTTCCCCCACCAGCTGCTCGGAGCCGTCGCGCTCCACCAGGGCTGTGCCCTTCACCACCACCCAGTGTTCGGCGCGGTGGTGGTGCATCTGCAGTGAGAGGCTTGCGCCGGGTTTCACCGAGATTCGTTTCACCTGCCAGCGGGTTCCTTCGGTGACGCCCGTGTAATGGCCCCAGGGGCGATAGATCTTGCGGTGGGCCTTGCCCTCGGGGCTGCCAGCTGCCTCCAGCTGCTTCACCACCGTCTTGATCTCCTGAGCTTTGGAGCGATCCGCAATCAACACGGCGTCGTCGGTTTCCACCACCACGAGGTTTTCAACCCCCAGCCCCACCACCAAGCGGTGTTCGCTGCGCAAGTAGCAGTTGCGGCTGCCTTCGGCGATCACGTGGCCCTGCACCACATTCCCTTGGGAATCGCGGTTCTCAGAGGTTTCCCAGAGAGCACTCCAGCTGCCCACATCGCTCCAGCCCGCGTCCAGCGGCAGCACACTGCCCAGTTCTGTTTTCTCCATCACGGCCACATCAATGGCCACGTTGGGGCACTTGGCAAAGGCCTCCCGCTCCAGACGATGGAATTCCAGGTCGGCGGTGTCCTGCTCCAGGGCTGCTCGGCAGCAGCTCACCACCTCTGGGGCCAGACGCTCCAGTTCCGCCAGCATGGCGCTGGCGCGGAACAGGAACATGCCGCTGTTCCAAGTAAAACGTCCGGTGGCTAGGAGCTGCTCTGCTGTGGCCTGGTCCGGCTTTTCCACAAAGCGCTTGATCGGCACATGGGCCGGTCCACCGAGGGAGAAGGGTTCGCTGGCCTCGATGTAGCCATAACCAGTTTCTGGGGCCGTCGGCACGATGCCGAAGGTCACCAGGCGGCCTTCTTCGGCGGGCTTGCGGCCGGCGTCGATGGCCTGGCGGAATTGGGCGGCATCGCGGATTAGGTGATCCGCCGCCAGCACCAGCAGCAGCGGGTCGTCGCCGCTGGCCGTGGCTTGTAGTGCGGCCACCGTCACCGCCGGGGCGGTGTTGCGGCCCATCGGTTCCAGCAGGATCGCGTTGGGCTCCACGCCGATCTGGCGCATTTGCTCGGCCACGATGAAGCGGTGATCTTCGTTGCAGAGCAACAGCGGAGCCGCGAGGGCCTCCAGGCCATTGAGGCGTTGCTGGGTCTGTTGCAGCAGCGTCGCTTCGCCGTCACCACTTAACGGCCAGTACTGCTTGGGGTAACTCGCCCGAGATAGAGGCCACAGCCGTGTGCCGGTTCCTCCGCAAAGGATCACAGGAATCAGCGGTGTGGCGGCCATCGTGTCCTGGAGACGGTGACCCAGATTCGCTCGCCCCAGGGGCTTCTGTCGATGCCCGCAAGAGATTTGTCAGAGCTCCAGTAGGCCCGGTGGCGGCGTGAGCAGCAGCCAGCCCTCTTCGAGCTTCACCTCCGGCACGATCGCTTCCACAAAGGGGATCAGCAGCTTGCGGCCATCGCTGGTGGTGATCTCCAGCAGATCGTTGCCGCCACTGATCAGGTCGCTCACCGTGCCGATGGCGGGGCCATCGGCAGTGAGCCGTGCCTCCAGCCCCATCAGATCGAGTAGGTGGAACTCACCTTCTTCAAGTTCGGGCCGATCGTTCTCCGACACCAGCAGTTCCTGTCCCACCAGGGCTTCGGCGGCGCTGCGGTTGTCGATTCCCTCGAAGCGCACGACAAACAATGACTTGCCCGGCAGTTGCCGCCCTTTGATGAGCTGGATTTCCGTGGGTCCACCACCTTTGCAGCTCCGCAGCCAGCGGGGCCCGGGTGCAGTGAAGCGCTCGGGGAAATCACTGGCGGGGTTCACCCGTAGTTCCCCTTGGAGCCCTTGGACTCCCACGATCTTGCCGACGCTGAGCCAGTCGTCGCTCTCCGCCATGCCATCCGCCGCACACTCTGCCGATAATGGCGCCAGATCTGTCCGCGAACGAGCCATGGCGTCTGCACCCGCTCCGATCCTTCCCGGCTCGACCGTGACCGTGGCCGATGCCACCTCGATCTACAACGGTTACACCGGCTTCGTGCAGCGGATCAGCGGCGACCGTGCGGCCGTTCTGTTTGAAGGCGGCAACTGGGACAAGTTGGTGACCCTGCGCTTGAAAGACCTCCAGCCGGCCTGAGGCAATGGAAACGGACCGAAGCCTGCGACAACGCCTGCAGGCCACGGTGCTGGAAGCCAGCACACCTGCGGGTAAGGCCTACAACGCCGTCATCTTCGGCGCGATTCTTCTAAGTGTTCTGGCACTGCTGCTGGAGCCCGACCCCTTGGGTAACTCGGCCTTGCGCCAGACCAATGTGCTCTGGATCGATCTGGTGCAGAACCTCTGCCTTGCGGTGTTTGCGGCGGATTTTGTGCTGCACCTGGCCTTGGTGGAGAAGCCCCGCCGCTACCTGTTCAGCTTCGCCGGATTGATCGACGCGTCAGCGGTGCTGTTTTTCTTCGTGCCGCAGGTGCGCAGCGAGCTGCTGCTGTGGGTGTTCAAGTTCGGCCGCATCCTGCGGGTGTTCAAGCTGCTCAAGTTCATTGATGAGGCCCGCGTGCTCGGGCAGGCCCTGCGGGGCAGTGCCCGCACCATTGGCGTCTTCCTGTTCTTTGTTGTTCTGCTGCAGGTGGTGCTCGGTTACAGCATCTTCGTAATCGAAAGCGCACGGCCCGACTCCCAGTTCCAGACGGTGGGGAGCGGCGTTTACTGGGCGATCGTCACCATGACCACAGTTGGCTATGGAGACGTGGTGCCGCAGACGGAGCTGGGGCGGTTGCTGGCCTCGGTGGTGATGATGCTTGGTTTCGGCATCATTGCGATCCCCACCGGCATCCTGACGGTGTCAGGCGTGCAGCATCACCAGCAGCGCGGGGTGGAGCTGACCTGCAGCAGCTGCGGGCGCCAGGGCCATCGCAAGGGCGCCCTTCACTGCGATGCCTGCGGCGCGTCGCTGCCCTCCAGGATTTGAAGGGCAGCAGCGGCGGCGTTCTGCTCGGCCTCTTTGCGGGAGCGGCCCTTGGCCTCCGCCAGCTCTTTGTTGTGGATGCTCACCCGGCAGAGGAAGCGTTCGGGGTCTCCGTGCTGGTGGCTGCATTCCTCGGTGGCGTAGTCGGGCAGTCCCAGCCCTTGGCCTTGGCTCCACTCCTGCAGGGCGGTTTTGCCGTTGAACTGATGGGGAGTCGCCAGCACCGCTTGGGCGGTGGCGTGCCAGTGGGGGGTGAGCCAGCGGTGAACCGGCTCAAGATCTCCGAGGGCGCTGTACAACGCTCCGATGAGTGCCTCGGTGGCATCGGCCCGCAGCCTTGATTGGGCGGAACGATCCCCTTGGGCGTGCCGCCCCAACAGCAGGTGCTGTTCGATGACAAGCGTTGCACCCACGTCTGCCAGCCAGCGGTCGCTGACCAGTTGGGCCCGCAGGTTGGAGCAGGCGCCCACCGCGAGATCGGCGTGGTGGCGGTCGATGAATTCGGTGGCGGCGAGCCGCAGCACCGCATCACCAAGGAACTCCAGCCGTTCCAGGTTGCGGGCTCGCCCGGTCGACACGTGGGTCAGGGCCTGATCCACCAGGGCGAGTAGCTCAGGGTTGATTGGAATCTCAGCGTCGAGCTGCTGGATCAGGTTGGTGAGCGCTGCGGCGCGGGATGGATCCACAGGGACTCCTGGGCAACGCGGAAAGAGGGGTGAAAGCAGGACATAAGCCGGGTTCTGTTCACGCCACCACAGAGGTTGGTCTGCAGAGGGTGGGTGGCTATCTATCTGGGACCGTCGTTACCGACGGCCTCAAGCGGCGCGTTCAAGCGGAACGGGGCCAATGGCCAGCCGTCGTTCCTTGGCCTTGCTCCCAGCCGGGGTTTACCGAGCCAGCACCTCTCGATGCTGCTGGTGCGCTCTTACCGCACCTTTGCACCCTTGCCTGTGCCGGCGAACCGGCCATCGGCGGTGTGTTTCTGTGGCACTCTCCTCACGGTCACCCGCACTGGGCGTTACCCAGCAAGCCTGGCCATCAGGGAGCCCGGACTTTCCTCAGCCGACACTCAAAGAGATCGGCCGCAACCACCTCGCCTGCTTTCAGATCTCATCATGCCTCGTGGGCATAATTCAGAGGTCTGGGGCTGTAGCTCAGCTGGATAGAGCGACGGTTTCCTAAACCGTAGGTCGTGGGTTCGAGTCCCGCCAGCCCCGTGAGAACTGCTTAAGAAGTAGTGAGCGCTACATCTGGTGGGGTGGGCAGATCGTTCACCACCGCTAGGGTTGAACCAACCTGCTGTGGGTGCCATGACCCAGCTTCACGATCTTCGTCTGCGGCTGTTGGTGCAGCAGGAAAGTGAGCGGATTGCTGAGTCCCAGCCCACGGATCTGGACCTATCGGTGGTTCAGGCCCGCTGTCTCTGCTGGCTGGCTCTTCTGGCGGAAGCCCATGAAGACCAGGCAAGTGATGCCGAACGCCGCGGCGACACCGAACAAGCCATGGGCTGGTTTGCGGATTCGATGCGGCTGCGGGATGTGATCGGTGTGGTGTCGTCCATTGAAATCCCTCTGCCCGACACGGCTGCGGAGGATGGCCCCCAGGCCGAGGAGGATTTGGGACCTCAGGCGGCTTGATCAGTGGCATAGTGGGGAATGACCGCGAGGGACTGCATTGCCGGAAGAGCCCTGCCAGTGCCCGGATTGCCAACGGTTTTACCGGGAGCATGATCGGCTAATCCGGGAATCCCCCACGCTTCGTCAGCAACAGGAGCTCAACTGGGCCGCTCTCCAGTCGTTCCGCACCTTGTCCGGACGCGTTCTCGAGGATCTGCAAAAGCAGCACGGGTCCCGTCAGACAGCAGATGCAGCAGCATCAAAGCCTGCAGCAACTGGAGCGCCCCTCCCTGAGGAATCAGGTGATGGTCTCCAGCAGGCCATCGCTGATCTTGAGAACATCAACGCCCATCTGTTCTCGATTGAGGCCTTGATGGAACGGGTCTTTGATGTGCGCGTTCCCGAAGAAATCGAGCAGAAGTTCCGCGAGCTGGCCGGTGAGTTGGCTCCTGATCCATTGAATGTGGACCGTCTGCGGCTCAATCGCCTGTTGCACCAGACTCCGGATCTACCCGATCGGAGCTGACACTTGATGTCCGATAGAAGCCCTGGAGAAGACTCCAGGGCTTCTTTTTTGGCTGTTTTCAGCGCACGTCGCAGGTGATCTCCACGTTGAGTGGATCCACGGCCCAAATGTTGTTGCAGTACTCGCTGATGGAACGGTCGGAGGAGAAGAACCCGGTTCGGGCCGTGTTCAGTAGCGACATCCGATTCCAGTGCATCCGGTCGCTCCAGGCGCGGCTGACTGCCTCCTGGGCGCGCAGGTAGTCGGCGTAGTCGGCCATCACATAGAAGGGGTCGTTGCCGGTGAGGTTGTCGAGCAGGGGGCGGAACAGTTCGCCGTCGCCGTTGCTGAAGTGCCCCATCTCGATCAGTCGCAGGGCTTCCTGCAGTTCCGGCAGCGCTGAGATCACGTCGCTCGGGCGGTAACCGCTTTGCTTGAGGGCCGTGATCTCTTCGACGGTCTTGCCGAACAGGAAGAAGTTTTCGCTCCTCACCAGCTCGCGGATCTCCACATTGGCCCCATCGAGGGTGCCGATGGTGAGGGCACCATTCATGGCAAATTTCATGTTGCCGGTGCCGGAGGCTTCCTTGCCGGCGGTGGAGATCTGTTCGGAGAGGTCGGAGGCGGGATACACCTGCTCTCCCAATTTCACGTTGTAGTCCGGCAGGAACACCACCCGCAGCAGACCATCCATGTCCGGATCGGCGTTGATGGTGTCGGCGATGCCGTTGAGGAAGCGGATGATCAGCTTCGCCATGTAGTAGCCCGGAGCGGCCTTGCCGCCGAAGATCACGGTGCGGGGTGCCATGCCGTCGGTCTGTCCGTTCTTGATCCGCAGGTACTGGGTGATTACCTGCAGGGCGTTGAGGTGCTGGCGCTTGTACTCGTGGATGCGCTTCACCTGCACGTCGAACAGGCTGGCGGGATCCACCAACACACCTGTGTTGCGATGGATGTAGGTGGCCAGCTTGCGCTTCACCGACAGCTTGGTGTTGCCCCAGAGCTCCAGGAAACCCTGGTCGTTCTGTCGTTCCTCCAGCTTGCGCAGGCTCTCCATGTTGGAGATCCAATCGGGCCCCACGTGCTCATCCAGCAAGGCGGACATCTCGGGGTTAGCAAGGGCGACCCAGCGGCGCGGGGTGACGCCATTGGTGACGTTGGTGAACTTCTCCGGCCAGAGCGCCGCGAATTCCGGCAGCAGGTCGGTTTTCACCAGATCGGAGTGCAGTGCCGCTACACCGTTGACGTGGTGGGCGCCGATGGTGGCCAGGTGGGCCATGCGCACGGCTTTGCTGCCCTCTTCATCAATGATCGAGAGCTTGCGCTGGATGGCATCGTTGCCGGGGTAGCGCAGTCGCACCTGCTGCAGGAAGCGACGGTTGATCTCGTAGATCAGCTCAAGATGGCGAGGCAACAGGCTGCTGAACAGGTCGAGGTCCCACTTCTCCAGGGCTTCCGGCAAAAGGGTGTGGTTCGTGTAGGCCACGGAGCGAGAGGTGATGTCCCAGGCCCGGTCCCACTCCAGATGCCGATCGTCGATCAGCAGGCGCATTAGTTCAGCCACGGCGATGGCCGGATGGGTGTCGTTGAGCTGAACCGTCCAGTAGTTGGGGAAGTCCTCGACGGCAAGCCCACGGTTGTCGAGGCTGCGCAGCATGTCCTGCAGTGAGCAGCTGACGAAGAAGTGCTGCTGCTTCAGGCGCAGACGCCGGCCTTCGTCAGTGCCGTCATTTGGATACAGCACCTTGGAGAGCGTTTCGCTGCCCACCTTTTCCTCAACGGCGCCGTAGTAGTCGCCGATGTTGAAGGCATAGAAGTCGAAGCTTTCGGTGGCATCGGCACGCCACAGCCGCAGCCGATCGCAGATGTTGACCCGGTAGCCCAGCACTGGCACGTCGTGGGGGATGCCGATGGCGTGTTCCGCTGGAATCCAGCGGGAGCGGTAATTGCCTTTGTCGTCGATGTAGCTCTCGGTGCGGCCCCCGAAGCCCACAAAACAGGCCTCATCGGGTTGGGGAAGTTCCCAGGGCCAGCCGCCCTTGAGCCATTTGTCGGTGATCTCCACCTGCCAGCCATCGCGGATTAGCTGGTCGAAGATGCCGAATTCGTAGCGGATGCCGTAACCGGTGGCCGGGATCTTCAGGCTTGCCAGCGACTCCATGTAGCAAGCCGCCAGGCGACCGAGCCCGCCGTTGCCCAGACCCGGTTCCTCCTCCACATCCAGGATTTGCTGCAACGATTCGATGCCGAAATTCTTCAGTGCCTCTTCTGCCTCCTTCTGGATCCCCAGGTTCAGCAGGTTGCTGTGGAGCTGCGGGCCGATCAGGAATTCCGCTGACAGGTAGGCCACCGATTTCTGCGGGCGGGCCCTCATCGCTTCGGTGGTGGCCAGATATCGCATCATTAAGCGGTCGCGCACCGCGTAACTCAGGGCCATGTAGAGGTCATGGCGGCTGGCAGTGGGGGCGAGTTTGCCGAGCGTGAAGAACAGGTGCTCCGTCATGCCGTCGAACACGCTCTTGGCATCGAGGCCGGCGCGTTCGGGGTCGTTGTGACAGCCGGGGGTCGGCAGACGCAGATCGAACGGTTGGGACGTGGTCATGGGGGGTCAGCGAGCCAAGGAGCGTGGAATCACCGTCAGGCCAGGGGTGCTCGGAGCCCAACTCAATGAATTACTCGGACCGTAGCGATCACAACTGGGGCTGCCTGCAAAAAATGCCGCTTCTACAGCATCTCCAGTTAATTGGGATCTTTCAGCGAACAGTTCAGTGGCGGAATCACCATTAAGGTTCGGCGTGAGACATGCCCGGCTTGATGCTGCTGCCCACCCTGCTGAGCGAAATCAGCAGCCATGACCTCGAATTGGCGGAAACGCTGATCGGCGTCCTTCGCTTCATGCTCATCTTCGTGGCGGCCCGCACCCTCGCCGAGGTGCTGGTGCGTTTCGAGCTGCCCACCATCCTTGGGGAGCTCCTGGCTGGCGTGCTGATCGGTGCCTCGGGTTTGCATCTCCTGGTGCCGCCGGAGACTCAGGTACAGCTCTCTGGCGCTTTTTCCGAGGTGGTCTCCGGCCTGTCCCATGTGCCGGTGGACGAGATTCCGCTTCTGTACAACGAGAGCTTCGGGGCTTTGCAGGCGGTGGCCACGTTGGGGCTCTACTCCCTGCTTTTCCTTACAGGTCTCGAGAGCGAGTTGGAGGAATTGATGGCGGTGGGGGCCCAGGCCTTCAGCGTCGCCGTGGTGGGTGTGGTGCTGCCCTTTGCCCTCGGCACCCTTGGCCTGATGGCCATCTTCCACGTTGATGCGATCCCCGCGATCTTTGCCGGTGCCTCGATGACGGCAACCAGCATCGGCATCACCGCCAGTGTTTTCGGTGAACTCGGTTATTTGCGCACCCGTGAGGGGCAGATCGTGATCGGCGCTGCCGTTCTTGACGACATTCTTGGCATTGTCATCTTGGCCATTGTGGTGTCCTTGGGAGCCGGCGGAAGTCTGGAGATTGGCCCCATCGTCCAGTTGGTGGTGGCAGCGGTGCTGTTCGTGGTGGTGGCCCTGTTGTTGAGCCAGAAGGCCGCACCAGCTTTTGATTGGATGATTGACCAACTCAAGGCCCCGGGCGCCAAGTTGATTGGTTCCTACCTGCTACTGGCCGTCAGTTGTTTTGTTGCTTCAGCGATTGGTCTGGAGGCTGCCCTTGGGGCCTTCGCTGCTGGTTTGATCGCAAGCACCTCCAAGCACCGCCACGAGATTCAGGCGGCGGTCACCCCCATCGTTGGCCTGTTCGCCACCGTTTTCTTTGTTCTGGTGGGTGCCGGCATGGATCTGTCGGTGATCAATCCTTCCGACCCCGGGGCCCGTTCTGCTCTGGTGGTTGCGGCCTTCCTGTTCGTCGTGGCGATCATTGGCAAGGTGGCTGCCGGCTGGGCCATCTTCAGCAAGGAAAAGACCAATAAATTGGTGGTGGGTCTTGGGATGATGCCCCGAGGCGAAGTTGGCCTGATTTTCCTGGGCCTGGGAACGGCTTCAGGCTTGCTCAGCCCTGGCCTTGAAGCAGCGATTCTGCTGATGGTGATCGGCACCACCTTCCTCGCACCGGTGCTGCTGCGCATCGTCCTCAAAGACAAGCCACCCGAGGATGGCAACCAGGTGCCCGACGAATTTGCTGCTGATCCCCTGGCGGGTGCCTCCTGAATCAGTCGTCTTTGCCGGTATTGGCGAGGATGAGCAAAACACTCCAGCCCACGGCCACAACGCCAAGGCTTGAGGCCCAGCCCGGACCCAAGGCCCAGCTGAATCCAAGCTGGGTGACGACGCCGGTGACCAGGGCCAGCAGCAGGCTGCTGATCACCAAGGTCGGTTGACGCACTGATTCAGGGAGCTCACTGTCCTCCAGGCTGGATTCCAGCTTGCTGAGGGGTGCGCTCAGCGGCACGTAAAGGGCGATGGCCCAGAGCAAAGCCCCGCGCCAGACGGATGCGTCCGCCAGCGGTCCGCCCATGACCTCGTAGCTCACCATCCAGGCTGCCTCAGTGCTGCTTAGCATCGCGTCCCTCGCAGCCGGCTGTGGATCGCGTCACCTGGAGCCATCTCGGCCACGCCGTGCACACTGTGCAGCAGCATCCTGAGCAGGACAGTGCTGATCGTCCGGCCCTTCTGTTGGTTCATGGGTTCGGGGCATCCACCGATCACTGGCGCCACAACATTCCCGTGTTGGCCCAGACCCATTCCGTGCATGCGATTGACCTGCTGGGCTTCGGCAGAAGTGCCAAGCCTGCAGGCCTGAACTACGGCGGTGCCCTGTGGCGCGATCAACTGGTGGCCTATGTGCGCGAGCGGATCGGCCGTCCGACGGTGATCGCCGGCAATTCCCTCGGTGGATTCGCGGCCCTTGCTGCCGGGGCCGCACTGGGATCGGACTGCGCGGGGGTTGTCTTGCTCAATGCTGCCGGTCCCTTCAGTGATGAGCAGAAACCACCGCAAGGCTGGGGCGCCATAGCCCGCCAGAGCATCGGCACAGCCCTGCTGAAGAGCCCAGTGCTGCAGCGGTTGCTGTTCGAGAACCTGCGTCGGCCTGCCACGATCCGCCGCACCCTCAATCAGGTCTACGTCGACTCCACCAACGTCGATGACTGGTTGGTGGAGTCGATCCGGCGCCCCTCCCTCGATCCCGGCGCTTTCGGGGTGTTCCGCACCGTCTTCGACATCCCTCGCGGTCAGCCCCTTGATGAGCTTTTTGCGGAACTGACGGCGCCGCTGTTGTTGCTCTGGGGCATCCGTGATCCCTGGATCAATGCCCCCGGTCGCCGTTCCACCTTCCAGCGCCATGCCCCGGAGGCCACCACCGAGGTGGTCCTTGAGGCCGGGCACTGCCCGCACGATGAAGTGCCGGATCAGGTGAATACGGCCTTGCTGCAATGGCTGGAGGGTCTCCAGTCGGCTGTGGCACCGACAAATGCGGATCTGCTGGCTAAGGGAGTGAAGTAGCTACCCCGCGTTCCGGCGGATGCCCATGACCCTCACCCAGCAGTCGGCCCCCTACGCCCACTGGGACTTTGTGCATCCCAGCAGCGGTGATCGGTTGCGGATCATTCCTGAGCGGGGTGGATTGGTCAGCGGTTGGTGTTGCGGAGGGCGGGAGGTCCTGTATTTCGATCAGGAGCGTTACTCCGATCCCACCAAAAGCATTCGCGGCGGTATTCCGGTGCTGTTCCCGATCTGCGGCAACCTGCCCGGTGATGTGCTGCCGGTGGACGGCGTTGAGTACCCCCTCAAGCAGCACGGCTTCGCCCGGGATCTGCCCTGGCAGCTTCAGCTGTTGGAGGATCAGAGCGGTGTGCGGCTGACGTTGTCCAGCACCGACGAAACGCTTAAGGCCTATCCCTTCCCGTTCCGTTTGGAGATGGAGCTGCGCCCAGTTACCTCTGCCTTGGAGATCTCCACCACCGTGCACAACTGCGGTGATGCCGCCATGCCCTTCAGCTTTGGCCTGCATCCCTACTTCAACGTGAGCGACCTGGCCCAGACCCGGCTCACGGGTTTGGCGGAGCGCTGCCTCAACCATCTGGAGATGGCGGATGCGTCCACGGTGGATCAGCTCAAGCGGCTGCCGGAGGGGGTGGATTTCCTCTGCCGCCCAGCGGGCCCAGTCAGCCTGATCGATGACGCCACCGGGGTGACGCTGGAACTGCAGCATCAGGCACCGCTGGATCTCAGCGTGGTTTGGACTGAGCCTCCGCGGCCGATGGTCTGTCTGGAACCCTGGACGGGGCCCCGGCAGGCTCTGGTCAGCGGTGACTGCAAGCTGGTGTTGGAACCCGGTGCGAGGCAGACCCTCGCCTGTCGCTATAGCGTCTCCTGATCCACCCCCGGCAGACGGCCTCGGCTGAGTTGCAGTTTGGGGTCGAACTGGCGTTTCACCGCTTCGATCAGCGGTCGGGAGGGACGGTCTAGCCAGACCGGCACTGTTGATCCGGCCGCGCGTTTCAACAGCGACATTTCGCCGCCGAGGCCGATCACGCTGCGGCGCAGGGCCTCCAGCTGATGATCCGGCGTGGCGGCATCGCACCAGCCATCACCGCATCCGGCTCCGGCGGCCAGCTCCCAGCACCACAACTTGAGGGCCTTCATCGCCTCATCCCGCAACAACCGCTGCAACTGGGCCGGCGGCAGCACCAGCCGCACCAGCTGCGTTGTGGGGCTGGCACCGAAGGGTGTGGTCAGGGCATCGGCGCAGGCCTTTCGTTCGGTGTTGAGCTGCTGTTCCGCAGCCACCGCCTCGAGCTGCTTCAGCTGGTCCTCCACCGCCTGCTCCGACACGCTGCTCACCACCAGCCGCAGCCGCCATGCACCATCGCCGCTGTTGATCCAGTCACAGCGTTCCGGCGTCAGGCTGGAGCGCAGCAGTTCGCTGCGGAAGGCCTCCTGGGCTTTCAGGTCGCCGTCCACGAGCAGGCTGCTCCGGGCGGGGCGCAGCGGTTGCAGCCGCAGAGTGAGTTCGGTGATCAGCGCCAGGCTCCCCCAGCTGCCGCAGAGCAGCCGCATTAGGTCGTAGCCCGCCACGTTCTTCACCACACGGCCACCGGCATGGGCTTCGGTGCCATCCGCGCGCAACAGGCCGATGCCGATGATCTGATCGCGCACCCCAAGATGGCGTTGCCGCAGTCCCCCCGCCAGTCCACGGGCCACCAGGCCGCCGATGCTTCCAGGAGTGCCGGCTCGGGGCCAGTCAATGGGCAGCCATTGCCCCTGCTTTGCCAACTGATCCTGCAGGTCCTGCAAGGGCAGGCCGGCTTCCACCGTGATGGTCAGATCGTCCACGGCATGGTCGATCACCCGGTTGAGCTGCCGGCAGGAGAGCACCTCATGGCGGGGATCCAGCGGTGGGCCCCAGTCCAGGCGTGTCCCAAGGCCACTGGGGCTCCAGGGGGTGCCGTCCTGATGCCACTGGCGCACCAGGTCGATCAGAGCGCTGCGGCTGGCGGGGGAATGGATCACGGCACGATGGTGCCATGAAGGTTGTGGTCATTGACGACGATCCCACCGGCTCGCAGACGGTGCATAGCTGTCCGCTGCTGTTGCATTGGGATGTCGACAGCCTGCGCCGGGGGCTGCGCCATGCGTCGCCCTTGTTGTTCCTGCTGGCCGACACCCGGGCGCTGACGCCAACGGATGCAGCGGAACGCAACCGCGATATTGCGGCGGCCTTGGATCACGCGCTGCACCGGGAGGGGTTGGCGCGTGATCAGGTGCTGCTGGTGAGTCGCGGGGATTCCACCTTGCGCGGTCATGGGGTGCTGGAACCTGAGGTCTTGCAGGCGTCCTTCGGGCCCTTTGATGCCACGCTCCACGTTCCGGCGTTCTTGGAAGGGGGACGCACCACCGTGAACGGGGTGCATCTCCTCCACGGGGAACCGGTGCACACCACGCCGTTTGCCCAGGACCGGCTGTTTGGGTTCAGCAGCAGTGATCTGGCCCACTGGCTGGAGGAGAAAAGCAATGGCGCCATTGCCGCGGCGTCAGTGCAGCGGATTAGTGGCCGCGACCTTGATGCCGCCTGTGCTGGGGGGCTGCCGCTGTTGATCGATCGCCTGCGTGGTCTCCAAGGCAATGCAGCGGTGGTTGTGGATGCCGAGCGGCAGGAGCAACTCAACGCACTGGCCGCAGCGGTGCGCGCCCTGCAGAGGGAGAAACGGTTTCTGTTTCGCTCCGCCGCCAGCATGGTGAAGGCTCTGGCGGATCCCGGACCGCCGCCGCTTGATCCCGAGGGCCTGGCGGGGTTGCGGCGCTCGGCTTGCGATGGAACGCCTCTGCCTGGACTGGTGATGGTGGGTTCCCACGTGCCCTTGGCGGATCAGCAACTGGAGCTGCTGCTGGCGGAACCGGGATGCCAAGGGGTTGAGCTGCCGGTGCCGCGCATCGCTCGGGTGCTGGAGGGCCCGACACCTGATCTGCTGCTGGCCGACTTGGAACGGGTCTGGCTGCAGCAGCTTTATGAGCTGCTTGGAGCAGGCCTCACGCCGGTGCTGTTCACCAGCCGTGGTGAGCTGCGCTGTGCTTCAGAGCAGGAGGGCCGGCGCTTGTCCTGCGCTCTGGCCGAGTTGATGGGGCGACTCGCGGCATCTCTCGCTCCTGATCTGGGTTATCTGATCAGCAAAGGCGGCATCACCACCCAGACACTGCTGGCCAGGGGCCTGGCCCTCGAGTCGGTTCAGTTGGAAGGCCAGCTGCTGCCGGGGCTGTCGCTGGTGCGCCCCTCAGCGGGACTCTGCAGCGGAGTGCCGATCCTCACCTTCCCCGGCAATCTCGGTGGTGCCGACACCCTGCGTGACGCCTGGCAGAGGATGCAGGCCGGCTGAGGCGGCCAGCAGTTCCATCGGGTGCTGCACCTGGGTCCGATCGCCCAGGTGTCGCCGCAGCTGCAGGGTGCAACCAATGTTGGCGCTGGCCACCCATTCAGCGCCGGTGCCGCTGAGATCATCGGCCTTGATCCGGCCCAGTTCGGCGGCTTCCTCCGGTTGCACCAGGTTGTAGATGCCGGCGCTGCCGCAGCACACCCCCGCTTCGGTCGCTTCCCGCAGCTGAATGCCGGGGATGGCGCGCAGCAGCTGGCGGGGCTGGGCCTGGATCCCCTGGCCATGAATCATGTGGCAAGCGTCATGCATGGCCACCACGCCGGGGAGAGGTTGCAGTTGGGCGTGGAACGTCTCCACGAGGCCGCGGTCAGCAAGGAATTCCTGCACATCCAGCACCGGAGCCCGAAATGAAGCCTTGCTGTTCAGCAGCTCGCCATAGGCTTTCATCGTGTGGCCACAGCCTGAAGCGGCCACCAGCACCGCATCCAGATCTCCCTCAACGGCATTCATGCTCTGGATCAGATCCCTCGCCAGTTGGCGGGTGAGCTCCAGCTCCCCCTGGTGATGGCTCACCGCCCCACAGCAGCCCTGGTCCGGCGGAATCACCACCTCAAAACCGTTGGCCTGCAACACCTTCACCGTTGCGTTGCTCACGCTGGGATCGAAGCAGCGCTGCACGCAGCCCAGCAACAGCGCTACGCGGCCTCGGCATTCCCCGCTGGCGGGATTGATCTGGGGCAGTTGGTCGCTGAAGCTTTCTGGTGCCAGGGGGGGCAGTAGTTGCTCCATCGCTTCGATCTCCGGCCCGAACAGACGGGTGAGACCTGAGCGGCGGGCCAGGCGTTGGAGTGGTGTGCCGGCGTAGGCCCTCAGGGGTTGGAGCAGGGCCCGCAAGCGCTTGGGGTAGGGCAGCACCTGCAGTAGCAGCTTGCGGAAGCTGGTCTGCCAGCTGCTGCGGTGGTTGGTCTGATTCAGCTTGGGCCGGGTGGCCTCGATCAGCTGGTCGTAGCGGACTCCCGAAGGACAAGCCGAAACGCAGGCGAAGCAGCCCAGGCAGGTGTCGAAATGGCTGGCCACCGTTGCATCCAGCTCCAGCTCACCGGCCTCGATCGCCCGCAGAGCATGGATGCGACCGCGGGGGGAGTCCATCTCACTGGCCAACACGCGATAGCTGGCACAGGTGGGCAGGCAGAAGCCGCAGTGCACGCAGGGGTCAGCGGCGCCTGCGGGAAGTCCGGGGAGAGTGCTGGTCGCGGGCTCGGCACTGCCTGGCTGGGTCATGAGCAGAGTCTGGATCGATCAGCCTGCGGACGGCTGGGTTTGAAGAGAAATCGTTGTTTGTTTGGCTCAGGCTTCCTCATCAGAACGGTTTCGCTCTTGAAGCTCTTTAAAATTGATATTTTCCCCATTCAATTTCCTGGTCAAAAATGTGCTCAATTTTATTTTTTTGGTTGAAATTGAGTAAGTCTTTGTAGGGTCTTTTGTCAGTACGCAAGTTCGACTTGGCTGTTGGGAGTCGTGGGTTTCCCGTCAGGTTGAGGTCGTTGAAAATGCTGTCGACTGTTTCCTGGAGGTTTTCGTAGCGATACAAGCGTTTGACCAGAATGTTTCCTTCGTGGCTGTAAATCGATCTGCATGATGTTGCGAACTTCTCCAGCATTCCTCCTTCGATGAAGGTGTCCAGGTCGAGAGTTTGCAGTCTCTGGTCTTTTTTGAGTTCGAAAAACTGGGACAGCGCGTGGTCCCATGGGTTGCGAATAAAGCAGAAGCTGTAATAGCTCTCGAGCGTCGATGCGCTGATGTAATTCTTGCTGAGGGCGGTTGTTGCTTCAATATGTGTGTGTAGGCCAATTGATTTGAGGTACCGGCTGACGCCTTTTTTCTGTATTTTGCATTTTGCCTTGATGGCAAAATAATTCACTTTGTTCCACCAGGGAATGAAATTGGTGGGCCCCTGGTAGCCAAGTTCTTTGCGAATTTTCTCGTCTCGACCTAAGGGAGTAATCACATCTTTGTGATTGCAGCTGCTCGATAGCGCAATAGCTGTCGATGTTGATGCTGTCTTTCGGTTGGCGAAAAATATGAATTTCTTCGAGTGATTGATGATCACAGATGACCTGTTGTTGAGTGTTCAGAAACGGGCGATGACTGCTTCGGCGAAACCGCTGCAGCTCACCGGATCCACCTGGGGTTCCATCAATCGCGCTAGGTCGTAGGTGACCTGCTTGTCGGCGATGGCGGCACTGAGACCCTTGGTCACCAGATCAGCAGCCTCCTGCCAGCCGAGGAATTCCAGCATCATCACGCCGCTGAGGATCACCGAACCGGGGTTGATCCGATCGAGGCCGGCGTGTTTCGGGGCGGTGCCGTGGGTGGCTTCGAAGATGGCAGCGTTCTCGCCGATGTTGGCGCCGGGGGCCATTCCCAGACCGCCCACCATCGCAGCTGCGGCGTCTGAGATGTAGTCGCCGTTGAGGTTGAGCGTGGCGAGGATCGAATACTCCTGGGGGCGGGTCTGGATCTGCTGAAAGATGCTATCGGCGATGCGGTCGTCCACCAGCACCATCTCCTTCCACTTGCCGCCGCCGTGGCTGCGGCCAATGGCATCGAGCACCGCTTGCACCTCGGCATCGATGTCGGCCTTTTTCTCAGGAGTGAGGCTGTCGTAACCCGGCTCAATCATCCGGCCGTTGTCCTGCACGCTCAGGTTGGGATCCTTCTCGAGGTTGCCGAGGATCCAGCTTTCCCGCTCGGTGATGCACACGTCGCGGAATTCGGTGGTGGCCAGTTCATAGCCCCAGTCACGGAAGGCCCCTTCCGTGAACTTCATGATGTTGCCTTTGTGCACCAGGGTTACGTGACGCTTGTCGCCTTCCAGGCGTAGGGCGTGTTGGATCGCCTTGCGGATGTGGCGCTGGCTGCCGTGTTTGCTCACGGGTTTGATGCCGATGCCGGATCCTTCGGGGATCTGGCGCTTGCCAAGCTTGCCGTTGGCGGGGATGACCACTTCATTGAGATGCTTTCGCAGCTCCTGGCCGACGGCGTCATCGGCTTCCCATTCCACCCCCATGTAGATGTCTTCGGTGTTCTCCCGATAGACGATCACGTCCAAATCCTGGGGACGCTTGTGGGGGCTTGGGGTGCCCTCGTAGTAACGGCATGGGCGCACGCAGGAATACAGATCAAAGATCTGTCTCAGGGCTACGTTCAGCGATCGGATGCCGCCGCCCACCGGCGTGGTGAGGGGGCCTTTGATGGCTACGCCGTAGGCGCGGATTGCCTCGAGGGTGTCCTCAGGCAGGTACTGGTAGGTGCCATAGAGGTCGCAGGCCTCATCGCCGGCGTACACCTTGAACCATTCGATGCTCTTGCTGCCGCCGTAGGCCTTGGCCACGGCCGCATCCAGCACCTTCTGCGTTGCGGGCCAGATGTCTACACCGGTGCCATCACCTCGGATGAAGGGGATGATCGGGTTGTCGGCCACCACGGGCTGACCGTTCTCGAAGCGAATTGGTGTGCCCTGGCTGGGGGTGGTGAGCTTCTCGAACTGGGCCATGTCGGTTGGTCGGGCGTCAGCAGGCTGAGCCTATGACTGAGCCGGGAGACCTACGGTTCACTGCAGTGCAGACCTTGCATTAATGGCCAGCGAGCAGGTGTGGGTGGTAGCGGCCTGCTTCAACGAAGCTGAGGTCATCAGCACCTTTATGGAGCGGGTCACGGCCTTGCAGGAGGTGGACCATTTGCTGCTCATTGATGACGGATCGTCCGATGCCACGGTGGCGGTGATCCGTGCCTGGCAGCAGAGCCATGCCGACCAGGCCGTCACCCTTTTGGAACTCACCCGCAACTTCGGCAAGGAGGCGGCGATGCTCGCGGGCCTGGACTACGCCAACGGCCGCTGTGCTGCTGCGGTGCTGATTGATTCTGATCTGCAACATCCCCCGGAGCGGATTCCGGCGATGGTGCAAGCCTGGCGCAACGGCGCTGAGGTGGTCACCGCGGTGCGGGATGACCGTGATGCCGAAGGGCTAGTGAAGGTGGCCACGGCCTCCTGGTTCTATCGGGTGTTCAACCGCCTGGTTGATTCGATCCAGCTTCAGGAGGGGGCCGGCGACTTTCGACTCTTGAGTGCTCCAGTGGTGGAGGCGGTGACCCAGTTGCGTGAGGCCACCCGCTTCTCGAAAGGGTTGATGCCTTGGACCGGCTACCGCAGTGAGGAGATCGCATACAGCCGTGTGGCCAGGGTTGGTGGCACCACCTCCTGGAGCTCCCTCAAGCTCTGGCGCTATGCCTTGGACGGCATCTTTTCGTTCACCGTGAAGCCCTTGAAAGTCTGGGGTGTGATTGGTGTGCTGATTTCGTTTCTGAGCTTTGTCTATGCCGCCCTGATCGTGTTGCGCACCCTGGTTTTTGGTGTCGACCTGCCGGGCTACGCCTCATTGATCGTGGCCGTTCTGTTCCTGGGGGGGATCCAGTTGATCGGCATTGGCGTGCTGGGCGAATACATCGGCCGGATCTACATCGACGTCAAACGGCGTCCGCACTATTTCGTCCGCGCAGTGCATCAGGGCTCAGAGCTGTTGCGCTAAAGCCGATTTTTTGGGAGTCAGTTGCGTTGAAAAATATTCGGGTATTTTTTTAGGTTAACTTTTTGGATGCAGGCATCATGAAAGTAGAGCAGTAATATCTACAATGAAACCCATTTTGAGGCTATTTATTGCTTGCGTTACATCATTATTTTCATAGATTTTCGTTGTACTATTTTACTGGGGGGAGCAAATTACAGGTATATTTTTGAGTCTGCCCGCACGTCTTTCGAAATCGTTTGAGATGCAAGCTTGTTTCCTTTTGATCCTGCTTTGCTTGAATTCGTAATCCCTCTTTTAATCTTTAGGGAGACTATCGACTCAAAAATTATTAGATTTTCTACTGAGGTTCTCACTGTGTCATTGTCTTTTATATAGGACAATCTAGAGCTTGGGTCGTTTAATAGTCTTATGGAGCGAGAGTTTATTCTTTCAATGATATCGTTTACTTTGTCGAAAAAGTTTACTCCTGTGCCGTCGCCAAGAAAGTGATCGATATATGCGGTGTGTGTATCTTCTATGATAACAATTCCCTCGTCGCCGATGGCTCCATTTAGCGCGAAATCTATTGTTTTTGCTTGCGAAAATCCAATGTGACTGCCATCGTCAATAATGATATCAAATTGTCCGCAATTGTTGATTAGATTTTGCCATACTCTAGGATCGCTTTGGTCTCCAATGAAAACTGAATAATCGTCGCAGCTTAGACGCTTACACTCAGGATTGAGGTCAAGCCCATAAACCTTAGAGTTTGAGCCTAGGATTTTCTTCCAAGCCTCTAGAGAGCCCCCGTCCATTACACCAATTTCTAGTAATTTTATTGGCTCACCGGTTTCTTTCTTTTCAGTTAAAAATTTTTCAAGGGCAGACGCATATGATAGATAGTAGCTGTCGTACTTCCCGGTTTTTCTGCTTGAAGATGTAAATGATTCTTCGATTAGCTGGTGGAGCGAAGGCATGTGTCGCGGGGAGCTGTGGTGAGATATTGATCCATTTTACTACTTTAGCAAGAATATCAGTATTGTCCCTGTCCCTGTCCCTAATCTCTTGCTCAATCGCGCGAATATTTATCTATGCAAATGATTCACATATTTTTGTTTCGAATTGGTTTTCAATCATTTTGGAAAGATCTGTGGATGCCTTCGTTTTTGTGAATTTATGCGCTTTTAAGATTTTCTGTCGGAGTTTGGGGCTGGATGCAGCTTTCAGAGCTGTTGCGCTGACGTCCACTCCTTTTGACGGTTGGTTGAATTGAAAAAGGCCACAGACTGCTGAAACGCCTCCTGATCCATGCCTGATACGGCATCAGGGAGGGCTGGGTGGATCAGAACAACCGGCTGTGAAGCACGGTCGACATTGATTGAGCTGTAGGCCGTTTCCCAGCTGCGGCGAAACGCTGTTCCGAACATCCATCCGCTGAACAACACCCCGGCGAAGTGCTGGTTGGTTTCAAGGCCAGCCCGGCGCAGACGGTGGATCGCTAGCCCGCTCAGCAGCTGCAGAACCAGCCACTTGATCAGGCCGCCTGTCTGCAGGCTGCGCCACCAAAGCCTGAGCGATAGACCTTCCGGCAAGGGTTCCCGCGTCGTGCGCACCCAGGTGATCGATTCGGAAGGGGCCAGATCCAGCACGACATCCAGCACCAGGGGCACAAGGTGGATGTGCTGGTGGCCATCGAGGCGGATCTGGCTCAGGCCTGTGAGTTGGCGGTAGCGGCTGATCTGCTGCTGCAGAACCATGCGCAGCTGGGGGGCGATGCGTCGGCGCTGCCAGGGCAGGAGCGAAGCCAGCAGCAAGGTGCCGAATCCGCTCGGCAGATCTGGGCATTTGGCCAGACGATGCCCTTCGGTGAGGCAGAGATGAAGGGTGAGCGGTGGTGGATCGGCAAGGTCGCGCCAGGCCTCTATGGCATCGGCCGCACTGGGACCATGCACCAGAAGACTGGCCCCCTGAAGCCGTCCGCTTTGGGCGAGATCGATGATGGCCGCATCCACCCCCTCCGCTAGGCCGAGGTCGTCGGCGTGGAGCAGTGGGGGTTGGCCGTTTTGTTGCTGACGGGCCTTGGCACTGAAGCGGGCCGCTCGGCTCCAGATCAGGGCATTCAGCAGCGTGGGTGTGAACACCAGCACCAGGGTCGGGGCCTGGAGCAGCGGCAGCAGGGCGCACACACTGATATTGACCACGTACTGCAGCAGCAGCCAGCGCCGGGCGAACTGGCGGCCTCCGGTCTCTTCACGGAAGGTCAGCAGGGCATGGCCGACATAGCCCGCCACCGATGCGGCCAGGAAGGCGATGGGGTTGGCCAGGCTCAGGCTCATCCACTGGCCCAGCAGCAGCAGCACGCCGATGTGAACGGCCGCGGCGCTGACCCCCACCAGGCCATACCGCATCAACCGATTCAGCACAGGCGTCATCCGCATTGTGGGGGCGTGGGCGCGTCACCGCAGCGCTTCAGCAGGGCCTCAATCAGCCGCCAGGCCTGTTGTTCGTAGCGCTTGACGAAGTCTTCGAAGCTCTGGGCGGCTGCTTCATCGGCACCATCGGAGATCACCCGCAGCACCAACCAGGGGACGCCCTCCTGTTCGGCCACCTGCGCGACGGCCGCACCTTCCATTTCAACGGCCCGCAGATCCGGAATGGCATCCCGCAGTTTCTGCAGCACCGCTGGATCGCCGATGAAGCGATCCCCTGTGGCGATCAGCCCACTGCTTGGCTGTGCGAAACCGTCCAGGTCGCCCGCGTCGTGGGCCTCCAGCAGAGCGCTCTTGGCCCAGTGGAACCAAGCCGGCTGTGGTTGGAGCCGGTCCTTGTTCAGCGCTGGCAGCGTGAACCTTGGGAACAGGGGCCGGGCATCCATGTCGTGCTGCACCACGGCATCGGCCAACACCACATCCCACTGACGCAGAGCAGGATCGGCAGCGCCGGCAACACCGGTAAACACCAGCAAATCGATGCTGGGATCGCTGGCGAGCAGGCGTGTTGCCGCCCGCGCCGCGCTGACTTTGCCCCAACCGCTCCAGGCCAAGCTGAGGCGCACCGTGTCGCTCCACGATCCCCTGTGGATTGCGAGGTCTCCGTGGTTGCTGCAGCTCAGATCCTTCAGGTGGCTGAGATCCGAGCCGATCTCCTCCGGCATGGCGCCCAGCAGGCCGAGGTGCAGCGGTTGCGTCATGGTTTCGTAAACCTCGGGCAACCGTAACGGCGACCTCTTGCTTCTCCCTGCACACTGTGCGGAATCAGGAGGTTGCAGTGAACGCGGGCGAGTCGGTACATAGCGTTGCCCGGATGCGAGCACTGGCTTCCACGATCACCCTTGTTCGCCGTCAGTTTCCGGCTGCGCAGGCCAACCTCAGCCCCTGGCGGGACGACCCGCAGACCCGACAGTGGAGTGAAACGGAATCACTCGACCTTGCCTTTCACTTCCCTGGCTGGAGTCCGCGATTGGAATGCCGCAGTTTGCTGATGCAATTGCGGATTTGCGCGGAGCGCGGTGATGACCAGCTGCGCCTGCTGGGGGTGTTGATGCGGGGCATGACCTACGACGGTGAACGCTGGCGTCTCGCCACGGTCGGTGAATGGTTACCGGAAGGCCCCCACCTGCCCCAGCAGCATCAGGTGAAGCAGCTTCAGCAGATCTGTCGCGAGCTGTTCGAACTGTTTGATCGGAATGCTTCGTCCGATACAGCGGCGTAACCCTTCGCAACGCTCGTGGCCACCCTGACGTGGACTGCTTATAGGGTCCTCCTATCGGTCCAATCACAAGCATTCATGTCCGTTGCACTGGCTGCCCAGATTCGTGAAGGCACGAAAAAGTCGCACACCATGGCCGAGAACACCGGCTTTGTGAGCTGCTTCCTGAAGGGTGTCGTCGACAAATCCAGCTATCGCAAGCTTGTTGCAGACCTCTACTTCGTCTACGAGGCGATGGAAGAAGAGATCGACAAGTTGGGTGATCATCCGATTGTCGGACCGATTGGCAAGAAAGAGCTCAATCGTCGTGAATCTCTCGAGCAAGACCTCACCTATTACTTCGGTGCGGGTTGGAAAGAGCAGATTCAACCGTCTCCGTCCGCAGCGGCTTACGTTGAACGGATTCATGCCGTAGCGAAGGAGTCCCCTGAGCTCTTGGTTGGCCATCACTACACCCGTTATCTCGGTGATCTCTCTGGTGGTCAGATCCTCAAAAACATCGCTCAGAAAGCGATGAATATGGATGGTGACGACGGTCTTCGTTTCTACGTCTTCGATGACATCGCCGATGAGAAGGCGTTCAAGACCAACTACCGCGCTGCGATGGATAGTCTTCCGATCGATCAGGCCACAGCCGACCGCATCGTCGAAGAAGCCAATCATGCTTTCCACCTGAACATGAACATGTTCAAGGAACTGGAAGGCAATCTTGTTGCAGCCATTGGCAAAGTGCTGTTTGGTTTCCTCACCCGCCGACAGCGGGCAGGCAGTACCGAGGCTGCAGCCGCTTGAGTTTTCACTGGTGCCCACCCAACTGATTCGTTTTCTGGTCCCAGGGATCAGCCGTCGCTTTCGTTGTGGTGGGCTCAGCGTCGAACAGCAGACCGCTCGATTGGTGGCGAATCTGTGCTCAACAGAACTGGTCACCTATCGCGAACGTTCCGTCGATCATCCGTACTTGGACGACTGCCTTCGCCAAGAGCCTCCCAGTGCACAGGTCCTTTGGGTGGTGAGTTGGGGCTTTGACGTTCCTGGCTTGATCAGGCGCTTGAATGGCCGCCGGGTGGTGTATCACGCCCACAGCAGTCAGTACGGATTTGGCTTGCCGCCAGGGGTTCCTGTGATGGCTGTCAGCCGCAACACCTTGGGCTATTGGGGGAACAAGGCTCCCCGCAATCCCCTGTTCCTAGTTCCGAATGCCCTGGACCAGGCCTGGCTCAACCGTGGCGACCGTTCGGCCCGTCATCGTCGACCGATCGATGTGCTGGTGCAGGCCCGCAAGAGCAGTCCCTATGTGCTGAAGCAACTGGTGCCGGCGTTGCGGCAGGCGGGTCTTGAGGTGGAGGTGCAGACAGGCTGGGTGGATGACTTGGTGGATCTGTTCAACCGCTCCACGGTGTACCTCTACGACTCAGCGGAGTATTGGCGCGGCCGCGGCGTGACTGAGGGTTTTGGGTTGCCGCCGCTAGAGGCATTGGCCTGCGGCTGCGTTGTGTTCAGCAGCCTGAATCATGCTTTGGCCGACTACGGCGACCCCGGTCAGACCGTGCATCAGATCGGTTGTGGCCGACTGCGTTTCGACCTTGAACGGATCAAGGCTGCTGTTGCTTCGCCGCAGCGTTGGCGCCCCGCGGACGATCGCTTGGAGGCTCTTCTTCAGGAGTGTTCAGAAACTGCGCTGTTGGACCGCTGGCGTAACGCCTTCGCTCAACTGGATGCCCTTGAGGATGCATCGGGACCACCGCTGAACAGCCCTCCCACGTGGCGGTTGCAACTGCAGCAACTGCTCGCTCGGCTGCAGCGAGTGGTCAATCGGTTGCCCGGCTGGCCTTCCCGCTAGTTCAGCCTGATCCCTGACGCGTACGGTCATTGAAGAGGTTGATGCGTCGGTTCTGGCTTGGGAAAGATGAGCCGTCAGTTTCCAAGATTTTCGCTGCAGAGTCAGACCTGGAAAGATATTTCGGCGTTGCTGGGTAAGTTGCCGGCACAGAGGAAGCGGTTGGTTGGTTTTGTTCTCCTTGCCTCGTTCTTTCAGGGGATTCTTGATCTCCTTCTGATTGCTTTTTTGGCCCGATTTGTGGGCCTTTTTTCAGGTGCAAAACTTGCTGACCGTTTGCCTGGAATTTGGGTTTTTGGTGGGGGGATTTTAGATCAAACGGGTTGGTTGTTGGCCTTGTTGATTGCTTCCTTCTGGCTCACGTCTTTCGTGCGCTTTCTTGTGTCTTTGATGCAAAGCCTCTTGAGTGCAGAAATATGGAATGACCTTGTCAATCAGGTGTACCAAAATGTTCTTCAGCAGCGATATGAATTTTTTATTGAAAATCGCACGGCCAATCTCTCTGAAAAATTCAATCGAATACTAAACAGTGTTTCGACGAAAGTTGTCATTCCTTTGATCGCGATTGCTGGTAATGCCTTGTCGGTGACGTCATTGCTGATTGGGGTTGTTTTTGTCCTTGGATATCAGGCTTTGGCCATCTTCTTGCTCATGCTGATGGCCTACGCGCTGGCTTCAGTTCTTATCACTCCATATCTGAGGTTGGCCACCAAGCAACGCGTCCGTTATGGCCGCCGCATCAATCTTTTGCTTATGGAGTCATTGCGATCTATTCGTGATGTTCACCTGTATTCCGCTGACAAATATTTTGTGACTCGCTTTTCTTCCGATGGAGTCATCGCAAAGCGGTACGATCGATTAACACGTTTGTTGCCCGATGTTCCTCGTTTTTTGATCGAGCCTGCTGGCATCTCGATTCTTTTCTTGGTTGGTTTGGCTCCGGCAGTTTTGAATGGAGACCCGAGCGATGTGCGTAATGCGATTCCAGATTTATTCGCAATCATGTTCACACTGCTGAAGATTTCTGGGCCACTCCAGAACACGTTTCGCAGTCTCAATCGTTTGCGTGGTGGTCTTCCTGAGATTAAAGATGCACTGGACTTGTTGGATCTGAAGTCTGAGCGACTTCTGTTGTCTTCTCCTGGAGTTCCAACTCCGGAAGGGCTGTTGCCCCGCAGACTTATCCAGTTGAAGGATGTCAGTTTTTCGTATCGCCGGAGTGAAAAATTAATTCTTGATTCTATCAATATATCTATTCCGATTGGATCTCGTTTTGCTTTGGTTGGGCGCACCGGAAGCGGAAAAACAACGATTGCTCATTTGCTTCTGGGTTTGCTACAGCCATCTTCGGGCCAACTCATGTTGGACGGCATTCCTGTGAGTGCGCAGGACTTGCCGGCATGGCAGGCCAATTGCGCTTTGGTTCCGCAGGATATTCGTCTTTTTGATGGAAGTATTCGCGATAATGTTGCTTTTGGATTGGACAACGATTTGATCGATGATGAAGATATTTGGGCGGCTTTGAAAACAGCTCAGTTCGATGATGTTGTTGCTCAAATGCCGTACGGGCTTTACACCATGATTGGTGAGAATGGCGTGAAATTGTCTGGGGGGCAGCGTCAGCGTCTTGCTCTAGCGCGAGCTTTTTACCGTGGGGCCAAAGTTCTTGTTCTGGATGAAGCGACGAGTGCTCTCGATAACAGGACGGAGCATGATGTTCTCCAGGCCTTGGATCTGGTTGGGCGTCGATGCACAACGATTGTCATCGCCCATCGCTTATCGACGGTCAAAAAGTGTGATCGAATTGTCGAGATCGAAAATGGCAGGATTCATGCTCAGGGTGATTTTGTCTCTCTTTGCGAGTCCTCCGAGACGTTCAGAGATATGTATCGCATTGAAAATACTTGATGGCAGATATCGTTCTGCTCTCTACGGCGGATTGGGATCACCCACTCTGGACAAATAAACAGCACGTTGCCTGTGCATTAGCGGCTGAAGGTGAGCGTGTTCTGTACGTTGAATCCCTCGGCTTGCGCTCAGTTCAGGTCAAAACTCAGGATTTCAGAAGGATTCTTCGGAGGCTGTTTCTCGGACTGCGCTTTGTGCGGGCTGTGCGACCGGGGATCTGGGTGTTATCGCCGTTGGTGTTGCCGGGGGGCTCCCGTGGGGTTTCGCTTCGCCTGAACCGCATGGTTGTGCATTTGAGTATCTCAATCGCTTGTTGGTTGCTGCGCTTCCGCTCCCCTTGGCTCTGGACGTACAACCCGTTGACGTTGCTTTATCTGCCGTTAAAGGGGTTCGAACTATCGGTTTATCACGCAGTTGATGCTGTTCAAGAGCAACCCTGCATGCCCAAGAGTTTGATCGAATCACAGGAAGCACGTTTGTGTCATGTTGTCGATCAGGTCTTCACTACGTCGCCGTATCTCGCTGAGCAACTGGCCAGGCATACGGATAAAATTTGTTATGAGCCTAATGTGGCGGATCGGGATCATTTTTCAGCCTCAATTGCGCTGCGTCAGGCCCCAGGGTTTGTTGATCCGCCTGAGTTGGCGGGAATCCCTGAACCCAAAATTGGTTTTGTTGGCGCGATCAGCAGCTACAAACTTGATTTTGGCTTGATCCGCGCTGTTGCCCTCCGCCACCCTGAGTGGCACTTCGTTTTTATTGGCCCACAGTCAGAGGGGGAGCCCAGCACCGATCTTTCTCAGTTGTTTGGCCTCAGCAATGTGCATTGGCTCGGCCCCAAGCCCTACAGCCAACTCCCGAGGTTTTTGGCTGCCTTTCAGTGCGCCTGGCTGCCACTGCAGTGCAACGGCTACACCCGGGCAATGTTCCCGATGAAATTTTTTGAGTATCTTTTCGCTGGTTTGCCAGTGGTATCCACACGGATTCACGCTCTGCGTTCCTTCGAAGCGATTTGCAGCCTCTGCCCACCGGATCCTTTGGAGTTCAGCCAGCAGCTCCAACGGGTGCTGGGTGGAGAAGGGCCCAGCCTTGAAAAGCGATTGACTGGGATCGACGGTTACACCTACGCCGGTCGCACGCGTCGCATGCTGAAGTTGCTGCGTTCTCAAGCGGAATGCGCTGGATGAAGGAGCAGCTCTCTCGACAGCTAGCTGCTTTCAAGAAATGGCTCAAACGAGTTGCTCCGCCGATTTTTGCGTTACTGAAAGCTCTGAACCAGCGGCGTGAACGGGTCTGGACCAGTTCGTTGGCGTATGTCTGGCGAAACAGTCGCTTGGGTCATGCTTTCGGCGTTGTTGTGTTTCGGCTCACGCAGGGGAGGCTCACGTCAGCGTCAACCAGCTACCTCATGTTTGATGCCAGCCTTCGCCTTCACGACTATCAACAAGCGTCCTGGATTGCTGATTCGGCACGCCGCCGCTGGCCGGATGCCATCGATGTTGTTGCAATGCAGTGCACCTTGGCGCTGAGGTCTGGTGCCTTGTCCGAAGCCTTTGCTCTGCTGGAGCGCTGCCTGTTGGCTTCCGATTATCGGGCTGTGGATCGTGTTCTATTTCGTACCGGATCCCGCCCCCGTGATCTCCACCAAAGCGATGAGGTCTTTCGTTGGCTCGCGCATCGTGCGGACCTTGACCTCACCCGGCGCTCCTATGCGCTGGTCGCTGAGGCCTATCTGATTCTTCGCTTGAAGAATATGGCGCGTGCCCAGCAGTTGGTTGTGGCATTGGAGGACGTCGCGGAGACGTTGCGCAGCGATGGAGCAACAACCTGTTGCTTGCAGTCCAATCGCCAAAACCTAGGAAAGCTGTACGTGTCCATTAGCAGTGCCACTTATCACCTCGCTCTGCTTCAAGGGGACATGCCATTGTTGGCGCGCTGTTGGCAACGCTTGGCTGCATTCAGTCATGCGATCAACAGGGATCAGATGAATCCTGATGCCTTGTTCCGCATGTCCAGCAACCTCGGACGAGGTCTTGCCCTTGGCTTTCTGCTGGATCCCCGTCAATACGGAACGGTCCGCAGTGATGCGTTGACCCTGTTGAAAGCTTGGTCGAGCGCCAACGCTGTAGGACTTGCTCCGAGGCGACGTGTCAGGGGAAGGACGCCTCAGGAAAACCATCTCCTCTTCCTTGAGTCGTTGCAGAAAAGTTGTGAGGAGCTTCACCAGGCGGGTGGTTCCGTGACCCCAGAGGCATGCCGTGATTGGGCCCGACTGCTAAATCACTCCTCGGAAGGGAGCTTGACTGACACGATCGCGGCCTTGGTGCAGAGGCAATTGAACGAGCCAGAGCCATGAAGGCAGCAGCTCAGCAGCGCAGGTCGGTCCTGCTTTTCATTGATTCTCTCAAGCTTGGTGGTGCTGAGCGCGTCACTCTTCAATGGGCCGAATGGTTGTCGGAAGCCGGTTGGAACGTCACCTTGTTGACCTCGAAGCCCGCTAGCCACGATTTCTATCCCGTCCCCTCTGGTCTCCGTCGCTTGCGGGAGCCTGGCCTCTTGGGCTTGTTGGATCGTTCCTTGTTTTGGCCGTTGAAGCTTTTGCGCTTGCGCAAGTTGCTTCGACGAGAGCAACCAGATCTCTTGATCGGTATGACGACGCTGCCATCGATCAAGTTGGCGCTGGCGGCGATCGGTCTGTCGTCGCGCTTGGTGATCTCGGAGCGCAACTATCCTCCGGCCCGTCCATTGGCTTGGCGTTGGCGTCTGCTGCGTCGTTTGGCGTATCCCAGAGCTGATTTGCATTTGGTGCAAACGCAGGGCATTGCCCAATGGCTTCATCAACGGGGCTTGGCCCGCCGCACCGCGGTTTTGCCCAATGCGATCGTTTGGCCGATCCCAAGACTTGCTCCCCAGCTCACTCCCGAGGCTTTTGTTCCGTCGGGGCAGAAGATGATCTTGGCGGTTGGTACCAAGCTCCATCAGAAAGGCTTTGACCGCTTGGTGGCCGCTTTTGCTGGCCTACAGGCTGACTTCACCGATTGGTCGCTGGTGATTTTGGGCATCGAGGACGAGCCGTATCGCGGTCTCCATCAGGCGGCACGGCTGCGCCAGCTGATGGGTTCAGACTCCTCCCGTTTGGTCCTTCCGGGGAACGTCGGCAACGTGGGGGATTGGTACAGGGCCAGTGATCTGTTTGTTCTTGCATCTCGGTTTGAGGGCTATCCCAATGTGTTGCTTGAGGCGATGGCCTCTGGTCTTGCCTGCCTTGCGGTGGACTGTCCGACGGGCCCCGCGGATCTGATTGATCCAGGATTGAACGGTTGGCTTGTGTCCGAGCACGTCGCTTCCACCGACATGGCAACACCTTTGCGCCGGGCCTTGGAGGACGTCGCTGCGCGTGCGGCCTTTGGGTCCAAGGCGCAAGCGGTCCGCCAACGCAATGCACCGGAGAGTTTGCGTCCTCTGTTTCTCGATTTGGTGGGGTCTCTTTGATGCAAGAGCCTTTGGTCGTGAATTCAAGCCGTGATGATCTGTGGCTGGTGCTGCCGCATCTGGGGGCGGGGGGCGCTCAGAAAGTGGCTCTGATTGCCGCCCGTCATTTCGCCGCTCAGGGATTGAAGGTGAAGCTGGTCACGCTCATCCCAGGGCATGCCGTGGCCCACGCCCTTCCCGAAGGGATCCCACTGCTTGAACTGGGAGCACCGACCCATCGCTCCTGGTGGGCCCGCGCTGGTCGTTTTGCCCTTGCCCAATTGGACAAGCTGATCCGACTGGTCTTTCAGCTGCAGCTTCGCTGGTTTGCCGGCTGGTTCCAAGCCCGGGTTGATCCAGGGGCGCAGGGCCTGGCCATGCAGCTGTTTCGAGTCGGAACCGAGGCGACAGCTGGTTTTCGCTTTCGGCAGCTGCGCCGGCAGTTCCGCCGTCAGCGGCCCCATCGGGTCTTGGCCCTGCTCACCCGCACCAACATCACCTGTTGTTGTGCCGCCTGGGATTTGCCGATCCACCTCGTGGTGTCGGAGCGCAACGATCCCTCGCTTCAGCTGCTGCCGGAGGTGTGGCAACGCCTGCGGCCCCTTGCCTATCGCCGGGCGGATGTAGTGACCGCCAACACAGCAGGCGTTCTCACGGCTTTGGAATCCATGGGGCCCTGGGAGCGTTTAGCCCTGCTGCCCAATCCATTGCCCTGTGCGCCTGCACCTGCCGTCGACAGCGGGACGACCAACGCCATCGGCTTCATCACCGTGGCCAGGTTGGTGCCCCAGAAGGGGCTGGATGTGTTGATTGAAGCCTTACCCAGGTTGAGCGGCGCTGCAGCGGCTTGGCCCGTCACGTTGGTGGGTGATGGACCGGAGCGCGACCGATTGCAGGCGCAGGCGCAGGATCTGGGCGTGTCGGATCAGCTGCGATTGCTGGGGTTCCGCTCTGATCCGGAGCGCTTCCTGCTGGCAGCGGCTGTGTTTGTGCTGCCTTCCCGTTTTGAAGGCATGCCCAATGCTCTGCTGGAGGCCATGGCTGCTGGTCTGGCCGTGATCGTGACGAATGCCTCGCCAGGTCCATTGGAGTTGGTGGAACCGGGGGTGAGCGGTTTGGTCGTGCCGAGCGATGATCCTGTCGCTCTGGCTGCAGCCATGAAGTCGCTGGCCGCGGATCCAGAGCGTTGCCGACGCATGGGTGCGGCGGCCAGGGAGCGAATCGCTGCGTTGGATTGGCCCCAGTTGGAGCCGCTCTGGCGGTCGATCCTGGCCTTGTCATGACAGCACGTGTTCTAGTGCTGGCGCCGACCCGGCGGGCGCGGACGGAAACCTTCGTGCGCGCGAATTTGGTCCGCTTGCCGTTTGCGGTGGAGGCCTGTTTCGGGGATGAGATTCCCTGGCGCGAGCCCCTCAAAGCGCTGTATGGCCTGGCGGTCCTCACCAGCAAGGTCTGCACCCGGTTGGGTTGGCTTCGGCTGGCCACCCTGCCCGCGTCCGTCGTGGCTGTGCTGTTGGTGCGCCGCCACCGGCCGGATGTGGTGATGGTGGAGTTCGGCTTTCATGCCGTTCGGGTGATGGAGCTGGCCCGCACGGGAGTTCCCCTGGCGGTTCACTTCCGCGGAGCCGATGCTTCCGCGGAGCGTTACGTGAGGCGCCTGGAGCAGCGTTATCGCCGTTTGTTTGAGCTCACCTCGGCTGTGATCGTCAAGAACCAGACGATGTGGAGTCGTTTGGTCGCCCTGGGTGCCAAGCCGGCACAGCTTTTGATCAGTCCATCCGGTGCCGATGAGCAGCGGTTTCAGGGGGCCACTCCCGCCTCCATGCCACCACGGTTTCTGGCGGTGGGCCGCTTTGTGTCCAAAAAGGGTCCGCTGGACACCCTGGAAGCCTTTGCACTCTTACGGGGCCTGACGGACCAGGCCGATGCCTGCAGCTTGGTGATGGTGGGTGATGGACCTCTGTTCCCCCTCGTGCAGGACAGGGCCCGCCAGCTCGGCCTTGAGCAGTTTGTTCAGTTCCCTGGCGTGCTGTCACCCGATGCGGTGGCCCAGGAGATGCGTCGTGCACGGGTGTTTGTCCAGCATTCCCGCACGGCGGAGGATGGGGATGAGGAGGGATGCCCGGTCTCCGTGATGGAAGCTCAACTTTGCGGTCTGCCCGTTGTGGCCACCCGTCATGGCGGGATTCCTGATGTGGTTGTGGATCAGCAGACCGGGCGGCTGGTGGAGGAAGGTGACCGTCAGGCGATGGCGGAGGCGATGGCCTTGCTGGTGGATCAGCCGGATCTCGCGGCTGCTTGGGGTGCGGCTGGGCAGCTGCGGGCTCAGGCTCGGTTCACCGTGGCCCATCACGTGGATCAGATCACAATGCTTCTCAACGATCTGGTGGGCCATAGCCGATGAGCAGCAAGCGATTGAAGTTGCTGCTGATTCGTGGTCTCGGCCACAGCGGCACAACAATGTTGGATTTGGCCCTGGGGGCGCATCCGCAGATCATTGGCCTGGGTGAGGCGGCGCGAATTCTGGCGACGCCACGGCCGGGGGATGAGCATCGCGGGCCCAGCCAACTGCGCGGTGCTCACCGGTTTGAGCGGCGTTGCACCTGTGGGGTCGTTGCCGCGGAGTGCCCAATCTGGGGCCCTCAGCTTGAGTGGTTGCGCTTGCACGACCAAGCGCCGATGCAGGAGAAAGTGCAGCGGCTGCTGATGGATTCACCCCACGCCGGTGAGGCGGTATGGCATGTCGACTCGTATCAGGATGATCTGCAGATGACGCGGTTGCCCGAGGCGTTGTTTGACATCCGGATCATCCATCTCGTGCGCGATGTGCGCTCCTGGGTTCATTCCCGGGCGCAGGCCGGCCGTAAGGCAGGCCAACGCTGGCCGGCAGCGCGTCAGCTGGCGCGCTGGTGGCGTGTCAACGCCAAGTTTGAACGGGCCTTTCGGCAGTCTTCGTACCCGGTGTTTCGTCTCGGATATGAGGAATTTGCGCTTCAGCCCCAGCGCAGTTTGCAGTTGCTCTGCTCCTGGCTGTCCATCGAGTTCCAAGAGACGATGCTGGCGCCTGGTCTGAACAGCAGCAGTCACATTCTCGCGGGAAACCGGGTGCGTTTCGATGCGGATCGCAGTCGAAAGATTGCCTACGACGGTGCCTGGCTGGCGGAGCCAGGGCCCACGGCTGCGCATCTCGGCTTGCTCTTGCCCGGGGTGGCCCGGATGAACCGCCGCCTGGTGTATTTCAACGACCTGCTCCGCCGCTGATGGCCTTAGGCCTCCCGCCAGGTCATGGCGGTGGCCCAGTGCTCCTCAACGTTCAGATCCGGGCAGCGCTCCTGCACAGCCGTCACCAAAGGGGCGAAATGCCGGCCCAGGCGCTGAAGCACTTCCCGCGGCACCGACGTGGTGGCCTGACTGGCATTCACGCGGTGGCTCAAATCAGGGACGTGTTCCGGGATGCCGAGATACCGGCACAACTCTCGATGTGTCGCTGGTTTGAACAGGGTTTCGTACAGGCCGATGAAGATCTCCGATTCAGCAAGTCCGCCCCGCACTGCATCGAGGGTTGCGGGGTAATCGTTTCGTGGAGATTCACGTTTGAGCAGCTTGAGGCTGGCTTTGTTCAGGTGCTCGATTTCATGCGCGGGTGTGAGCAAACCACGCTTGCGCAGTTGCATGCGTTGTTGCGACAAGAACCGTTCCACTGGGTCGCGCATGATGAACACCGCCCGCGTTTTCACGTTCCGTTGCGCGAAGGCTTTCTGGATGCGCTGATAGCTTTCAGCGCTCAACCCGGCATAGGAGGGGGTGATGTCTCCTGTCAGGCGGATCTTGGCTGGCTTGAGCCGTGAGGCGAAGTAGTCGAAGTAGCGCTCGGGATTTGCGATGAATCGCGCCCGACGCCAGGTGCGCCACTTCAGTGGTGAGGGGCGCTTGGGCCTGAAGCCGGCAAACCGCTCCAGCTCGAGAGCATCGAAGACGTGGTACTCCTTGAGAAAACCAAAATCGGCGTCGCTACGGCGATGCAGTTGATCGTGTAGCCAGGAGGTTCCTGCTTTCTGGGCACCAACGCCGAGCAGAAAGGTTGCGTCAGAGGCCAAGACGTTCTGCCCTTTGAACTCGCATCAGTTGATCTGAAGTAGTGGCATGCCCTTCACCAGATCGTCGATGGCTTTGACCTGCGTGAGAAATGGTTCCAGCTGATCAAGAGGTAGGGCGCTGGGGCCATCGCAGCGGGCTTGCGCCGGGTCTGGGTGTGCTTCCAGGAACAAACCAGCCAGGCCAACCGCCATGCCAGAGCGGGCCAGGTCCACCACCTGGCCGCGACGTCCGCCTGAGGCAGCACCACCTGGATCTCTGCACTGCAGGGCGTGGGTGACATCAAAGATCAGCGGCAGGTCATCGCAGGTGCGTTTCATCACGCCGAAGCCCAGCATGTCCACCACGAGATTGTCGTAACCGAAGTTGGTTCCCCGCTCGCACAGCAGCAGCTTCTCGTTCCCGCATTCGCGGAATTTGTCCACGATGTTGCGCATCTGTTCCGGGCTGAGGAACTGGGGCTTCTTGATGTTGATTACTGCGCCGGTGTCCGCCATGGCGCGAACCAGATCGGTCTGCCTGGCCAGGAAAGCCGGCAGCTGGATGATGTCCGCCACCTTGGCGGCAGCCACGGCTTCCTCCGGACTGTGCACATCCGTGATTACTGGAATGCCGTGGGTGTCCTTCACCGCCTGGAGGATCTGCAGCCCTTCGTTGAGGCCGGGGCCCCGGAAGGAATGAATGGAGGAACGGTTGGCCTTGTCGTAGGACGCCTTGAACACCAACGGGATGTTCAGCCTTCCGCAGACGTCTTTGTAGTGGCCGGCGCAACGCAGGGCGAAGTCGAGATCTTCGAGAACGTTCACGCCACCCAGCAGGGCGAAGGGACGGTCGTTCGCGAATGTGATGTCACCCAGTTGGATCTGATGCGCCACGGTTTTAAGCACGTCCAATGATCGGCGAGCCTACCCGCCTTCAATCCATTCGCTTCTGGGTGGATCATCGGCGGCGGAAGATCCGTGCGTATTCACGGTTTGGATCCTCTTGATAGAGCACGTCGTAGTTGGAGAGATCAATGCCGTATTTGGTTAGTTTTTTGCCCGTGTCAAAGTCGACCAAATAATCGCCTGGTTGAGGTGTGTAGAGCTCCCCTTTCCCGATGCCGGCTTTGATGATGTAGCGCCGGGTGTCAATGTCGTAATACACAAGACGGTCGTAGGTCAGAGCTTTCATCTGATCGGAATGTTTGAACCATCCTTTGGAGTAGATGAGGTTGACGGTTTCGCCATTCTCTTTGGCGCGTTGTGTGATGGCTCTGGCTTCGTTCAGGGTTGTTCGCCATGAACGTTGTTTCCAGCTGATTAGTTGTGCGCGTTGTCGGAATGTGGCGGCTTGTCGATCTTCAATGTTCAGCAGCAGCAACGTGGTGCCGAGGGCAACAGCTTGAGCCTGACGACTGTTGATGCGTTGTTGCAGCTTCGGTGCCACAAGGCTTTCCCAGATCATCAAGATGTCGAGAACGGCAACAAACTGAATTGGCAGGCTCATGTAGTTGCTGCCTTCCAGGCCCACCAAGGCATACAGGGCAAACCCATAGGCCAGTGCGGCAATGTTGAACCCATCGAGGGCGGTGACGTTGGCTTGTCTGCGACAGATCAGCCAGAATCGTATTGCGATGAAGCCCAGCAAGACGATCATGCGAACATCCAGTGCCAGGACCGAAAAGCCCAGATGTGCGTCATAGCGCGGTACATCTGCGGCAAGGCTGGGAAGAGCACTGAGAATCGCAAACGAGGCCAGAAAGAACAGCGCCAGGCTGACGATTGCGATGTCCAACGCATAAGCCTCTCTCCATTGGGAGGGCTTGATCGATCCCCATGCTGGGCGGTTGGGTATGGCTCCAAGGCCGCCGGCGATGAGCGTGTTTGCTGGAGGGATGACGGCCAGAAGCACGGCCGTGTCTTTGAAAAATGGGATAAACAGCGCGAAAAGTAGTGCGAGTCGACCGTTCCGAGGCTGGCCTGAGTCCAGGTAAATGCAGTAGTGATAGGCGTATAGCGCGAGCAGAAATGTGAGAAATCTCTCGCTGTATATGAATTGAAAATAGTTGTAAGCGGATGCACTTGTGAAGAGGAACAGAAGCGTTCCCATCAGGATGAGTGAAGCGCTAGTGCCGTTTTTCTTGATCCGTTCAATCAGCTTGCAGCCCAGGATGATGGTGGCGATGAGTTCAAGGGCGCTCACCAGTGACCAGACCTTGGTGTAGGGCGTCACCCAGCTGAGGATGTGAAGATCTTGATGCGAAAGAGGAAAGAAGCGAAAGTCATTGCGTCCCATCGTTTCGTTGATCAGCCTTTCCCTGATGCTGAAATTGTTCAGGAGCTGGTCGTTGAGTATCTCGTTATACCAAGTGAGAATTTCTTTATAGAACCAGCTGCTTTCCTGAATCATCAGCACCACATAAATTGTCAGGACAACCGTGACAACTGGATGTTGTTTGATGAAATCTGTGACCGCAAATGGCCAGGACTTTTGTGGCCCTGGTCTCTCGTCCTCTGTGCTGGTTTTGACGATTGAATGAATCAGCAGTCCAGCAAGAACAGCCAAAACAGCGATCCATCCCCCATGGGCGATGGCGTTGTATTGGCTCAGTAGAGATTCCCTTGTCGTTTCTGGAAGAGTGCTGAATCCGCTTGTGCCGGACTGAAGCCAAAGCGCCAGGCATGGGCTGATAATCAATGCGGTTCCAGACAGCGTTGACAGCCAGAAGGTCCAGCGTTGTTCAAAGACCGTGGTCGTGTCTCGCATGGCCTAGCGAATGTCTTGATCGGGTTTGGGTTCGACCAGGTCGACGACCTTGGCCTGCAGAGCCTGGGTCAAGTCGAAGCTCAGAGGAAGGCCATCGCAGCTGCGTTGGAGGCATCTAAGCACCACTAATCTCCACCCATGAGCTTTTTGGCCGGCCTCAACGACGCCCAGCGACGGGCTGTAGACCATCACGAGGGGCCCCTGCTGGTGGTGGCAGGCGCTGGCAGTGGAAAAACGCGCGCCCTCACCCATCGGATTGCTCACTTGATCGGTGAGCACGGTGCTGATCCCGCCCAGATCCTGGCGGTGACCTTCACCAACAAAGCCGCCCGCGAGATGAAGGAGCGGCTCGAGGTTCTCCTTGCGCAGCGTTTGGCCCAAAGCCAGTACGGCCAGCCCTGGAGCACCCTTCCACCAGTGGAGCAACGTCAGTTGCGTTCACGCATCTACCGGGAGGTGACCAAGGAGCTGTGGATCGGCACCTTCCACGCTCTGTTTGCGCGGATGCTCCGCTACGACATCGACAAGTTCAAGGACGCCGAAGGACTCAGCTGGACAAAGCAGTTCTCGATCTACGACGAAGCGGACGCCCAGAGCCTGGTGAAGGAGATCGTGACCCAGGAGCTGCAGTTGGATCCCAAGCGGTTCGAGCCCAAGAAGACCCGCTGGGCCATTAGCAATGCCAAGAACCAGGGTTGGCTGCCGGACCAGCTGGAGGCGAATGCCGAAGGCCAGCGGGGCAAGCTCACGGCCGATGTCTACCGGCGTTACCGCAAAGCCTTGGCGGCCAACAACGCTCTGGATTTCGACGATTTGCTGTTGCTGCCTGTGCAGTTGCTCCAGCAGAACGAGCAGGTGCGCAGCTACTGGCACCGCCGTTTTCGCCATGTGCTCGTGGATGAATACCAGGACACCAACCGCACCCAGTACGACTTGATCAAGCTGCTGGTCACCGACGGCAAGGAGCCTCAGGATGTTGAGGACTGGTCAGGCCGCTCGGTTTTTGTAGTTGGTGACGCCGACCAGAGCATTTACAGCTTCCGAGCGGCTGACTTCACGATCCTGATGGGGTTCCAGGACGATTTCGGCGATCAGGCACCGGATGACTCCACCCGAACGATGGTGAAGCTGGAGGAGAACTACCGCTCCACCGCCACGATTCTCGAGGCAGCGAATGCCTTGATCGCCAACAACAGCGAACGGATCGACAAGGTGCTCCGTCCCACCCGCGGGGAAGGAGAGCTGATCACCCTCACCCGCTGTGACGACGAGATCGCCGAGGCGGAAGCCGTCGTGCACCGCATGCGCACGATGGAAGCCGCCAACCCCGAGTTGAGCTGGGGCGATATGGCGGTGCTGTATCGCACCAATGCCCAGTCCCGTGCGATTGAGGAATCTCTGGTGCGCTGGGGCATCCCTTACATCGTTGTGGGGGGGCTGCGCTTCTACGACCGGCGTGAAATCAAGGATCTGCTGGCCTATTTGCGGCTGTTGGTGAATCCGGCTGACACCGTGAGCCTGCTGCGGGTAATCAATGTGCCCAAACGAGGCATCGGTAAGACCACGATTCAGCGCCTCACCGATGCGGCCAATCAACTGGGAATCCCGCTCTGGGATGTGGTGAGTGATCCCGAGGCGGTGCGCTCCCTCGGCGGCCGCTCCGCCAAGGGGCTTCTCCAGTTCTGTGAGCTGGTGAACGATCTGAAAGCCCGCAGCCGTGATGTAGCGCCATCGGAATTGATTCAGCAGGTGATGGAGAAGAGCGGCTACGTCAGTGAGTTGATTGCCGATGGCACCGATGAGGCTGATGAGCGGCGCCGCAACCTCCAGGAACTGGTCAATGCCGCTCTCCAGTACCAGGAGGAAAACGAGGAGGGTGACCTGGAGGGATTCCTGGCCACGGCGGCCCTCTCCAGCGATGCCGACAGCAAAGACACGGCGGCCGATCGCGTCACCTTGATGACCCTGCACAGCAGCAAGGGCCTCGAATTCCCTGTGGTGTGCTTGGTGGGTCTTGAGCAGGGATTGTTCCCCAGTTACCGATCCCTGGATGACCCGGCCTCGCTGGAGGAAGAACGCCGGCTTTGTTATGTGGGCATTACTCGAGCCAAGGAACGTCTGTTCCTCTCCCATGCCTGTGAGCGTCGTCTCTGGGGCGGCATGCGTGAAGCGGCGGTGCCTTCAGTGTTTCTCTCAGAGCTGCCGGAAGCCCTGATCCAGGGCGATATCCCGCAGACCGGTGGGGCGGCGCTCCGGCGTGAACGCCGCCTCGACCGGCTCACCCGGGTGGACCGCGACAAGCCGACATCGGCCCCCGCCAATGCTGTGCGTCGCCGGCAGGCCGGCCCTGCTCCAGGCCGCAGCTGGCAGGTCGGCGATCAGGTCATCCACGCCAGCTTCGGGGTTGGTGAAATCACCCACACCTTCGGCAGCGGCGAGAAAGTGTCGATCGCGGTCAAGTTTGCGGGGATGGGCCCCAAGATCCTCGATCCGCGCCTGGCACCGATCGAACCCGTGACCACCGCTTAATCTCCCCAACAGCCATCCCCGGCCTGTGTCGACCATCAGCCAGCCGATTCCTATTTTCATCGGCTACGACCCAAGAGAGAGGGCCGCCACCAACGTCCTGATCGACAGCCTGTACCAGAACAGCAGTGTTCCTCTGGCGATCACGCCGCTGGTGACCCCGCAGTTGGAGGCTCAAGGGTTGTTCAGGCGCGAACGGGACCCCAAGCAGAGCACAGCGTTTTCCTTCACGCGTTTTCTCGTACCCCATCTGATGGGGTATCAGGGCTGGGCCCTGTTCATGGATTGCGACATGCTCTGCCGGGCCGACATCAAGGCGCTCTGGGATCAGCGCGATGACGCCTATGGCGCCATGTGCGTGCAGCACGAGCATGTGCCTGGGGAGACTGTGAAATTTCTCGGCGAGGTGCAGAGCCCCTACCCCAAGAAGAACTGGAGTTCCCTGATGCTGCTCAACTGCAGCCGCTGCACCAAACTCACGCCTGATTACGTGAACACGGCAACGGGGCTTGAGCTGCACCGCTTCCACTGGCTCGAGGGTGACCATGAGATCGGCGCCATCCAGGGGGGCTGGAACCATCTAGTGGATGTGCAGGCTCCGCCGGAGTCCGAGCAGGCTGCCCCGATGCTGCACTGGACCCTGGGAGGCCCCTGGTTCCGCGAACAGCGCACCATGGGAGGCCCCCTGGCCGCTGAATGGTTCAGCGCCCGCGACGATGCAATGAAACTCTGGGATTGATGGCGATTCGTAAGTGTGTGGTGGCCGTTCCGGCCCGGCTTCAGTCATCTCGACTGCCCAACAAGGTGTTGGCTGACATTGGTGGCAAACCAATGATCCAGCGTGTTCTGGAACGCTGCCGTGAGGCCAGCGGCGTTGAAGCGGTGGTGCTGTGCACCGATAGCGCCAAGCTTCAGACCTTGGCTGAGGGATGGGGGTTTCCGGTGCTGATGACCGCGGAATCCTGCAACTCCGGTAGTGAGCGCATCGCTTCAGTGGCCCATCCATTGATGGCCTTGGGTTGGGGAGATGCGGTCCCCGTGGCCGAAGAGACCGCCGTGATCAACGTTCAGGGCGATCAACCGTTCATCGATCCTGCCGTGATCGATGCCATGGCTGAGGAATTTCGGAGTCAGGATCCTGTGCCAGCAGTGGTTACTCCCGTTTACGGGCTGAAGCCTGAATCGGTGCACAACCCCAATGTCGTGAAAACGTTGCTGGCCCACGACGGCCGCGCCCTGTATTTCTCGCGCTCCGCCATCCCCCATGTGCGCGATGTGGCCGAGGCGGATTGGCATCAGCACACCACCTACTGGGGGCATGTGGGCATGTACGGCTTCCGGGGAGATGTGTTGGCCGCATGGGATCAGCTGCCGGCATCACCACTGGAGGATCTCGAACGCCTCGAGCAGCTGCGGCTGATCGAGGCTGGCCTTACTATCGCCACCTTCCGGGTTCAGGGCACGTCGCTGTCGGTGGACACCGCCGAGCAGCTCGAACAGGCCCGGGCGATGGTCTGACCTCTAAACCTCAATCGTTGCGGTCTTTCCAGCCGTCGCGGCGTAAGCGGCCCCAGCGTCCACGCCCCTGAAGGATGCGCTCCGCCAGCTCACGGACGGCCCCATGGCCGCCCTGACGGCGGAGCACCGCATCGGCACCGCGCCGGACGGGCCAACAGGCGTCGGCGGGTGCGAACAACAGTGCCACCACCGGCCTGACGGCCAGATCGTTGAGGTCATCGCCCACAAAGGCCGTTTGCTCGGCGCTAACTCCCAGTTCGTTTTGCAGGGCTGTGAGGGCCGCCGGCTTGTCCTTGATGCCGACAAGGCAATGGCTGATGCCCAGTTGCCGGGCACGCACCTCTGTCGCTCCTCCCTGGCCACCACTGAGGAAGGCGATATGAAGCCCCGCCTGTTGAAGCAGGCGGATCCCAAGACCATCGCGCACATCGAAGCGTTTGATCAGCTGCCCCTCGGCATCGAACCAGAGGCCTCCGTCGGTGAGGACGCCATCCACGTCCAGCACGAGCAGTTCAATTGATCTCAGGCGGCGCCGTAGCAACCACCAGCGCAGTTTTTTCACGCGAGACCGGCCTGAACCAGATCGTGCAGGCGCAGCAGGCCCATCAGTTGGTGCTCTTGATTCACCACGGGCAGCACGGAGACGGGTTTTCGTCGGTTGTGTTCCATCTGCTCCAGAGCCTTCACCACCAAAACATCGGCCTTTGCTGTGATCGGATCGGCGGTCATCAGATCCTTTGCCGTTAATTGGCTCCAGGTTTCAGCGCCGTGATCCTGCAGGGCACGGCGCAGGTCGCCATCGGTGAGGATGCCCAGCAGGCTCCCCGGGCTGTCTGGGTTTTCAACCCAACCACTGCCGATGCCGTCGCGCGTCAGCCCGCCGATTACTTCGGGCAAGGGGGTATGGGGCTGAAAAGGATGCAGTTGGCTGGCGGGAACCATTAGGTCGGCGGCCGTGAGGGTCAGCTGCTTGCCCAGGGATCCGGCGGGGTGATTCAGGGCGAAATCCGCCGGTGAGATGCCGCGTCGTTCCATCCACACGGCTGCCAGGGCGTCCCCGATCGCCATGGCTACGGCTGTGCTGGCGGTGGGGGCCAGGTTTAGAGGACACACTTCCCGGTCCACACCGGCTTCCAGCACCACGTCACTGCCGCGGGCCAAGGAGGAGTCAGCCCGTCCGACGATGGCGATCCGCCCGGTTCCCCGTCGGGTCAGGTGGGGCAGCACCTCCAGCAGTTCGGTGGTCTCTCCGCTATTGGAGAGCAGCAGACAGACGTCCTCGGCGGCCACCACACCCAGATCGCCATGGAGTGCATCGGTGGGATTGAGGAATAGGGCCATGAGCCCGATGGACGAGAACGTGGCTGCGATCTTGCGGGCCACGATTCCGCTCTTGCCCACACCAGTAATCACAAGCTTGGCCTTACGGTCTGCACAGCGCTCCAGCAGGGCCAGGGCGGCTTCCACCTGGTCGCTGCTCAAGCGTGCGGCAGCGGCAGCGATCGCTGAGGCTTCCTCCTCAAGGCAGCGGGTGAGTGCGGACAAGGACTTGATCCGTGATGATCGGCCCATTCTCCTGCACGCCCTGCAATGGATCTTCCAGGTGTGCCGTCTTCCGTTCTGGAGGCGTTGCAGGGTGCTGCGCGATCACTCGGCATCCCGCGTTTGGCCCTTGTTGGCGGGGTTGTGCGCGATCAGCTGCTGCATCAGCGCTGTGGGCGCGTCTGGTCGGGTGTTCCCGATCTGGACTGGGTGGTTGAGGGAGATGCCGCTGCGTTAGTGGCGGAACTGGATCGCCAGCTCGGCTCTAAGCGCATCAGTTGTGTTCAGGAGCATGGGGCTTTCGGCACGGTGGCGTTTCAGCTGGATGGAATTCCCCTGGATCTGGCTACGGCGCGGCAGGAGCACTACCCCGCCCCTGCGGAGAATCCCGTGGTGAGAGCGGGAACCCTCCAGGCTGACCTCGCACGCCGGGACTTCACGATCAATGCCATGGCCCTCGATCTGGTGACCGGTGAGCTGATTGATCTCCACAATGGCCAGGAGGATCTGGCCTCAGGCCAGCTCCGCTTCTTGCACGCGGGCAGCGTGCAGGACGATCCCACCCGGGTGATCCGCGCTGCCCGTTACGCCGCCCGGCTTGGGTTCCAGCTCGCGCAGGAGAGCAGTGAGCAGATCCGCAGCACCATTAAGCAGTGGCCATGGGCCTGGGGCCACCGTGATGCAGCGTTGTCGGCTCCGCCGGCTCTTGCCAGTCGTCTGCGGATGGAGTTGGAGCGGCTGCTGGAGCGGGAACCCTGGCCGCAGGCGCTGGACTTGTTGGAGCAATGGCAGGCCTTGCTGCTGTTGGACCCCCAGCTTCAGCAGGATCCAGGACGCATGCAGCGGCTGCACTGGGCCCAACGGCTAGGTCTTCCCTTGATGCCGGCTCTTCTCGTGGGAGCAGCAGATCCGGTTGCTGTCGCCCAACGGCTGCAAATTCCTGGCCGACAACAGCAATGGCTTCAGCAGTGTGTGGCTCTCTGCGACTGGCTGGTTGAGACGCCCCCACCTTTGGAGGCCACTCCGTCGATCTGGTCCACGGCCCTTGAACAACAGGGTTGGCCGCCGGAGGCGGTGGCTCTAGCGGTGACCCTCCGCCTAAAGCAATGGAAACCGCTGCTGCGCTGGTGGGGGCGCTGGCGCAGGATTCAGGCGCCGCAGACAGCGCGCGACCTGATTGCTGCTGGATGGCAACCCGGGCCTGGGATCGGTGAAGAGTTGCGCCGGCAGCGCAGTGCTGCTCAGGACCGCAGCCGATGAAACGCAGCTGGATTTTGGTGGTGGTGGCCCTTTGTCTGGCCTTTGGTCTGCGGGCCTTGCTGTTGATCGATGCCACGGCCCTCTGGAGCGATGAGCTCTACAGCGTCGGCAAAAGTTTTCAGCCCAGCTTCCGCAGCCTGCTGGCGATGTTGCGGGAAGACACCCATCCCCCGGCTTACTACGGCCTGCTGTGGCTCTGGGGGCATTGGGTCGGCCAGAGCCCAGTCAGCCTTCGCTTGCTGTCTTGGCTGGCGTATCTGGCCGGTGGCCTGGTGATGGTCCGTCAGGCGATGGCCCTTGCCCAGGTGGGAGCAAGAACCAGGGTGGCGGCCACAGCAATGCTGTTGGCCTTTTGCAGCCCGTATCCGATCCGTTTTGCGATCGAGGGCAAGAGCTATGCCGTGCTTGTGCTGTTGGTGGCTCTGGCCTGGTGGTGGCGCCGTTCGGCCCATCCCATCGCTTACGGGGCGGTGGCCGTGCTGGCCGGACTGACCCACTTCTATGGATTGTTTCTGGTGCTTGCGGCCGCGGCTTGGGATGGCTGGCAGCGCCGCTGGACATCTGCTGCCGCAGCCTTGATCGGAGCCATCCCGGCCTTGGCCTGGATGGCTTACGCCGCGGACTATTTATTCAGCTCCCGGGCTGGCAGTTGGATTGGCGTGCCGGATTACGCCTTGTTTGAGGAGACCTTGGCCCGCGGCCTTGGTCTCTGGCCGTTACCCAAATTGGCCCTGATTCTGCTGTTACTGGTTTCTCTGCGGCGTTGGGGAGGGCTGCGCCGTCTGCCTTGGCCGAGCTGGGAACTGCTTGATCGAAGCGGTTTGATGCCGTCCCTGTTGATGGTTCTTGGGGTTGTTGCCGTGTCGTTCGTAAAGCCGATGGCTTTCAGCCGTTATTTCGTCGTGCTGTTGCCGGCTGTGGTTCCCGTTGTGGCGGTGCAGATCGGTGCTCTGGAGCTCAATCGTTTGGGCCGCGGCTGTGGTCTTGTTGTGTTGAGTTTGTTGTTAATCAGCTGGTGGGGCCCGGGATTCAGCGAGCTCGATGCTGGCGTCGGTGGTGTGCGGGAACAGGACCAGTTCTGGCTGCTCAGTCAGCGCACCAGTGGGTTGGAGGAGCGCTACAGCCCCCGCCCGCGTCTGTTCAACCTCAGCGACCGGATGGAGCTGGCGATGGGTCGGATTCCTGCGCCTTCATCGCCCTGGGGCGGAAAGGCGGATCTGACGCAACGGCTGAAGGGTCAGGATCTGCCGCAGCAGCTTTGGCTGGCCAGCAGTGGGCCGCCGCCGGCCATGGAGCGCAAGCTCAAACCTCTGCTATCACAGGTTGAGCAGGCGGGTTTCCACTGCGAACCGCAAGTCAACGACCTCACCCATGGGCGGCTGTTGCGTTGCCGATTTGAAGCCATGGGCCGTTCTGAGTGAGCTGTGCCGCGGCTTCGGCGGTGCAGCCCAGCAGCAGGGGGCCGCATGTTTGCGGGTCCACCAGCAGCTCAAGTAGGGCTGCGGAGGGATGTTGTTTCAGCTGAACCGGGCCCTCCAGCCATCGCCAGGCAGCTCGGTTGGAGGGGGCCAGCGTGCTGGAGACGCCGCGTTCGAACAGTTCCAGTGCACCGGGATACGCAGGGATGGCAGAACCGTCCAGCTTGACGGTCAGTTCTGGGCTGTTCTGGAGCATTTCGCCCAGATGCCCAAGCAGGCCGAAACCGGTGATGTCGGTGCAGGCGTGAATGCCCTCGCGGATCGGCTCAAGCTGCTCAAGCAGCGTGTGCTGGCTGTAAGCCATGGTCCCCAGCGCATTATCCAGATCAGCCGCCTTGGTGGCGCCACTCATAGCTCCTGCAAACAGCACCCCGGTGCCAAGGGGTCGACTAATCAGCAGGGCATCTCCTGGGTGCATGCCCGTTTTCAGCCAGGGTGATTTGGGGCTGTTGCCGTTCACCGTGAGGGTGATCTGCACCCCAAGGCTTGCTGGCACCGGTGAAGCGCTGCGGGATTCCATCGTGTGTCCACCGATCAGCTCGGCGCCCTGTTCATCCAACACCGAGCGGATGCCGGCCAGGGTCTGCACCAGCAGCTCCTGCTGCTCATTGGCTGAGGCCATTGGCAGCGTGATCGTTGTCATGGCGCTAGTGACAGCAGCACCGCAGGCCCAGAGATCCGAGCAGGCATGCAGGGCCGTCAGCCGGCCGTTAAGCCAGGGGTCACTCACCAGGGCCGGAAAGCCATCCATGCTCTGAAGCAGCTCTTCACTGCCGGGAAGAGAGGCGGCGTCTTCGGGCTGTCCCCCCAGCCCCACTTGCTCCAGTGCTGCGGCCAGGGGTTGGGCCGCCAGCTTGGCTGCGCAGCCCCGGCAGGCCATCGGGGCTGCATCGGCCATGGACGCCGGCTGCAGAAATCCAGCCATGAAGGCGCGATCGATGCGTTGCTTCAGGCGCCAGAGCAGAGGGGATGGCCCCAGTCGCCAGCTACCCCACCGCGCCCAGGCGGCATCTTCATGACTGCCGATCAGTTGCAGTGCTTGGCGTTGTGGGTGCCAGGGGCGCACGGGTTGGCCCTGGCAGACCGCTTCCAGATTGGTGGCCAAGGGGCGTCCGGCGCGTACTGCCCATACCCCTGATGCCGGGCGGGGTGATGCGCTGATCACGGCACAGTCGCCGCTGGCGAACAGGGATGGATGGTCTTCCACCCTCAGGTAGCGATCGGTGCGGATCCGGCCATTGGGATCCAGCGGTAGGCCGGTCGTCGTCAGCCAGTCAGGCCCCTGGCTTCCTGTGCAGAGCAGGTTGGGACCACTGTCTGGAGTGTCGTTCTCGATCAATGCGATCCGGGCCCGTTGCAGCACCTCTTGGATGCCTGGATCGAGCTGGCCGCTGCGCTGTTGCAGTTGCAACTCTCGCTGCGGCCAGCGGCGTCGCAGTGCCAGGACGACTTCCAGGCCGGCAGCTCCCGCTCCGATCACCCGCAGGGGCTTCGGATCAGCTGAATTTTCGCTTTCGAGAAAGGCGAGCGACGCTTCCAAGGGCTTGATTGGGATCCCAGCGGCGCTTGGTCGGCTCACGGATCCCACGTCCAGGCTGAGCCAATTGAAGTGAAGTGCAGGCCGATCGCGCAGCCTCAGACATTTGGCCTGAGGGTTCAATCCCGTGATTTCCGCTTCCACGAAGGCCACCCCGGCCCGGTCACAGAGCTGGCGCAGGTCGATGGCGAGCTCGTCTCGCTTGTAGAGGTCGGCGATCAACCCTGGCACCATCCCGGAATACAGGACTGTGCTGGTCCGGTTGACCAGCGTGATGCTGTGCTGTGGGCGTCGCTCCGGCCGCATGGCCCAGCGTTTGAGTAGAAGCGCATGGCTGTGTCCGCCGCCGGCCAAAATCAGCCCACCAGCTGCAGTCATGGGTTGGGCCGATACCCCGTTGGATTGGCCTGCTGCCAGGCCCAGCCATCACGGCACATCTCCTCCAGGCTTCGGCGGGCGCTCCAACCGAGCACGGTTTGCGCGGTCTGGGGGCAGGCCTCCAGGCGGGGCACATCGCCGGGTCGACGCTCCACCACCTCGTAGGGGATGGTCAGTCCTGTGGCCTGTTCGAAGCCGTGCACCACGTCCAGCACGCTTAGTCCACGGCCGGTGCCGATGTTGAGCGTCAAGGGCTCGGACGCTTGGCGTTTGAACAAGTGGTCAAGGGCCATGCCATGGGCTTCGGCCAGATCCATCACATGTAAGTAGTCGCGGATGCCTGTGCCATCCGGTGTGGGGTAGTCCTGGCCGAAGACGCGCAATCGCTCGCGGCGTCCTGCCGCCACCTGCGTGATGAAGGGGAACAGGTTGTTGGGAATGCCCAGCGGGTCTTCACCGATTCGTCCACTGGGGTGTGCGCCGACGGGATTGAAATAACGCAGGCAGGCCACCTGCCAGGAGCCCGAGCGGCAGAGGGCAGCCAGCATCTGTTCCACTGCCACTTTGGTCTGGGCATAGGGGTGCACTGGCGCCGTTGGCATGTTTTCCAGCAATGGGAATGTCTCGGGTTCTCCGTAGGCGGTGGATGTGCTGCTGAAGACCAGGGTTCGGCATCCATGGCGCTCCATCGCTGCAGCAAGAACGCGGCTGCCGTTCACATTCACATCCCAGTACAGGAGTGGGTTGGCGACCGATTCCCCAACGGCTTTTAGTCCGGCGAAATGAATCACGCCATCCACGCTTCCGGCCGTGCTGAACGCCTGATCCACGGCGCTGGGGTTGCGCACGTCCCCCTCCACCAGGGTCAGCTGGGTTGAATCCGCCAGCTCCTGCACCCGCCGCAGAGCTTCGGGACTGCTGTTGTCGAAACTGTCCAGCACCACAAGCTCATGGCCCTGTTCCAGCAGCACAAGGCAGGTGTGACTCCCAATAAATCCGGCACCGCCGGTGATGAGGAAGCGCCGGCCCATGTCGTCATCCGTTTTGATCTGATGATTCTGAATCAGCTTGCATGCAAAAGGCTGACGCCTTAAGCGATTCAACCTAGTTTTCGCCCATTGCGCTGGGCTTGTGAATAGCGGAACAGTGGTTCCGGAGTTGCAGCGAACAATCGGTGCTGAGGGTCTGGCTCTGCTCGATCGCTTCAACTTGCTCAAGCCCTTGGTGGAGCAGATGGTGACCAGCCAGGCGATTGCGCACGTCGTGGTTTCCGAAGAGCAGTTGGAGCAGGCTCGGGTGGTCTTGCTCCAGCAGCGTGGGTTCGATGGCCTGGCTCAGTGGGCGGATCTGCTGGAGATGCTGGGCCGCAGCGAAGACGAGGTTCTTGAGCGTCTTCGCCACAGCATCCGCCGTCGCAGCTTGATGCGGGAGCGTTTCGCAGCCAAGGCGGAGGCCCGTTTCCTTGAACGAAAGAACGAACTGGATCAGGTGATTTACAGCCTGCTTCGCCTCGAGAACAGCTTTCTGGCCCGAGAGCTGTACCTGCAGATCGAATCCGGCGAATCCAACTTCGCTGACCTGGCCAGGCGCTACGCCGAGGGACCGGAACGCAACACCAACGGAATCGTCGGCCCCGTCTCCCTCACCCAGGCGCATCCGGTTTTGGTCGAGAAGCTGCGGGTCGCTCAGCCAGGCGTCCTGTTGGAACCCTTTCGGATCGCGGACTGGTGGCTGGTGGTGCGGATGGAGCGTTATGCGCCAGCGACATTCACCGATGAGGTCTCCGACCAGATGTGCCAGGAGATGTTCGACATCTGGGTTGACCAAGAAACCACCGCCAGCTTGAGCCAGCTGGGTTCCGAAACCTCAGAACCATCTTCCACCAGCGGCTTTATCGACTTCAGCATCTCCCGATGACCCAGACACCGCCTTTCCCATTGCTGGAGCATCCGGCCTTCCGGGGCGTCTCCGAAGCCTCGCTCTCCAATTTGGAGAATTCTTGCCGTGTGCTCCGGTTTGATCTCGGGGGTCAGTTGTCAGATCCCAACGACATCCCAGCTCGAATCCTGGTCATCCTCCAGGGCCAGGCCAGGCTTGTTGGTCGTCATAACGGCCGTCTCACCACGGTGGGCAAGTTCGGCCCCGGCAGTGTGATCGGAGCCGCAAGCCTGCTGTGCGGTGCTCCCTGCGAAAACGTGATCGCTGCTGAGGAGGTGATTGCTTGTGCCATCTCGGATCAACTCTGGAGCGAGCTCTATGCCAACGAAGCCTCATTCCGTTACTGGTGCGATCAACAGCTCTGGCCCCAGGAACTGCTCAAGCTGCTGGAGGTTCTTGAGCGGAAGACTCCTGAAGCCGACAGCTTTGCACTTGAAAAGCTGGAGGGTGCCCTGCAATCGGCCGAGCGTTGTTCTCCTGATCAAGCAGCAGTGGATTTGGCTCTGGCAGCTGGCAAGCTCCTTTTCGTCACCAGTGCCTGGGGCGACCTGACGGTCGGTCAGCCCATCCGTTCATCCACTGGCCTTCCGGCTTGCGAGCCGTTTTCGCTGCGGTTGGTTTCCCTGCCCGCCTCTGGTTTCTCTGGTAACGCCGAAGAGATGCCGGCCAACAGCTCTGGCTCACTCGTCTCCGCTTCGTCCATTCAGGACGCAGAAGTGCTGCCTCCCGTGAGCAGCTTCAGTCCGGAGCGCAATGTTGTTGACAACCTGCGTTTGATCCGAGCCGAGGGTTCGCTCCAGGAAACCCTGGCCTGTTTCCAGATGCTGGCGCAGCTGATGAAGCTGCCGTTCCGCCGTGATGCGATCGAGAAAGTCCTGCAGGACAATTTCCGCCGCGGTCTCACCCCCACTCTCCAGCTCTGCGGTCAGCTGGCGGCAAGCCTTGGCCTCCACGTGATGGCTGCACGGGTTCCGGCGGCAGCAGGGACCCGGCTCCAGGTGCCCTCCATGCTGCCCTGGCAGGGTGGATTTGCGCTGGTGATCGCCAGCAACGAGCGCGGGCTGCAGCTGGCCTCGCCCAAGCAGGGCATGGTGACCTTGGCGCCGGATGATCTGGCCGAGCAGTTTACCGAAGGGATCGAGCTGCTCTTGATGGAACGGTCCAACAGCAGCCCCGATCAGAAGTTCGGTCCCGGTTGGTTTTGGCCCGCTCTGAAGCGCTACCGCGGCGTGTTGATTCAGGTGCTGGCTGCCAGCTTTGTGGTGCAGCTGTTCACCCTCGCCAATCCCTTGCTGATCCAGGTGATCATCGACAAGGTGATCAGCCAGCGCAGCCTCGACACCCTGCAGGTGCTGGGTATTGCCCTTGTGATGGTCACCATCCTGGAAGGGGTGCTCGGCAGCCTTAAGACCTTCCTTTTTGCTGAAACCACCAACCGCATCGATCAGCGACTCGGGGCTGAGGTGATCGATCACCTGTTGCGTCTACCCCTGGGCTATTTCGACCGTCGCCCTGTGGGCGAACTGGGCACCCGGGTGGCTGAACTGGAGAAGATCCGCAACTTCCTCACCGGTCAGGCCCTCACCACCATCCTGGATGCCGCCTTTTCCGTGATCTACATCGCGGTGATGCTGATCTACAGCTGGCTGCTCACCTTGATCGCCCTCTCCGTTCTTCCGATCCAGATCGGTCTGACAGTGCTGGGGGCTCCCCTTTTCCGCCGTCAGTTCCGTGCTGCCGCCGAAGAAAACGCCAAGACCCAGAGCCATCTGGTGGAGGTGCTCACCGGCATCCAGACGGTGAAGGCTCAGAACGTGGAGATGGTCAGCCGCTGGCGCTGGCAGGGGTTCTATTCCCAGTACATCGCCCGCACCTTTGAGAAAACGATTACAGGTACGGCCCTGAATCAGACCAGCCAGGTGCTGCAGAAGATTTCTCAGCTGATGGTGCTCTGGATCGGTGCCTCCATGGTGCTGAGTGGCGATCTCACCCTCGGTCAGCTGATCGCGTTCCGGATCATCTCCGGTTACGTGACCCAGCCCCTGCTGCGCTTGTCCACGATCTGGCAAAACATCCAGGAGTTGCGCGTCAGCTTTGAACGGCTTGCGGATGTGATCGATACGCCTGAGGAATCCGATGAAGTTGATAAGTCGAAGGTGATGCTGCCTCCGCTCAGAGGGGATGTGCGGTTTGAGAATCTCTCCTTCCGCTTCCGCCCCGGGCAGCCGCAGGTGCTGAAAGAGGTGAATCTTGAGATTCCCGCAGGCACCTTTGTTGGCATCGTTGGCCAGAGCGGCAGTGGCAAGAGCACCTTGATGAAACTGTTGCCCCGGCTCTATGCGCCTGAGGAAGGCCGGATCCTGATTGACGACTACGACATTGGAAAGGTCGAGCTTTATTCCCTGCGCCGTCAGATCGGCGTCGTTCCGCAAGACCCTCTGTTGTTCAGCGGAACCGTGAGCGACAACATTGCGCTCACCAATCCGGAAGCCTCCAGTGAGGAGATCGTGCGGGCTGCGCGTCTCGCCAATGCCCACGACTTCATCATGGATCTTCCCAGTGGCTACAGCACGCCTGTGGGTGAACGTGGCGCTGCCCTCAGCGGAGGACAGCGACAGCGCGTTGCCATTGCTCGCACCCTGCTCAGCAACCCCAAGCTGCTGGTGATGGACGAGGCCACCAGCGCCCTCGACTACGAAACTGAACGGAAGGTCTGCGACAACCTTCTTAGCAATCTCAACGACCGCACTGTCTTTTTCATCACCCATCGTTTGTCGACCATCCGTCAGGCCGACATGATCGTGATGCTTCACCAGGGAGCTGTTGTTGAAGTCGGCACGCACGACGAATTAATCATCCAGCGCGGTCGCTACTACGCCCTCTACCGCCAGCAGGAGAGTTCCTGATGAAGATGAATCCGCAAAAGGTGACGGCTCTCGTTAAGCAGGGCTCCAGCAACCTGGTCAACACATCACGCGACTTTCTGCGCCGCTTCGACCCCGGTGCCCCGCAAGATGCCTCCGATCTCACCATCTACGACGAGTCGATCCTTCAACAGGGTCGTTTCTGGATGCGCACCGTCACCTGGGCCTTGATCGGTAGCACTGTGTTTGGGGTGGCTTGGCTGGCCTTCGCTCGTACCGAAGAAATTGTCGTGGCCCCCGGCAAACTCGAGCCGATTGGTTCCGTTCAGGACATTCAGATGCCTGTGGGAGGTGTGGCCGATCAGATCCTTGTGAAGGAGGGTGATCGGGTGAAGGCTGGCCAGGTGTTGATGAAGCTGGACACCGAAGCCAGCGAGGAACTCCGCAACAGCTTGGAGAAGACGATCAAGCTTAAACAGGAGCAACTGACGCTCAAGGAGGAGGAAAAACGCAACACCATGCAGATGAACCAGGAAGAGGTGCTGATGCTGGAGAACAATCTCGCCCTTCAGGCTGAAATTTTGGAGCGTTATGAGCAGTTGCAGGCCGCTGGTGCTTTCTCAGAAGTGCAGTACCTCAAGCAGCAAAATATCGTTGCTGAAACCCGCGGCAAACTGATGCAGAGCAAGTCGGAACGCCTGCGTCAGATTGCTCTGCTCGATCAACAGATGGCCCAGTTGAAGTCTGAGCTTGCCGATCTCAATGGACGCTTCGTGGAGAGCAGGGTCACCCTTCGATATCAGCAGCTGCGGTCGCCTGTTGATGGTGTGGTCTTTGATCTCAAGCCCACCTCCCGTGGCTTTACGGCCCAATCCACCCAGACGGTGATGAAGGTGGTGCCGATGGGTTCGCTCGAAGCGAAAGTAGAGGTGCCGAGCAACAAGATCGGTTTCGTGCAGGTGCCAAAGGATTGCCCGGAGGACCGTGATGCCTGCATGTCTGCTGACATCAGCATCGACTCCTTCCCTTCCACTGATTTCGGCGTTCTCAAGGGCAAAGTGTCCCGTATTGGTTCCGATGCCCTGGAGCCTGACCCTCAGGAGCAGCGTCAGGAACTCAGTTTCCCGGTCACGATTCAGCTGGATGATCAACAGCTGAAGCTCAAGACTGGATCGTCTTTGCCCCTGCAGGTGGGCATGAGCCTGACGGCGAACATCAAGCTGCGCAAGGTGTCCTACCTGCAACTGCTGTTGGGAGAATTCCAGGACAAGGCGAAATCGCTTCAGCGTCTCTGAATTCGTGCGGATTCTTTTCGTTCATCAGAACTTTCCAGGTCAGTACGTCCACATCATTCAGCGCCTGGCCCAGCAGGGTCAGCACCAAATGGTGGCTTTGGGCATCAATGCTCTGGATCGCGGGCGTGGAATGCCCGAGAGCCTCAACCATTTCCGTTACCGCCTCGATCGCGGCAACACCAAGGGTGTTCATCCCCTGGTGATGGAAACGGAAACCAAGATCATCCGAGCTGAGGGCTGTGCCCGTGCTGCTGAGCAGCTCAAGGCGAAGGGCTTCACGCCCGATTTGATCTGTGCCCATCCCGGATGGGGTGAACCACTGTTCCTGAAGGCGATCTGGCCCGATGCTCCACTGCTTTGCTACCAGGAATTTTTCTACAACGAGTTCGGCTTCGACTCCAACTTCGATCCGGAATTTCAGGACGACGGCAGTTGGCAAGAGCAGGCGAAGCTCACCATGAAGAACGCCTATCTGCATCTCACTCTCGAGCAGGCCGATTGGAACGTCTCTCCCACCCATTTCCAGGCCAGCAGCTTTCCGGAGCACTGGCGCCGAAAAATCAGCGTGATTCATGACGGCGTTGATCTTCAGCAGGCCAGTCCCAATCCATCACCGGCTCCGCTGAAGCTGCCTGATGGAACCGTTCTGGAGAAGGGCCAACCGATCGTCACCTTTGTGAACCGCTGCCTGGAGCCCTACCGGGGCTGCCACACCTTCATCCGAGCCATCCCTGAACTGCAGCGGCTACACCCTGAAGCGCGGTTGGTCGTTGTTGGTAAGACCAAGGGAGTGAGCTATGGCGCTGCATGCCCTGATGGCGAATGGAGTGATCGCTTCCTGGCGGAGATCGAGGGTCAATACGACCCTGGCCGGGTGCATTTCACGGGGGCATTGCCCTACAGCCAGTTCATTTCCTTGCTGCAGCTCAGTTCCTGTCACGTTTATCTCACCTATCCCTTCGTGATGAGCTGGAGCCTGCTGGAGGCGATGGGCTGTGGTTGTGCAGTGGTGGGGTCCGACACGGCTCCAGTGCGGGAGGTCATCCGTCACGGTCAGAACGGCGTGCTGGTGAATTTCTTTTCGCCCACTGATTTGGCCGCGGCGGTGGTTGAGATGCTCAACGACTCAGAGCGCGCTGCTGCGTTTGGTGTGGCCGCTCGCGAGACGGTCGAACGCGCTTATGAACTGAATGCCTGTGTCACCCGACAGCTGGCCTTGATGGATCTGGTGGCGAGTCGCAGCATCATGGCCTGAGGCCACCCGGCAGACTGAGCTGCTGTACCTGCATCCCGCACGTGAGTCAGCTCCAGAGCCTCAGGGGCATGGTGGATCTGCTGCCCGAGGCGCTTCAGCATTGGCAGGCGGTGGAGGCCATGGCGCGGGAGCAGTTCCATCGGTCTGGGTTCGGCGAGATCCGGACGCCGCTCCTGGAGACAACGGATCTGTTCTGCCGTGGCATCGGTGAGGGCACCGATGTGGTGGGGAAGGAGATGTATAGCTTTCAGGATCGGGGCGATCGCTCCTGCACATTGCGGCCGGAAGGCACCGCATCCGTGGTGCGTGCTGCCCTCCAACACGGCTTGCTCAGCCAGGGTGCCCAGAAGCTCTGGTATGCGGGGCCGATGTTTCGCTACGAACGTCCCCAGGCGGGCCGGCAGCGGCAGTTCCACCAGATCGGTGTGGAGTGGCTCGGGGCGGAACGAGCCCGAAGCGATGTAGAGGTGATTGCTTTGGCCTGGGATCTGCTGGCCAGCCTTGGCGTGGGTGGCTTGCAGCTGGAACTGAACAGCCTCGGTACGTCCGAGGACCGGCACTCCTACCGCAATGCTCTGGTGGCCTGGCTCGAGCAGCGGTTTGAGGCTCTTGATCCCGATTCCCAGGCACGGCTCAGCACCAATCCGTTGCGCATCCTCGACTCCAAAAACAAAGACACCCAGGCGCTGTTGGTGGACGCGCCCACCTTGGCTGATTCACTGTCTGATGCCAGCCGTGAACGTTTTGAAGAGGTGCAGCGAGGTCTGACTGCCCTTGGGATTCCCTTCCGGCTTAATCCCCGGTTGGTGCGTGGCTTGGACTACTACAGCCACACGGCCTTTGAGATCACCAGTGATCAACTGGGGGCCCAGGCCACCGTGTGCGGTGGTGGTCGTTACGACGGCCTGATCGGCCAGTTGGGCGGCCCCCAGACCCCAGCTATCGGTTGGGCTCTCGGCATGGAACGGTTGTTGCTGGTGTTGGAAGCCGCTGCGCAGGCGGATCCTCAGGGTGTCGCTGCCCGGCTAACGGCGACGGCTGCACCTCAGGTTTACCTGGTGAACCGGGGTGGGGAGGCCGAGCGTGTCGCCTTGGCCTTGGCACGGGATCTGCGGGCCGTTGGGCTGCGGGTGGAGTTGGATGCGTCGGGTTCGGCTTTCGGTAAGCAGTTCAAGCGGGCCGATCGCAGCGGTGCTCAATGGGCGTTGGTGCTCGGCGATGAGGAGGCTGAGCGTGGGGAGGTGCGTCTGAAGTCGTTGAATCAGCAGGCTGAAGAATGCACCGTTGCGATCGCGCCAGTGTCCGCGATTGTGGAGAGACTGCTCACCCCCTGAGGATGCAGATCCACCTCGTCACTGGCGGTGCCGGTTTCCTTGGCTCCCATTTGATCGACCGTCTGATGGAGGCCGGCGATGAGGTGATCTGTCTCGATAACTACTTCACCGGTCGTAAGTGCAACATCGAGCGCTGGATTGGCCATCCCCGTTTCGAACTCATCCGCCACGACGTCACTGAACCGATCAAGCTCGAGGTGGATCGGATCTGGCATCTGGCATGTCCCGCCTCGCCGATTCATTACCAGTTCAATCCGGTTAAGACGGCCAAGACCAGCTTCCTCGGCACTTACAACATGCTGGGCCTGGCCCGGCGGGTGGGGGCCCGTTTGCTGCTGGCCAGCACCAGCGAGGTCTACGGCGACCCTGAGGTGCATCCCCAGCCTGAGAGTTACTGGGGCTCTGTGAATCCGATCGGTGTGCGCAGTTGTTACGACGAGGGCAAGCGCATCGCTGAAACACTCTGTTTTGACTATCAGCGCATGAACGGTGTTGAGGTGAGGGTGGCGCGCATCTTCAACACCTACGGCCCGCGGATGCTCCTCGACGACGGTCGGGTGGTGAGCAATTTCATCGTTCAGGCCCTGCGGGGCGAACCGCTGACGCTGTACGGCGATGGCAGCCAAACCCGTTCGTTCTGTTACGTCAGTGATCTGGTCGAGGGCTTGATTCGCCTGATGAACGGTTCCGAGATGGGGCCGATCAACCTTGGCAATCCCGAGGAATTCACGATCCGACAGCTTGCGGAGCTGGTGCGGATGCAAATCAACCCGGAGCTGCCGTTGGTGGAGAAACCCTTGCCGGAAGACGACCCACAGCAGCGCCAGCCAGCGATTGACCTTGCTCGTCAGCAGCTGGATTGGCAGCCGACTGTGTCACTGGAGCAGGGCCTGGCTCCCACCATCGACTCCTTCCGTAATCTCCTTGGACTTGCCCAAGGCCGCAGGACGTGACCATTCAACGGATCTGCTGCATCGGTGCGGGGTATGTGGGTGGCCCGACCATGGCGGTGATCGCTGACCGCTGCCCGCAGGTTCAAGTGCAGGTGGTGGACATCAATCAAGCGCGCATCGACGCCTGGAATGATCCCGATCTCAGCAAGTTGCCGGTGTATGAACCGGGGCTCGATCGCGTTGTGGAACGGGCGCGGGGGCGCAACCTGCATTTCTCCACTGATGTGGCGGCTTCGATTGCCGCTGCAGACATGGTGTTCATTTCGGTGAACACGCCCACCAAGACCAAGGGACTGGGAGCTGGACAGGCAAGTGATCTCCGCTGGGTGGAAGCCTGTGCCCGTGAGGTGGCTCAGGCGGCCACTGGTCACACGATCGTGGTGGAAAAAAGCACCCTGCCTGTGCGCACAGCTGCGGCAATCAAAACCATCCTGGAAGCCGCCAGTGAGGGAGAGGAGCAGCGCACGTTCTCGGTGCTTTCCAATCCCGAGTTTCTGGCGGAGGGAACGGCCATCCGTGATCTGGAGGCTCCGGATCGCGTGCTGATCGGTGGCGATGATCCTGACTCCATTGATGCTCTCGCTGCCATTTACGCCCATTGGGTTTCGCAGCAGCAGATCTTGCGCACCAACCTCTGGAGTAGCGAGCTCTCCAAGCTCACCGCCAATGCCTTTCTGGCGCAGCGGATCAGTTCGATCAATTCGATCGCGGCGTTCTGTGAGGCCAGCGGGGCGGACGTGCGCGAAGTGGCCCGGGCCATTGGCACTGACAGTCGGATCGGTCCGAAGTTTCTTAATGCCGGCCCAGGTTTTGGGGGCAGCTGTTTTCAGAAGGACATTCTCAATCTGGTGTATCTCTGCCGCCATTTCGGGCTGCCGGAGGTGGCGGACTACTGGGAGAGTGTGGTTGCTCTAAACACCTGGCAACAGCACCGTATTGCCCGCTTGGTGGTGGAAAAACTCTTCGGCACCGTGACCGGAAAGCGATTGGCGATTCTTGGTTTTGCCTTCAAAGCCGATACCAACGACACCCGTGAAGCGCCGGCTATTCGCATTTGCCGCGACTTACTGGAAGAAGGCGCTCAGCTGGCCATTCACGATCCCAAGGTCGCGGCCCATCAGATGGCTCGTGACCTTCAACAGGAGCCAGCATTCCAGGCTGAAGCTCTCAGTGGAACCGGTTGTTGGGCGCAAGTAAGAAGTATTGAGGATGCCGTTGAGGGGGCTGATGCCGTTCTGGTGCTTACCGAATGGAAGGAGTACTGCAATCTGAATTGGATGTCTCTTGCTCGTCGGATGCGAAAGCCGGCATGGGTTTTTGATTCGAGGGCTGTAGCCGATCCTGAAAAGGTCAGAGCAGCGGGCCTCACCCTCTGGCGCGTCGGGGATGGAGAGGGTTGATGGCGCGGACGGTTCTGGTCACCGGCGCCGCCGGTTTCATCGGTGCAGCCTTGTCGATACGACTGCTGCAGCGTGGTGATCGAGTTGTTGGTCTCGATAATCTGAACGACTACTACGATCCCAATCTCAAACAAGCGAGGCTGCGTCAGATCGAAGCGGTGGCTCCGGCTGGAGCTTGGCGGTTTGAGCGCATGGCTTTGGAAGATGTTGAAGCATTGAATGCACTGTTTTCTGCAGAACAGCCCCAAGTGGTGGTGAATCTGGCTGCTCAGGCCGGTGTCCGTTACTCCTTGGAGAACCCTGCGGCTTACATCCAGAGCAATCTGGTGGGCTTTGGGAATGTGCTGGAAGGCTGTCGCCATTACGGCACAGAAAACCTTGTCTATGCCTCCAGCAGTTCGGTCTACGGCGGCAACCGCAACCTGCCCTTTCATGAGGGTCAGCCGGTGAACCACCCGGTGAGTCTCTATGCCGCGAGTAAAAAGGCCAACGAGCTGATGGCCCATACCTACAGCCATCTTTATGGTTTGCCAGCCACGGGATTGCGCTTTTTCACGGTGTATGGCCCCTGGGGGCGACCCGACATGGCCCCGATGTTGTTTGCGCGAGCGATTTTGGCTGGTGAGCCGATCAAGGTGTTCAATCACGGCAAGATGCAGCGCGACTTCACTTACATCGACGACATTGTTGAGGGCGTCATCCGTTGCTGCGACAAACCAGCGATGGCTAATCCTGAGTTTGATCCGCTTCACCCGGACCCCGCTACGGCTGCGGCACCCCATCGGGTATTCAACATCGGGAATAGTCAGCCGACGGAACTACTGCGTTTCATCGAGGTGATGGAGAAGGCGCTGGGACGTGAAGCAGTCAAAGACTTTCAGCCAATGCAGCCTGGTGATGTGGTGGCGACGGCAGCTGATACCCAGGCTTTGGAGGAGTGGATAGGATTTCGGCCTTCAACAAAGATTGAGAACGGAATAAGATTCTTCGCCGACTGGTATCAAGACTTCTACAATCACTAAATAATTAACCAATGAATTTTCTATTTATATCTTCGACTTCAAGAAGTAATATTGCACTTGATCCATCGGTTTTGTACCGATGTATCCATCCGGCTCGATTTGTAAATTCTCACCCTGGTTGGAAAGCTTGCGTTACGTCTCTGAATAATTTTATAAGTGAATTTGAAGAATTTCGAAGTACAGGGGTTAGAAGTGACTTGATTGCCTACGCCTTCTCCTGTAAAAAAATTATTTTTCATCGACCCATTTTCTCGATATCTCTTGCCTTTGCTTTAGAGACAATCAAAAATCTCGGCATCGATACGGCAGCTGATTATGATGATTATGTATTCTCTGTTGAGAATTATATGTTCACATCTGCGCACGAAAAAATTAAGAGCATTACGGACGAAAAAAAATTAATAACCAGTATTTCAAAGTTTGAGGAGTGTCTGGATTTATTTTCTTCCTTTACCGTCTCCACCCCGCAATTGGCTGACAAGCTTAGGGAGACTTATTCAGGTAGAAATCCAATCAGTGTTCTTAGGATCCCTAATGTTCCTCCAATGGCTTGGATTGAGATGGCTGAGATAAACTATCATTCATACATGATGCAAAGAAATCCTTACTCTTATGTCTCCAGAAATAAAACTGTCGGCTATTTTGGAGGAACAGCTTCACACAGTCAAGATTTCAATATAGCGAAACAATCAATCATCCAATTTTTGAGATTGAACCCATCTCACAATTTTTTATATTGTAGTGTCGCGTTTAATGATTTTGCAAATGAGTGCATTCAAGTTGCCAATCAAATTCATTCATTTAGGCCCGTTTGTTATAATGAAATGGTCTCAATTTACGACAAAGTAGGCGTCTGCATAGCTCCCTTGAAATACTCCGAGTTTAATAAATGTAAAAGTTCTCTCAAATTTTTTGAGGCAGCACTTTTTGGTAAACCCGTCGTAGCATCTTTTAATCCTTCTATTATTGAACGCTATGAGCAGTCATCCTTGCTATTCTCGGTTACAGAAGAAGCCTCTTTTTTAACTCAGATAACGAATGCATTCTCGTTTATGCATGATTCAACGAACAAATATATCAATGCCTGGAGAGCTGCAATTGATCTTATAACAAACGAAATTGAGTTGGCACATAAGTCTATCATTGATTTTATGGAGCAAGTATGAAGAAGACTCTGCTATATTTCCCTCCGTATTTTTTTAGAGATAGCTATAATGAATATGGTTGGATCATAAAGAAAATTGTTGACTATCTTTCCTCGGAAAATTGTCCGCACATTCATCAATATAAAATTTTCTGCTCTAAATTTCAAAGAGAATTCATTCTTGAGGGAAATTCAAAATTAAACCCTGGCAGCTTTGTTGATGTAGAAGATGATGGTGGTGTTTTCAAGCTTATGAGGGAAATATGCTTTAAAAAATATAACCTTAAGCAGGCAAAACTTATTACTAATTTTCAGCTTGGCCAAGATAATAGCAAAAAGCTAATACTTTTAAAGTCATACCAACATATTATCTTAGAAAGTCTATACGATGCGTATCCTTTTGATGTAATTGCTACATGGGGAAATAATTTTCATATGAAGCACTGGGCTAAAGCCAAGACTATAAATACTTTGTTCGTTGAACTTGGATATTTAAGATCACCATCGTTGCCTTCCTTGATTATTGATGAAAATGGCGTCAATTCCGAAAGTTCATTGTCACTCCTCCGTGAAGCTGATTTTGATAAAGTTCCCATTGTTCCATTTGAACTAATATCGCAAAGTATTTTCGAAAATCATCGTGGAAAATTAAAAGTCCACGAAAAATCATTAAAAACATTCAACGGTTGTTCTCAATTTGATTGCACATGGCTACCAAGTAAAAATGATCAACTTCTTGACGAATTAAATGATGAGACTCCTTGTGTTTGTATTTATTTGCAGTTAGCAGATGACACTCAAGTTTTGGGAGGCAGTGGCTTCACTTCAATGCTTCAATATGTACGGTTTATCATTAATTATATTCAATCAAACTGGCCTAAAGGTACTCAAGTTTATTTACGATACCATCCTGCAGCTTTAGGTTCATCTGCAAGAGCTATTAATGCTTTTGATGCTTTGGAGGTTGCACAATATATTAAAATGTATTCAAACGTCCATATGATGGAAGCATCATGGATGGATGCATCCATGAATTGTGATGCTATTTTCGGCATTAACTCTTCTTCCTTATTTGAGAGTTGGTTATTTAATCCGCGTATAAAGCTATATATTTCTGGCTTCGCTGGTTGGTATCCTTGTAAAGATTTAAGATTAAAGTATCGGTCTGAAAATTATATTCTGCCATTTGTATCTCAATGCAATCCAAATATATTGAAAAAGATTTCATTGTTGACTGTTAGTGGTTACCTCAAAAAGTGGGATAACACTGGAAAGTCTTTGATTAATTTAATTGAATATTCTTCATTATTTGCGGTTAAATCCCTGAACTTGCATCCTTTTTCCTACGCACCAGTCCACCCTTATGCAACTTTAGATCGATCACCAATGTATGCAGCTAAATCAATACTGGCGGCTGCAGTTCAATCATTTGGGTTAAAACTGTCAGTCAAAGACATAGAATTATGGTTGACTTGGATGTCTAAAATGACTCAACCTTTTAATTATTTTACCTCAACTTTTTCGCTCTTGGAACTACTTGTAGGCGAAGAGAATGTAATTAATTGCGAAAATTTATCTATTCGCGAATTTGTATCTGAAAACAAAGCCAGTTTTGCTATCAATTTTGAGAAAGAATCTTTGCCTGATATGACTTTTCTTGATGTTTTTGTGTTCGATGAGATGGATAGTTTGTTGCTAGGTAGAGCTGATATTCGGTATAGTGAAAAATCTAGCAACATAATTGAGATTCAATTTGTGCTTCATCAGAATAATTATATAGAGACTCTTCGAGACTACTCATTTGTCTTTCTTTCAAGGTCCCATATTGGCAAGAACTATCTTTGTAAATGCAGGCATCAGTTTTAGCATGATGGTTTTGAAATCCTAGAAATTCATTCTTGTTTTTCCGGCTTAACAAACTTCTAGCAAAAGGTTTGATTTTTGTCTTTATGTACTAGTACCGCTCTCTGCAGAGGCTTTTACATGAGAAGTATGCGTTTTTCATGATTTCCATTTCTCGCTTAGTCATAGCTTGCTGTTTTGTTCCACGAATGTGCGACCTTTGTCGCCTTGTCGTGTCTTCTATTGTGCTATTATCTAATTATAGGAGATTTTGTGCTAAAAATCTGTGAAAAAAATTCAGAGGTTTGCAAGTTTTTTGATCTCATCCCTGAAGCGTTCCCATGCTGGGAGAAAGTATCTACTTGCAGTAATCAATAATTATTTCCCTGCGGATGCGAAGAGATTAATTGAAAGCACAAACTCATCGTGTTTCTCTGCCGATCTGATTCTTCCTGAGTGTGCAGAAGTAGAACCAACTTATTTGGAGAGTTTGTCGGATGTGGCAATTAGGCACGACTTAATCGCCGATAGTATTTTGTCGAGTTTTCTAGGAGCAAACAGAGATGCTTTTTTCAATCACTATCCAGATCATCCCTCTCTTGCCAGCGACTCTTCTGCAGTGTCTACAGATTCGCTGCACGTAAATCAACAATCCTGTAGAACTTCGAATAGGGTCTTGTATCAAAAGCTTTCAAGAACAAAGCTAGCCAATAACAATAGGTTTGACTTCGCACAGAAGCACACAATTGTTCACTACCGATCTGGTGCTGTCTGTTCTTTTATTCCAAAGAATGCGTGTTCCTGCATTCGATATTCCTTTGGGGTGGCCAATGGGTGCATTCAATCTTCGAAAGACTTTGATTGGATTCACCAAAATAATTATTCATTTAATGCCAAAGATGCTCAGCTATTTTCAGCACCTTATTCTTTTGTTTTCTTGAGGAACCCTTTCGCGCGACTTGTTTCCTATTATTTGGATAAGATTTGTGGATCGTCTCAGCACTCTTCTGATGTCAGCTACGATGTTGCTAAAAAATTATTTGCAGTCAAGAACGATCAATATACTTTTCGAGACTTTGTCGACTACCTTTATTTGAGGCCGTCTTTAATGCAGAATGATGTTCATATCCGTCCGCAGAATGAATTCTTGATTTTCGAGCGATATCATGATTATTTTGCTGTTGAAGATTTTGCAGAATCTTCTCGTAAAATTCGTGAGGCATATGGTATTGAATTGCTTGATGTTAGGGGGTTAAGTGATGGCCATACACAAGCTGAACTTAAAAAGTATTCAGGCTCTGATAATTTTTGTGATGCAACAATTGCTGATATCCGTGCGATGGCTGCTGAGGGAATTTCTCCTGGTTACTATAATATCTACGACGATGTAACTGCTGCGAAGGTCGCAAAGCTATATTTTGGTGACATTATGCTTTACTGTCGTCAAATTAAGCCAGATGTTTCAAGGCCTATTTGGAATTGGCTTGACAAAGTCCAGGCTACAATTTAAAAAGTTCGGAAATTTTGTGATGGACGAATTTGGTGGAGATTGCACAATAGAGAAGCTCGAGGTCATGCTGGAAGAGCTAAATAAGGAGCTCGAAGATCTTGTTCTTGAAAACGAGGAGTACCAAAAAGGCTTTGAGTCTTCTCTTCAACCTCTGCATGATCTTCAGAAAGAATTGACTAGTCAAAGGAAAATAATTAGAGAATATGAGCATCTTCAGGCAAAAACAAATGCCCTACTGTTTCGACTAAATGAAACAGTAGGGTTCTAGAAAGCCTCTAAAAAACAAGGTGTGCAGTCTGCTTTTTGTTTCTGAAGAGGTGTCGTGATGCGTCTCAGGCGGAACCAACTCCGGTGTACGACCCATAGAAGAACAGGCCTACAACGAACAGAACGGCCATTCCGCCTGCAGTGGCAACCAGCCATAGGGGAAGAACGCCTTCGGTCCAACGGCTTCTCCAGGGTACAGCCGGTGTTCCATCAGGATTGCGATCGGGAATTCGACCGTCGGGATACGGGGATTTTTTTCCGCTCATCGAATAATCCTCAGTTGAAGAAGTAGCTGGACATGAGCACTCCGGTTACGAAGACAAACAGCAGGCCCAAGTACAGGCTGGTGCGGTTGAGCTCAACCGGAAGGTTGTTGGGGTTGGGATTGCGTTCCATGGGTCAGATCAGCGGCGAATGAACTGCATCGCGCCGAGGGCGCCAAGGAAGAAGACCGTCGGGATGCCAAGGGTGTGCAACGCCAGCCAACGCACCGTGAAGATCGGATAGTTGCGTGGGGTGGTGGCGACGGGTGGAGATTGTGTCATGACTTATTTCAGGCGGATGTCGAGTTCAGATTTGCCCTCATAGCGCTGGCTCACCACGGGAGCCTTGCTTTCAGATGCTTGGAAATAAGCATCGGGGCGAGGGGTGCCGAAAGCGTCGTAGGCGAGGCCGGTGGACACGAACAGGAAGCCTGCCAAAAAGATGGAAGGCAGTGTCACGGCGTGGATCACCCAGTAACGGATGCTCGTGATGATTTCGAAGAACGGTCGTTCTCCTGTTGAGCCGGCGGCCATAGCGTTGGGCGTGTCAGAACAAGGATCTTAGGAGGTGGCTCTGGTGTGGTGAGGCTGAGGCGTTACCTCAGTTACACAGCGTTGCCCACCCAACGGAGCAGGTTGCCCCGCTCACCCAGCACAAAGGCATGCTCTCCGTCGAAGACCATGCGGGTGAAGTTGCTGGGTTGACGGTCCCCGACAGGGTCGTTTTCCCAGCTGTCGCCGCCGTCTTTGCTCACCAGAAGGGTGCCGTTGCCGCCGCCGGCCCAAATGGCTCCGTCGTCATCCCACGCCAGATCCATGTAGCCGTAGCCGTTAGTGATCGGGATGATCGCCTTGCTCCAGCTGTCGAAATTTCCAGGCTCATCGTTCAGGCGGATCTGAGCACCGCGAGCAACCATCCAGAGATTGCCATCGGGTTGGAAGCCGATGCTTTGCAGCCGCTGGCTGCTCACGCGCTGGTGCACCTGCCAGACGGAATCTCCCGGTTCCCATGTGGCATAGAAGTTGCCGAGGCCACTCACGCTCACGTAGCTGCCATCGTTGCTTCGACGCAGATCCCGGACGGCACCCGCGGCATCGGTCACCTTGGCTTCCCAGCTGCTGCCATCGTTATGGGTCTCGTAGACCGCCCCCACGTTGGTGGCCAGTTCTGCGGAATGGCTTCCCAGGGCAGTGATTAGGTAGGGCTCGCCGGGCAATTTGGTGTCGAGGAACAGGCGGGTCCAGTTCTGCCCGCCGTCATCGCTGTGCATCAGCAGCCCTGGCTGTCCTGCGATCCAGCCTTCATCGCCATTGAAGTCGATGCTGATCAGACGGAAGTTTTCTTCGTCGGGTAGGTCCAGGCTGCGCTCATTCCAGTGGGCGCCACCGTCATTGGTTTCCCGGATCATCCGGTTACTGCCCACCAGATAGCCGTGGCGGCTGTCGGTGAAGGCCACATCCAGTGGGTTGGCCTGGGTGTCGAGATCCATGGCCTGCCAGGGGCTGGTGGTGGCCGTGGGGACGTGGGTCGTAACGCAGCCGCTGAGGCTGATCCCCAACACAAAAACCAGTATGAGCTGGGTCGCAGAGTTCAACAGACGTTTCATGGGTTGGCCTCAGCGCAGGGAATAAAGGGATAGGAAGAAGGCGAAGCCGAGGGCAAGGCCGCCAAAGATCAGAACATTCTTCTGTCCTGGGGTCATTCGGTTGACACCGAGGCCGAAATTCAGATTTTCGTCGAAGCCGCTGGCTTTGGCGCGCGGGCCGATGTCGCGGAAAGCGGCCACTCTGCTCCTGCAGACCGGACAACGAAATGACATCGGATCGAGATCTTCGAAAGCCGTGCCGGCTTCGATACCAACCTTTTTGACGCCTTCCTCTGGGTCGTAGACGTAGCCACAGCTGCGACATTCGAAACGGTGGGTCCGTGTGTCGCTCTCCGGGGTGGTTTCAACCGCTGGCTCCACCGCTTCGGTCGATTCGACCGGCTGGACGGACTGTTGTTCGTCGCTCACCGCTGTGATGCTGGGCGAGTCGACTCTATCGGCGACAACTCTCGGCAGTGAATGCCAGACTGACTCGACCAACGGGGACCTCCATGTTTGCCCTGCCCGGCTATGACGCCTTCCTGGGGTTTCTGCTGATTGCAGCAGCTGTACCTGTGTTGGCTCTGGTGACCAACAAGTTGGTGGCCCCGAAAAGCCGTGCCGGTGAGCGCCAGCTCACCTACGAATCCGGCATGGAACCCATTGGCGGGGCCTGGATTCAATTCAATATCCGCTACTACATGTTTGCGTTGGTCTTCGTCATCTTTGATGTGGAGACTGTGTTTCTTTATCCCTGGGCTGTTGCGTTCAACCGTCTCGGCTTGTTGGCCTTCATTGAGGCCTTGATTTTCATCGCCATTCTCCTGGTGGCATTGGCCTACGCCTGGCGCAAAGGCGCCCTTGAGTGGAGCTAGTCATGTCTGAAAACACATCCCCCTCCATTTCTGCTGTTCGTGATCTGCGCGAAGCCAGCTGCGGTCCGATTGGTACCCCGACGGTCACCAACGACCTCAGCGAAAACGTCATCCTCACCAGCTTGGATGATCTGCACAACTGGGCTCGTTTGAGCAGTCTCTGGCCCCTCCTCTATGGAACGGCCTGCTGCTTTATTGAGTTCGCAGCTTTGCTCGGCTCCCGTTTCGACTTTGACCGTTTTGGTCTTGTTCCGCGCAGTTCTCCGCGTCAGGCCGACCTTTTGATCGTGGCTGGCACGGTGACCATGAAAATGGCCCCAGCCCTGGTGCGGCTTTATGAGCAGATGCCAGAGCCGAAGTACGTGATCGCTATGGGTGCCTGCACCATCACCGGTGGCATGTTCAGCGCTGACTCCACCACCGCGGTGCGCGGCGTCGACAAATTGATTCCGGTGGATCTTTATCTACCGGGCTGTCCGCCCCGCCCCGAAGCCATTTTTGACGCCGTGATCAAGCTGCGCAAGAAAGTTGGGGATGAGTCGTTGGCGGAGCGGCGCAAGCATCAGCAGACCCATCGCTATTTGACGGTCTCCCATCAGATGAAGCGTGTGGAGCCTGTTGTGACCGGCGCCTACCTCCGGGCTGAATCCCAAAAAGCTGCCCTGGCTGCAGCTCCGGCCGGTCAGACCCTGGCCACCGATGCAGCCGTGCTCACCCCTGCTGCTGATCCTGTCGAGTCATGAGCGAAACCCCTTCCAAAAAAACTGTCGCCTCCGATGAAGCGGGTGCTGTTGTTGCTCCCGAGTCCGGTCCTGTAAGCCAATGGCTGAATAAGCAAGGCTTTGATCACAACAGCCTGGAGCCTGACCATCTCGGCGTTGAGCAGATCGGTGTTGAAGCTGCCGTGCTTCCGATGATTGTTGCTGCTCTTAAGAGCAACGGTTTCGACTATCTGCAGTGTCAGGGGGGCTACGACGAAGGCCCTGGTGAGCAGCTGGTTTGCTTCTATCACCTGTTGGCGATGGCGGAACAGGTTGAGGCGATGGCTTCTGACCCTTCCGCCACATTGCGGGAAGTGAGGATCAAAGTCTTCCTCAGCCGTGAGGGAACCCCTTCGCTCCCATCCATCTATGGGTTGTTCCGCGGTGCGGATTGGCAGGAGCGTGAAACCTTCGACATGTATGGCATCCATTTCGAGGGGCACCCGCATCCCAAGCGCTTGCTGATGCCTGAAGACTGGAAAGGTTGGCCGCTGCGTAAGGACTACGTTCAGCCTGATTTCTACGAAATGCAGGACGCTTATTGATCGCGCTCTCGGCGATGGGATCGGTAAAAGCGCATCACGGCCAAGGCCAAGCTGCGTGAGTCGTGGCGAAGGGTTGCTGTCGGTCTCACTCCCTGTAGTGGAGCCTGGGTGACGTCATAGCCATCCGAGCGGAGGCCCTCGGCATCGCAAAGCACCGGATCGGCTCCGCGGCTTTGGTAATAGCGCACCAGATTTGAATCTGGCAGGTCGTCCTGGGCCAGGACGGCATTAAAAAGTCTGGGTTCAATACCAAGGCTGGCAAGCTGTGCTTCGATCGCTCGGATGTGACCTCGTACATCTAGGCCATCGGTCTCGCCGGGTTGCGTCATCAGGTTGCAGATGTAGAGCCTTGGTGCCTTGCTGCGTTTGATGGCGCTCACCAGTTCTGGCACCAGCAGATTGGGGAGCAAGGATGTGTAAAGGCTGCCCGGCCCGAGCACGACCAGGTCGGCATTGGCGATCGCTTCGAGTGCCCGGGGCAGGGCCGGCGGTCGTTCAGGACTGCAGCCCAGACGAACAATGGGGCTGCGGGCGTGACCGATGTTGCTTTCCCCTTCGATCCGTTGGCCGTTTTCAAGTTCGGCCCAGAGCTGCACATCCACGTTGGTGGCCGGCACCACCTGACCTTGCACGGCCAGCACTCGACTTGAAGCGGTGATGGCTGTTTCCAGATTGCCCGTGATCGCTGAGAGGGCTGAGAGAAACAAATTGCCGAAGCTGTGCCCCTCCAGACCGCTCCCGGCGGCAAAGCGGTATTGGAACAGGCGGGTGAGCAGTGGCTCTTCGGTGGATAGAGCAGCCAGACAATTGCGGATGTCGCCCGGGGGGAGCACCCCCAGTTCCCGTCGGAGAACCCCGCTGCTGCCGCCGTCGTCAGCGACGGTGACAATGGCCGTGATGTGGCTGCTGTAACGCTTCAGGCCGCTCAGCAGGGTCGATAAGCCTGTTCCGCCCCCGATGGCCACGATGTTGGGCCCCCTGTTCAAGCGGCTTTTGGCCCGCAGGGCATCCACCAGAACGGTGTCTTTGTCGGGGGCGAGAGCTTGTTGAATCGAGCCGAAGCTGCGGCTCTGCCCCCAAAGCAAAAGGCCACTGCCGATGACCACCACCAGGGGGCCTGTGATCTCGCGGGGTAACACGGTGGTGAGGGTGCTCAGCAGCCAGCTGAGGGTTTCCAGAATCCAGTAGATCGGTTTCAGGTCGGCCCAGACTGCGGCCCCCAGCAGCGCCATCAACAGGCCCAGGCCGGAAGTCAGCAGCCAGCGTTTGACCACCAGGCCAGGTTGCAACCAGCGCACGGCCCTTTGGGATCGGGTCATCAGATCCCGTCGCCGTTGATCGCGCATCATCCGGGCTTGGCGTCTGCTTGTCGGGGGCTTTCGCGCCAAGGAACGGCTTGGTCAGCAAGTTCACCGAACTGTACGGAGCTTGCGGAAAGGCGGCAGGATGTCTGTGTTTTTCGGCCCAGATCGTGCCGCAGCTTCAACCCGTCGTGGAGATGCGGGACCTCACGATGCAGTGGGGACCTCGGCCTGTTCTTGATCGGGTCAACCTGACACTGCGTGCAGGGGAGCGCTTGGCTGTTGTGGGCCCATCAGGGGCTGGCAAGTCAACGGTGTTACGCCTGCTGGCTGGTTTGCAGTTGCCCACCAGCGGTGAGCTGCGCTTGTTCAACAAACCGCAGACCTACCTGCGGCTGGACCAGACCGATCCGCCGGACGTGCGGCTGGTGTTTCAAAACCCCGCTCTGTTGGCATCGCTAACCGTTGAGGAGAACGTCGGCTTCCTGCTGCGGGAACGGGCGCAGCTGTCGCGGCAAGAGATTCGCGAACGTGTGTATGGCTGCCTTGAGGCGGTGGGGCTTTACGACGTGGCCCACCTCTATGCCGGTGAATTGAGTGGTGGCATGCAGAAGCGGGTGAGTTTCGCCCGTGCCCTGATTGATGATCCTCAGCGGGGGGATCAGTCGATGCCTTTGCTGTTGTATGACGAGCCCACAGCAGGGCTTGATCCCGTGGCTTGCACGCGGATCGAAGACTTGATTGTGAAAACCACCACCGTGGCGCAGGGATGTTCGGTGGTGGTGAGCCACGTGCGCAGCACGATTGAACGGTCTGCGGAACGGGTGGTGATGCTTTACGACGGTCAGTTCCAGTGGGAAGGCTCGGTGGATGCGTTCCGCACCACGGACAACCCCTATGTCGTCCAGTTCAGGACGGGTAGCCTGCGCGGACCGATGCAACCGGCGGAGCACTGACCACCATGCGACGCAGCGTTCGTGATGCCATCGTCGGATTCACGGTGATCGGCGGCATCATCGGATTTGCTTCAACGGCCCTTTGGCTCAGAGGGGTTCGTTTGGGGTCCAGCCACTGGTCCCTGACCGCCCGTTTCAACGATGCGGCTGGTCTGGCAGAGCGTTCTCCTGTCACCTATCGGGGCATCCTTGTTGGTTCGGTGCGCTCGATTGAGGTCACGCCTGAGGCTGTGGTGGCTGAGCTTGAGATTGACAAAGGTGATCTGCGCTTGCCTCTCCCCGTGACGGCCACGGTGGGAGCAGGCTCGCTGCTGGGTGGTGACGCCCAGGTGGCACTGTTCAGCGGTGGACCTCCACTTCCCAAGAACGCACCCTTACCCCGTGGGGCCGATTGTCAGCCAACGCGTCAGCTCTGCAACGGTGGAACTGTTGTGGGTCGAGAGGCCCCCAGCCTCTCGACCGTGACCGCAACCATGCAGGAACTGCTGGCACAGGTTCAGGACGAACGGGTGATCCCCAATGTGGCTGCCTCACTCGAGCAGATTGAGGCCACCACGAAGGAATTCCAGGCGCTGACGGTGCAGTTGCAGGATGAATTGGCCAAGGCCGCTCCCGTGATTCGCAATTTGGAGGCGGCCACGGCTCACGTGAACAACATCGTCTCCTCCCTCGACAATCCCCAGACGGTGAGTGAGCTCAAGCAAACGGCCGCCAATGCTGCCCAGCTCACCGCCAAGATCGATGCTGTGGGTGGCGATGTGGCGCAACTGACAGGTGACCCTGAATTCATGAAGGGTGTGCGCAATCTCACCATCGGCTTGGGTGAATTGTTTGGCGAAATCTATCCGGCGCAAACCGCTCAGTAGGCACTGTATCGGGTCGATATTGGTGTGATTTCGATCCGATATCGTGCTGCTTAGATGTTGCTGATGGCGTCCATCGCAACCGCTGCAATTGCCTGATCGCTGGCCTTGGGCAGTTGAACGTATTTGCCGCCTGCGGCTTCGGCGAGGTCTTTGCCCATGCCGCTGCCGATGAACTTACGCTCGGTGTCGATTACCAGCAGCTTGATGCCGAGCATCCGGTAGCGGGCCGCTACATCCAACACCTCCTGTTTGAGGTCGGGCTTCTCTTCGCCTTCCAGTTCGGGTTGGCCCAGAGAGGTGCTCAGGGGCACGTTGCCGCGTCCGTCGGTAATTGCCACCACCACCACCTGGCCGAGATCGCCAGTGGCCAGCGCATTGGCGCCGACGCGGGCCGCCTGGGTGAGGCCATGGGCCAGCGGTGACCCACCGCCACAGGGCATGGATTCCAACCGGCGCCGGGCCGCCGTGATCGAGCGGGTGGGCGGCAGTAACACCTCGGCCTGATCGCCTCGGAAGGGGATCAGGGCTACTTCATCGCGGTTCTCATAGGCCTCGGTGAGCAGCCGGATCACGGCGCCTTTGGCGCTCTGCATTCGGTTCAGGGCCATCGAGCCGCTCGCATCCACCAGAAACACCACCAGAGCACCGGCCTTGCGCTGCAGCAACTTGGCCCGCAGGTCCCCTTCTTCCACGATCACGCTGCGGCCTGGTTCCCGTTCCCGGCGGATTTTCTGGTAAGGCGCGGCTGCCCGCAGGGTCGCGTCCACGGCGATCCGGCGGACTGGCCCGCGGGGCAGCATCGGTTTCACGTAGCGACCACGGCTGTCGCTGAGCACCACGGAACGGCTGCCGCTGTTGCCACTTTTTGCTTTCGCGGCATTAAACAGCAGCAGATCGGGGTCAACCTCGATCGCTTCGGGATCGAGCATGAACTCCTCAGGGACTGCCGGAGGAGCTTGGTCCTCCTCGCCATCACCCTCGTCATCATCGGTGTTGTCGTCCTCGCTGTTGTCTTCCGGAGGTTCGTTCTCCTCCTCTCCGGATCCCTCCGGCGGTGGGGGTGGGTTCTCCTGTTGTTGATCGCCCTGGTCCTGGGGCGGTGGCGGCGGCTCCTGCTCCTGTGGCGGTGGTGGTTCCATCTGCTGGTCCGGTGGCGGCATCTGGGAGGCCCGCGGGGCGATCACCAGGGCCACGGCCACCTGCAAGTCTTCGGCTTCCACCCGGTCCCGACCGCTGAGGGCGGCATGGGCCTTGGCCACCCGTACGGCGTAGAGCTCGGAGCGGTGCCCTTCTACGCCGCCGCGGATGGCTTCGGTGACGAGGTATTCGATCTGTTCGCCGCTGATCTGCACATCCGGAAGCCACTGGCGGGCCAGCAGCAGTTGGGTGGCCAGGGCATCGGTTTCCTCGCTCCACTTCTCAGCGAAGCTGCGGCTGCATTGGCCGTGGCTGATCACCGCGTTGGTGATTTCCACCCGCTGCTCGGTGCTCACCAGCTGATTGGCCGATAGCGCGATGGCAAAGCGATCCAATAGATGATCGCGAACGTTGCCCTCTTCTGGGTTGTATGTGGCGATCAGCAGGGGGCGGCAGGGGTGGCTGAGGCTGAGACCTTCCCGCTCAACGCGGTTTTCGCCGCTGCCGACGGCCGCCAGCATCAAATTGACGATGCCGTCATCCAGAAGGTTGAGCTCGTCGACGTAGAGCACTCCCCGATGGGCATCCGCCAGCAGCCCGGGCTGAAACACAGCACTACCGCTGGAGAGTGAGGCAGCCACATCAACAGCTCCCACCAGACGGTCTTCTGTGATGCCGAGGGGGATCTGAACGAAGGGGGCAGGGATCACCGTTGATGGAGCTTCACCGCTGATCTGTTCACGTGTGGCGTCGTCCCATTCCTCTGGATTTTGTGGATCAAGATTTCGCCCCACACCCCCTTCAGCGTCAAGAACGTCGATCGGGGGAAGAAGGGCATGTAATCCCCTTGCCAAGACTGATTTGCCGGTGCCGCGCCCACCCGCGATCACCACTCCCCCCAAGCCCGGGTCGACTGCCGCCAGTAAGAGGGCGAGCTTGAGGGTCCCATGGCCGGTAATGGCAGCCAGGGGAAAGGCGCGGGTCGCCTGGTCGTCTTTGATCGCTACACCGCTTGCCACCATGGAGGCGTTCAACCCGCTTTCGGGCCAGTCTTGCGGATCGTGCCAGGCTTTTGAGCCGCCGCTGCAGCCGGATTTAAACGGCCTTGCTCACGCAGATGAGTCTCGAGAAATTCGATTGTCAGAGTGTTGAGGTGGAGCTGGAGCTGGTGTTGTCGTAACTCCGGGACAAACGAATCAGAATTTAAAGGCTCGATTTTTAAGAGAATTTCACTTATTTCTTTGTTTAATTCAGGCACAAGATTGTATTGTAGATGTTGTTTTATGAGGGATGAAATCACGGCTTTTGGGGGCCTGTTAGCGCTGACTGGACCTGCTTCTTGTGTCAAGACCAAAGAGATTAGTGCGCGGGCCTTTTTGGCAACTTTTTCGGTTTTTGAGTGTGTGAGTTCTTTCCAGATTTGTATTGCTTCATCGTTTTGTTTTAGCTCTGCAAGCGCTTCTCCTTTTAATTGAAGAGAGGCGAGGTCTCCTGGAAAGTAGTCGAGAATTGAGTCAACAAGGCTGAGGCATGCCTGAGGGTTGTCGCCCAGGCAGGCTCTGGCTTGTTTGAAGACGAGTGCTTTTATGTTGGTTCTTTCATTGATTTTTTCCGGGAGTTGAAAATTGAGTTTTTTGGCCTTGGCTGCTAGTACTGACTGCTTGGCGAGACATGCCTTTGATTTTAATTGATTTTGCTTTGAATTTTTCTTGATTTCATCGATATTTTTTTGGATAGACTTATTAAGTTTTTCTCCCGTTCTGTCTTTTTTGAGCTCCTCTAAAAGGCTCAGCGCTTTCTCTCGCTGGCCCATCATGCTGAGGGATATGGCCTTGTCATGGAGCAGCCAGGGTGATTCGTGGCCCGCTTCTAGTGTTAGTTCAATCAACTCGCAGGAAAGCTTTGGCAGTTCTGTAGTTCGTGCTCTGCGAGCTTCCTTGCGTATCTGTTGAGTTAATTCAAAATCATTGCATTGATTTTCTGCTTGAGGCAAGTCAAGTAGTTTTTGGTGATACTTTTTGGCGGTTTTATTTAAATGCTCGAAAAGATTATTGGTTTTATTCGCACTGGTTTTTTGTTGGAGTTGTTGAGATAGCTTCAGTAATTTTTTGGCTGAATTTGACGCTTTTGAGTCGTTTTTGCTTTGGCTGAGCTCGTTGAGGATTCGTCGTGCTTGATGGAATTTGCCCTTGCGCAAGAGCAGGTCTGCCTTTTTGAGTAGGAGTTCGTTCGAGGGGCCTTCACTTTGGATGGCCTTCTCAATATCAATGAACGCTGTGTTCAGTTTTCTTTTTGTATTGAAGTTTTCGTTGGGCTGAAGGTGAGCTTGTTCAGTTAACGATCTGGATCTTGGTTCCCCTTGTTGGGCTCCAGTCTGTTTGTTGCCGATTCGCTTGGCTGAATTGGTTCGAAATTTTGCGAGGAGTTGATCGAAAAACATTCCCTCAACCTGCTCAGCAATTTAATAAATTAATCATTGCACGCTTCGGTTCGTAGGGTTGAGTCGTGCTTTGCCATCACGATTGCAATGGCATCGTTTCCGCTTGAATCAGCGCTTGCCATTGGACTTGGGGCCAATCTGAGCAGCTCCTATGGACCTCCTGAATCCACGTTGCGTTGGATCGCGCCGCGACTGAGCGAGTTGCTTGTGGAGTGGGGCGATGCTGATGCTCGAGATGTGCGTTGTTCATCGTTCCTAAAGACCCAGCCGGTCGGGGGGCCGCCAGGCCAAGACGGATATTGCAATGCCGTCCTTCTGATGTCTCGCGTGAAACGGCCGCCGTCTGAAATGGCGGCGCTCGAGTTGCTGGAGCAGCTGCAGCGCTTGGAGCAGAGCTGCGGCCGCGATCGTCAGCGAGAGCAGCGCTGGGGACCCCGACCATTGGATCTTGACCTGTTGTTTTGGGGTGAGTTGCGGCTCGAGCATTCCCGCTTGGTTTTGCCCCATCCCCGGATGCACCTGCGCCGCTTTGTGCTGGAGCCGCTGCTCCAGGCGATGCAGTGCTCTCACCCGCCATGCTGGTGACCCATCTCGCCTGATCCCATGGCGCCGCTGCCGGCCCCGGAGCCCTTTGAGTTGCTCGACACCGTTGAGGCGGTGGATGCTCGCAAGCTTCGTTTCGAGCGCAACAGGATCAAGTTGCCGATGGGGGTGGAGGCCACCTTCGGGATGATCCGTCACCCAGGCGCTTCCCTCGCGGTGCCGATTACGGATAACGGCCAGGTGGTGCTGTTGCGCCAGTACCGCTTCGCAGTGCAGGCTCGACTGCTCGAGTTCCCCGCCGGCACGCTTGAAGAGGGCGAAGACCCATTGGAATCGATGCAGCGGGAGCTGGGGGAAGAAGCCGGTTACAGCGCTGCACGCTGGGATGTTCTGGGCCCGATGCTCCCTTGCCCCGGGTATTCGGATGAGGTGATCCACTGCTTCCTGGCCCGGGAACTCACCCCTTTGGAGAACCCACCCGCTGGTGACGACGATGAAGACCTGGAGGTGGTGCGGATGAGTCCGGCAGCCCTGGATGCCGCCCTTGCCTCCGGTGATGAATGGCTCGATGGCAAGAGCGTCACGGCCTGGTTCCGCGCCAAGCAGCTTCTCGGCCTCTGATGACCACCGCTCGCGTTCTGTTCTGGCACCGCCGCGATCTGCGCATGTCGGACAACCTCGGCTTGGTGGCTGCTGCGGACATCAGTCCGGCGGTGACAGGGGTGTACGTCCTCGACCCGCAGGTGATCAACCCGCCTGACCATCTGCCACCAATGGCGCCGGCCCGGCTTTGGTTTCTGATCGAGAGCCTGGTGGAACTGCAGCAGCGCTGGCGCGAGGCCGGTAGTCGGCTGTTGATCGTGGATGGCGACCCGGTGGTGGTATTGCCGCAGCTGGCGGAGCAGATCGGTGCTGATGCTGTGGTTTGGAACCGCGACGTGGAGCCCTATGCCCGTGAGCGGGATCGCCAGGTGGCCAAAAAATTACAGGCCGATGGTCGCAAGGTGGTGGTGGATTGGGATCAGCTGCTGATCGCTCCTGAGCTGCTCAAGACCGGGGGTGGTGCCCCATACCGTGTGTATGGCCCTTTTTTGCGCAACTGGCGAGGCCAGGTGTTGGCCAAGCAACCCAGCAGTGTTGCTGCCCCCACCGCTCTGGTGGATCTCGATCTCGCTCAGGTGTCGGCCGGAGATCCTCTGGAGGTGCTGCGGGGGAGCCATGGTTTCAAGGGCGCCGAGATCTGCCCCTGTCGTCCTGGCGAGGCGGCGGCGCTGGCGCAACTCACTGCGTTTTGCGATGGGCCGTTGCTCGGCTATGAGCCTGACCGCAATTTCCCCGGCACTCCCGGCACCTCTTACCTCAGTGCTGCCCTGAGCGTCGGCACGCTCAGCCCCCGCCAGGCTTGGTGTGCTGCCCAGGACTCCCGTGAGCAAGCCCGTAGTGAGGAGCATTTGCAGGCCATCGCCGTGTGGGAGCAGGAGCTGGGCTGGCGCGAGTTTTACCAGCAGGCTCTGTTCCACTTCCCGGAACTGGCGGATGGCCCTTACCGCGAGCAGTGGCGCCGCTTCCCCTGGGAGAACAATGAGGACTGGTTCGACTTCTGGAAGGAAGGCCAGACCGGCATGCCGATCATCGATGCCGCCATGCGCCAGCTCAACCAGACCGGCTGGATGCACAACCGCTGCCGCATGATCGTGGCCTCTTATCTGGTGAAAGACCTGATCTGCGACTGGCGCTGGGGTGAGCGCGCCTTCATGGAACTGGAGGTGGATGGCGACCTAGCTGCCAACAACGGTGGTTGGCAGTGGAGTGCCAGCAGCGGCATGGATCCCAAGCCTCTGCGAATCTTTAACCCCGCTACTCAAGCCTCCAAGTTCGATTCAGCAGGTGATTACATCCGCCAGTGGGTGCCGGAGCTGCGCCATGTGAACACCAAGGATTTGCTCAGCGGAGAGATCGGTGCCCTCGAGCGGAGGGATTACCCCGAACCACTGGTGGATCACAAGAGGCAGCAGGCCAAGTTCAAGGCGCTTTACGCCACCATCCGGTCCTGATCGCGCCCTTCGCTGCGGGGGAACTGGGCTGGAGTATTGGACACCAGCAGTTGGCGCAGGGTGTCGATCACCGTTTGTTGCTGGTCTTCCTTTAGCTCAGGGAAGATCGGCAGGCTGAGAACTTGGCTGCAGAGTTGTTCTGTCACCGGCAGGGAGCCCTGCTTTAAGCCGAGGTGGGTGTAGGCCGGTTGCCGGTGAATCGGGATCGGGTAATAGATGATCGTGCTCACACCGCGCTCCTGCAGGGTTTGTTTGAGCCAGTCGCGGCAGCAGCTCTCCGGGATCCCGTGGCGTGCACTGGTGGTGGAGGGATTACAGCTGGCGTTGCAGAGCGGTTGACCGGTGGGGCAGCTGCCGATGCGCACGACGAACTGGTTCCAGCTGTGGCCTTCGTTGGAGGACGGCAGGGTGAGTCCTTGGAGATCCCCGAGGGCATCTCGGTAACGGGAGGCAATGGCTTTGCGGTTGCTGATCCAGCTCTCCAGCTTCGGCAGTTTCACATTCAGAACTGCTGCCTGAATTGCATCAAGTCGGCTGTTGTATCCAAGGCTTGTGTGCAAGTAGCGCTCGGGCATGCCATGCACGGCAAGCTCGCGCATGGCCTGAGCTAGCTCGGCATCGCGGGTGGTGACGGCACCACCGTCTCCAGCCGCACCAAGGTTCTTGGTGGGGAAGAAACTGAAGCAGCCCGCATCTCCGAAGCTCCCCACCGCCTGGCCCTGCCAACGGGCTCCCGTCGCCTGGGCGCAGTCTTCGATCACCTTCAGCTGATGGCGCTCGGCAATGGCCATCAGACGAGTCATGTCCACCGCACGGCCAAATAGATGCACCGGCATCAGGGCCTTGGTGGCCGGGGTGATCGCGGTTTCGATTTGTTCGAAATCGATCAGGTAGGTGCTGGGGTCGACATCCACAAACACCGGTGTGGCGCCGACGGCGCTGATGGCCTCAGCGGTGGCGAAAAAACTGAACGAGCAGGTGATCACCTCATCACCTGCACCAATCCCAAGGCCACGCAGGGCAAGGATCAACGCGTCGGTGCCGCTGTTGCAGCCCACGGCATGCTCGCAGCCGACGCTGACGGCAAAGGCCTCTTCGAATTGTTTGATCTGCGGTCCGCCGATGTAATGACCGCTTCGCAACACCGCAAGAACTGCCTCTTCGAGGTCCACACCGAGATCGTTGATCTGCTGGCCGAGGCTGAAGGGAGGTACCTGCATAAAGGAAAGCTTAAGTGGCTCCGCCGAACCACTCCGGTTCTTGTCCGGGGTTCCACTTCACATTGCATCCCACCGAGGCCGTCTGGTCTGTGCTGACAGGAGTTCCCGTCAGCACGGCATCGAGGGCGGCCCGCAGGTCTCGGCCGTCGAGGGGCTGATCATTGCCGGGTCGGCTGTCGTCCAACTGGCCGCGATAGCGCAGGCTTTGTACGCCTTTGCCGTCGGGTGAGAACAGATAGAACTCCGGCGTGCAGGCGGCCTTGAGAGCTCGGGCCAGGATTTGCTGCTCATCCAGGAGGTAGGGAAAGCTCCAGCCGTGACGCTGGGCTTGATCTGCCAGTTGTCCCGGTCCGTCCTGGGGGTGGGTGATCAGGCTGTTGCTGCTGACGCCGACCAACTGCACCGCATTGCTGAAGTCGTTGTCCAGCCGAGTGAGCTCAGGTTCCACGTGTTTCACAAACGGGCAATGGGCGCAAAGCACCATCAGCAGCACGGGTCGCTGGTCCAGAGAACCGCTGCTCAGCCGGCCGCCGGTGACCTGGGGAAGATCAAAACTAGGAAGGCATGTGCTGAGCGCCAGCATCGTGGATGGTGTCAGGGCCATAACGCGCAGGCAGATGCGGCGAATCTGCTTCAGGATGGCCACCTCCGGTGGTGATGGATGCCGCGCCTGCGTCTGCTTTGGGGATTTGCCCTGCTGCTGGGGGCCTGCGGTGCTCCAAAGGAACCACCCAGCTGGCGGTTGTACCCCCTGCAGCGCCATTCCCCACATGACGGGGTGGCTGTGGTGAACCAGCCCGATGGCTATGGGCTCCACATCTATCTGGAGACAGACACCAGCTTCCCGGGGGTGTGTCGTCCTCGATGGCTGCCGGATCCTGCCCGCTTGTTCAACGGCAATGGAGCCACTCCGTTCAGTTCCGGGCTGGCGACCCGTCAGGAGTTTTTCGATGCCGTGGCCCGGCGCGATGTGCGAGCTCTGTTGGAGAAGGAGCTGGAGGCTCTGTGCCAGGCACGCGCCCCTGAGGACCGCTGGCAGTGGACTGAGCCGCCCCGGAGCGACGATCAGGTGGTTCCTGTGCAGCTGCCCTCACTCGAAGAGGAAGACCTGCTCACCAATCCCGTGGAGGAATTGAAGCGGGCCCGGCAGCTGTTGAGGGATCAACGGGCTGGTGAGTAGCCCTCCCACACCACAGCTTCGGCTGCGCGCCAGTAGCGGCTGAATCGCCCCAGCCGGGGTGGCCGCGGAAGCTCCACGAACGGTTCGGGTTCCAGCAGTTCAAGCGGCAGTTCTGCATCGATGGCTTCGCCGATCCGCTCCAGGCGTGGATCCACCGTGCTGCTGCTGATCACACCATCGGCCAGATGGCGACGGGCAAAGGCCAGCACCTCAGCGGCCACATCCCCCTTGCGCAAGGTGAGGGGAAGGTCGAGGGCGTTTTCGTAGAGGAAACCAAGCCGTTTGCGGCTGATTCGTGCGTTTTGGATCCAGCGGGTGTCGAACACGAACACCGCTGGGGCATCAGGCCAGGCCTGCAGTGCTGGGTTGTTAGGACCAAGAGCCTCCTCGTGAATCCAGAGGATGGGGCGTTGAAACGTCATGGAGGATCTCCTGCTTATCGCTTGGGACGGTCCAGGGCGGCACTGGCGCCCCCGCTGTTCCGGCGTTGGCGGTTGCGTTGCTGGTTTCGGTCGTTGCCGTTGTCTCGGATGGCTGGCATCGGAGCGAACAGCTGGTTCTCCAGTTGGTCGTAGCTGCCCTCGAAGGGGCAGGAGTTGGCACTGGGGCAGCCGTCGCAGTAATGCCCGTCGCTGTAGCGCTCCAGGTTGCCGCGGTTGAAGAAGTAGGGCTTGTGGCTGAAGGTGCTGGCCACCCATTGCCAGCTCAGATGGTTGCTGGCCGGATCGCCATCCAGCAGGTGCTCCAGGAACCAGTCGGCACCGGCTTTCCAGTGCACCCGTCGCCAATGCACGAGCCAGGAGGCCATCCACATGCGGGCGTGGTTGTGCAGCCAGCCGGTGCTCACCAGTTGATCGCGGAAGCCATCCATGCAGGCCAGCCCCGTGCTCCCGTCGCGCACATCGGCCGGCAGCTCCTGGGAATAGGCACCAGCGTCATGGCCCGTCTTGAACGGTTCCTGATCGTTGTTAATCCCGTCACCCAGGTCGAGCCACATCCGTTGCCAGAAGTCGCGCCAACCGAGTTCGTTGATCAGCTTTCCGCCTTCATCGCGGTTGCGGATCCGTGCAAAGACGGCATCGCGTACCTCCGCGAGGCTCAGCACGCCGTGCCGGATGTAGGGCGACAGCCCGGTAACTGCGCCCTTGAGGTGGTTTCGGCTTTTGGCGTAGCGCCTTGCGTCAATGCGCCGCAGCTTCTCTTCGGCTGCCTCACGCCCACCACGGATCGGGCTGAGCTCCCCCTCCGCCCCTGGGAACTCCTGCGCCAACAGGGTATTCAGCGCATCGCGTGAGGCGAATTGCCGTGGCAGGTCGCCGTTGATCGGGGGTGACGCAGCGCTGGACACCGGCCTTTGGCAGCAAAGGAGCGGTGATCTTGGCGGGGGATGGGGGAGAATCGCGCGAATTCAACCCGTTCCGGTCTGTCCTGATGCTGCTTGATCTCACCGGCAAGAAGATTCTCGTCACCGGCATCGCCAACAACCGTTCGATCGCCTGGGGCATTGCTCAGCAGCTCAAGGCGGCCGGTGCTGAACTCGGCATCACCTACCTGCCCGACGACAAGGGCCGCTTTGAGGCCAAGGTGCGTGAACTCACCGCGCCCCTCGAGCCCAGCCTCTTCCTGCCTCTGAATGTGCAGGATGCCGACCAGATGGCTGAGGTCTTCGGCGAGATCAAGGAGAAGTGGGGCGTTCTTGATGGTTTGGTGCACTGCCTGGCCTTTGCAGGCAAGGAAGAGCTGATCGGTGACTACAGCGCCACCACCGCTGAAGGCTTCGCCCGTTCCCTCGACATCAGCGCCTATTCCCTGGCTCCCCTCTGTGCCCATGCCAAGCCGCTGTTCAGCGAGAAGGCTGGCGTGATCACGCTCTCGTACCTCGGTGCTGAGCGGGCGATCCCTAACTACAACGTGATGGGTGTCGCCAAGGCGGCTCTGGAGGCGTCCGTTCGCTACCTCGCGGCAGAGCTGGGTCCCGACAAGCAAGTGCGCGTCAACGCCATCAGCGCTGGCCCGATCCGCACCCTGGCCAGCTCAGCCATCGGCGGCATCCTCGAGATGATCCATAACGTTGAGGAAAAGGCTCCCTTGCGCCGCACCGTCACCCAGATGGAGGTGGGTGGCACCGCTGCCTTCCTGCTCAGTGACCTGGCCAGCGGAATCTCCGGCCAGACCATTTATGTGGATGCGGGCTACTGCGTCACGGGAATGTGAGGCACGATGAGGGAACTGAAGGTCGAGTGATGGCACGCCAGGGAGACATCCATCGGGTCACTGGTGAAACCGATGTGAAGGTGCGTCTGGATCTGGACGGCTCCGGCCAGTGCCAGGCCAGCACCGGTGTGCCGTTTCTCGACCACATGCTTCATCAGATCAGTAGCCACGGCCTGATCGACCTGGAGATCAAGGCGGTGGGAGACACCCACATCGATGATCACCACACCAATGAGGATGTGGGCATTGCCGTGGGGCAGGCCCTGGCCCAGGCCCTGGGGGACCGGCGCGGCATCCACCGCTTCGGTCACTTCGTGGCACCGCTGGACGAGGCCCTGGTTCAGGTGGCCTTGGATTGTTCCGGTCGCCCCCACCTCAGCTACAGCCTTGAGATTCCCCGCCAAAAGATCGGCACGTACGACACCGAGCTGGTGAAGGAGTTCTTCGTGGCGGTGGTCAACAACAGCGGGCTGACACTGCACATCCGTCAGCTGGACGGCGTCAATTCCCATCACATCGTTGAAGCCTGCTTCAAGGCTTTTGCCAGGGCCCTGCGCATGGCCACGGAGGTGGATCCCCGCCGTGCCGGCGCGATCCCCAGCAGCAAAGGTGTGTTGGAGCAGGCCGGCGCCAGCTGAGGTCGGCCGCGCGCTTCACAGTCCGTTCCGAGAAGATGGGCGGACGTTGATCGTTCGCCCGTGACCGTTGCCCCCGCCCGCAGCTACGACCGCAGCGACTGGGCCAGTTCCTTTGTCAATGTTGAGGAGGAACTGACTGACGAAGCGCTGACTCCGGTGCGTGGAACGGTGCCGATGGAGCTTCAGGGCACGTTCTATCGCAATGGACCTGGACGACTTGAGCGGGATGGGCATCGGGTGCACCACCCCTTCGATGGCGACGGCATGATCGCGGCGATGCGGTTTGAGAACGGCAGCGTCTCCCTCAGCAACCGTTTTGTACGCACTGAGGGTTGGCTGGCGGAGGAGAAGGCCGGCAAGGTGCTCTACCGCGGGGTTTTCGGCAGCCAGAAGCCCGGTGGTCGGCTGGCCAACGCCTTTGACCTGCGCTTGAAGAACATCGCCAACACCAACGTGGTGCGTCTGGGCGATCAGCTGTTGGCCCTCTGGGAGGCGGCGGAACCCCATGCGCTCGATCCGCGCAGCCTGGAGACCCGCGGCCTTTCACGCCTCGATGGAGTGTTGAAAAAGGGCGAGGCCTTCAGTGCTCACCCCCGCTTCGACCCCGGCCACAACGGCCGACCCTGCATGGTCACCTTCGGGGTCAAGACCGGGCCCCGCAGCACCATCCGCCTGATGGAGTTCGCCACCGATGGCCCTGAGGCCGGCACGTTGCTGCACGACCGTTCCGACAGCTTCCCCGGTTTCGCCTTCCTCCACGATTTCGCCATCACCCCCAACTGGGCGGTGTTCCTCCAGAACGCCATCGCCTTCAATCCCCTGCCGTTTGTGACCGGCGAAAAGGGCGCGGCCCAGTGCCTGGCATCCCAACCCGGTGGCAAGGGGCGCTTCTGGTTGATCCCCCGCGACTCCGGTCGTTTCGCTGGCCAGAAGCCCCGCATCCTCGAAGCCCCCGACGGCTTCGTCTTCCATCACCTCAACGCTTTCGAGGACGGTGATCACGTTGTGGTGGAGAGCATCGTCTACGACGATTTCCCGTCCATCGGCCCCGATGAGGATTTCGCTGAGGTGAATTTCGACACGGTTCCGGAGGGGATCCTGCACCGTTGCCGCCTCGATCTCAGTCGTGAATCGGTGCAGACCGAGCGGATCAGCGAGCGCACCTGTGAGTTCGCCATGGTCAACCCCGAGCGTCAGGGCCGCAGCGCCTGCTTCGCCTGGATGGCGGTGGCTGAGCGGGAGACGGGCAACGATCCGTTGCAGGCCATCCAGAAACTTGATCTGCACTCCGGGGCGACCCACACCTGGAGTGCGGCGCCCAGGGGCTTTGTGAGTGAGCCGTTGATGGTGCGTCGTCCCGGTGCTGAAGCCGAAGACGACGGCTGGGTGCTGGACCTGGTGTGGAACGGGGCCCGCTCCGCATCCGACTTGGTGATCCTCGATGCCCGTGATCTGACTGAGGTGGCGGTGCTGGAGCTGCCGTTGGCTGTTCCCCATGGATTGCACGGGAGCTGGGCACCCCAACGCTGATACGTTGAGGCCTTTCGCAGGCCTCACGGGTGCCAACGTCATTCACGCGTCCGCAGATCAATCGTGACGAGCGGATGCTGTGGATCCATGCTGGTCCCCACAAGGCAGCCAGCAGTTACGTCACCGAGCGGCTCCGTCAAAACAGGGAGCATCTGGCTGCTCAGGGTGTGTTGATGGATGGCGATAACAACCGTCTCGCCAATGCCATTGCAGAAAAAAACTATGAACCAGTTGAGGAGGCACTTGCCACGCTGCCTTCTTCGCTGAACAGGGTTTTGCTCAGCAGCTCCTCTTTGGATGACCGCATCCTTAGTCGAACTGTCTTAGGAAAATTGCAGGATTTGGTTGAACGACAAGGCTTCAAATTAGGCGTCAGTTACTTCGTCCGTGACCAGCAGTCCTGGTTGAATTCGGTTTACGCGCACCGGGTGCGAAGGTTTCGTGAAACCCCCAATTTTGAGCAATATTGTGATTACATCATGCACGATTCTGATTCATGGAATATTGCTTATCCATCCAAATTTCGCGTGCTGAGTCGCTTCCCAGCGATTGCGACGTTGTTTCTTCCTTTGTCCAAGCAGGTTGCGATTAGTGATCCCTTCCTGGCCCTTGTTGAGGCCCTTGATCTGGACACTCCTGCGGGTGAACAGGGCTGGCTTGCGGGCCGTTCCTCCAAGCAGAACATCCAGCCCGGGGCCCGGGGAATCTGGATGTCTGCCCTCTGCCGTCGCTTGATGGTGGAAACGGGTTTCGACCCGGAAGTGCTCAAGCGGAAGGGCAAGGTCATCCGTGATCTCGCCATCGAGCGCGGTTGGGATGGCGAGAAATTTGATGGCTTCGATCAACCGCTTCAAGATCGGGTTTCAGCCTTTTACGCCAGCTCCAACGAAGCGTTTGCCCAGGAGCACTGGGGTGTGAGTTGGAACAGTCTTTTCCCGGTTCGGCCTGCCGCGCAACGGGTGTATGCGGGTCCTCAAACCGAGGCGGAACGCAAGGAGATGCGATCTCTCATGGTTCGTGTGCTGCGGGAGTTGGGTTTCCCCTGGCGGCTGCGGCGGCGTTTCTTCTCCCTCTACGACGCAACCGTCTGAGCACGACTGTTTCACCCTTTTGCTCTCGGGCCAGTCACGGCTTGACACAGGCCGGTCATGGTTGAGCAGGGTTTGTGGCTCCAGGCTCGCCAGCATGGAGATCCCACGGAAGGCTCGGCATGACGAATCGACTCTGGGGCGCTGTCAAGGTCGCCGCGCCCGTCCTCTTCGGCCTCAGTGTCTTTGCGCCATCCCCCATGAGGGCTGCGGAGCGCGTTTGCAATGGCACCCTGCTTCAGATCCAGGTGAATGAGCGTGGAACGAGCCGTAGCGATCGCTTTCGCTTTTCGCTCGGGCTCGACGCTGAACATGCCAGTAAGGACGCTGCGATGAGCGCCCTTAACGCCCGGTTGGCAGGGGCGCGTCAGGTCATTCAGCCCCTGGCGATGGGCCGGCTCACGATCCCTGCACCCCGCAGCTACTCCATTGGGGGAGGCACTTCGGGACCACGGCTGGAGCGGGCGAGCACCAACATCACGGGCGAGGTGAGCCGGGACAATTACGACGCGTTGATCCAGGCCGCCGGTCGCTTGCCGGGTGTTCGACTGCAGGGAATGACGTCCTTGGCGTCGAGCGAAAGCAGTGCCTCATTGGCGGATCAGTTGCTGAAGCAAGCTCTGGACACGGGGCGACGTCGCGCCCAGGCCACAGCAGGGTCTCTCGGCCTGCGCAAGGTGGAGTTGTTGCTAATTGACCAGCGTGGATCGACCTATCGGCCCATGGCGATGGCTGCACGCATGGGGGAGGCAAGCTTCAAGCCTGCGGAGGCTCCCAAGCCAAGTCAGAGCCTCACCCTCAAATTGGATTACTGCCTGCGTTGATTGGCATCGGGATCACTGCGGAGTGACCGTGCCCCGCCGCCATTCTTTCCAGGCCAGCCTTGGCGCACTCCAGAGGGTGGCCAGCACCAGCGGGGTGACCGGCACCGCGGTAATCACGATGAAGGCTTGAAGTGCGTCGATGGAAGTGCTGTCCCCCAGGCCCGTGCCGATGCGCAGCAGCACCAAGGTGAGACTGCCGATCATCAAGGCCCAGAACAGGCGAAGTAGCGCAGGGGGCTCGTTGCGGCCGCTCACCACCATGGCCGCGGCGTAACTCATCGAGTCGGCGCTGGTGCACATAAACAGCACCACCAGCAGCAGGCCGATCGGAATCAGCAGGCCGGCCAGGGGCAGCTGGCTGAGGATGGTCAGCAGTGCAGCGGCGGCTCCGTTTTGGGCGAGTGCTTCGCTGATGCCGCCTCCGGCCAACTCCAGATGCAATCCGGTGCCTCCCAGCAGGGTGAACCAAAGGTTGGTCACGATCGGACAAAGGATGGCTACTGCCAGCACCAGTTCACGGATGCTGCGACCTCGGCTGACGCCGGCGGTGAACAGCCCCATCAAGGGCGCGTAGCCCAGGAACCAGCCCCAGTAGAACACCGTCCAGCCATTCACCCAGTTCGACGGCACGGCATTGGGTGTGAGGGCCATCTGCGGCAGATGGATTAGGTAGGTGATGAAGCCGCTGAAGAAGTGCTGAATCAGCCAGAGGCCTGGGCCCAACAGCAGCAGGCCCGCCGCCATGGCCAGGGTGAGCCACACATTGAGCTCCGAAAGCCACTTGATGCCTTTTTGAATGCCGCTGACGGTGGATGTTGCAAAGACGGCCGTCAGCAGCACTACCACCAGGGATTGCAGGCCGGCACTGTCGGTGAGCCAGGGCAGTTGCCCTGCGGCATTGCTGAGCTGCAGCGAGAGGAAGCCCAAGGGGCCAACGGTGCCCGCGATCGCGGCCACCACGGAAAAACCATCCGCCAGGTGACCGATCGGGCCATCCACCCAGGAGCGCGGCACGATGTTCACCAGGAGGGTGCGGGGACGAAGGGGTTCACCGCGTCGTTCGAGGATCGAGAAGGTGATCGTGGTGGTGGTGGCTACAAGAGCCCAGGCCAGGAAACCCCAGTGCAGAAAACTCACCGCCAGGGCGGGATCCACCGCTGCGGCTGTGCTGGGCTCGATCCCTTCAAACACCGGTGATGGTGTTTGGAAGTGATACAGCGGTTCGGCAGCGGACCAGAACACACCACCTCCCGCCAGCAGGGTGCAGATCAGCACCGCGCACCAATCGAAGAATTTGAAGCTCGGCTTGGCGTCCGCTCCCCCAAGCCGGAGTTTGCCGATGGGGCTGATGGCAAGGATCAGTGCGATCAGAAACAGCAGCATCACCATCCACTGCCAGACCCCGCCGAGGGCATCACTGATCACGGCTTTGCCGGCTTCGGTGAAGTGCTTTGCCAGAGCCAGGTCGACGGCCGAGACCAACAGAAAAATCAGCAGGGGGATGGCGCCGACCCAAAGAGGGGGCTGTTGCCACCAGGAACGCTGGTTTGCGGGGTTGTCAGACATCGGATGAGGGGTGAAAGGTCAGGCTCGGACGGCGTCGCGTTGGTGGCTCCAGCAGGAGAGATCCACTGCAGGTTGTTCACCACTGGCGAGGCGTGCCAGAGAATCACCAATCAGGGGAGCGAACTTGAAGGCCTGGCCGGATCCCCCTGCAAACAGACTCAGCTTTGGGGTGAGCCGATCCAGCACGAAGTTCACATCGCTGGCCATGGAGTACGGGCTGATCACGGTCTCGACTCGCTCCTGAACTCCCTCCAATTCGTTGAACAGGAAGGTGTCGAGCAGCTCCACCAGTCGGGCTGGTGGCTCGGTGGCCATGGCGTTGGGTGCGGCGACCCGCAGTTCTTTTGGGGCCCAGTCGATACCGGCCTTGATCCGGGGTCGGCCATCCGCCGTTTGGCTCAACACGGGGAAGCCGTAGTACAGGCCACCATCGTCGCCTCGTTCTTGCTGGAAGCAGAACCACTGGGGGTAGCGATCAGCGAGTGCTGGGTTGACGGTGTAGTGGGCCCAAAGCATCGGCCACACCTCCAGTTTCGGTGCCAAGCCGAGGGGGGCCAGCAACAGTTGGCTCCAGATCCCGCAGGCCACCACCAGTTGGCTTGCGGCGATGTGCTCGCCGCTCTGCAGGGTGACGCCTCCACCATCGGGATCGAGTCCGGCCACTGGGCAGTGCTCGATCAGCTGATGGCCGGCGTTACGGGCGGTATTGATCCAGTGGGTGACAACTTTGTCGCTGCGCACGGCACCGGCGGTGGGTTCGAACAGGCCAGTGAAACCCGTCTTTGGCTTCAGCGGGAAACGGGCAGCGATCTGTTCGGCATTGAGGGCCTCATAGGGGATTCCCTGATCGTCCATGACCCGGCGGGCCCCGGGGATCGATCCCTCGATCGTTTCCTCATCCCAGCTTTCGCCGTAGAAGAGCAGGCCGTGGGTCTCTCTCAGCTGCTCGCCGGCGTGAGTTTCCTCTTCCCGCCAAAGGCGATTGGCCTCCTGGGCCAGACGGCAGAGCACCGGGTCGGAATACATCTCCCGGAACATCCGGGTTTCGCCGTAGCTGCTGGCCTTGGCGTGGGCCAGAGTCTTGGCTTCAAGCAGCACCACATCGCGCACGCCGCGGCGGGCCAGGGATGCAGCGCAGCTCAGGCCCGCCATGCCGCCGCCGACGATCACGACCGCTGCGCGGCTGGGCAGTGAGGAGGGCGTGCTCATTCGCTCTCTCCAAAGCTGAGGCCGATGGGTTCGGTGGAGGGTGTCGCTGCCACCTCCTCAAGGGCGGCCCCCACCGACAAACCCTGTTCGCGCTGATTGAGATAGTCACTGGCCCGCCGGCGCACCTCATCGCGCACGAAGGCATAGACGTCCGTGGCGCCTGCGTCCTTCCAGGCATCGGGGGAGAACCGCTCGATCGAATCGGCGATCACGGCACCAGCATTCACCAGAGGGTCCGGCAGCACACGCACACCGCGGCGACGCAGGTCGTCTGCCAACTGCGGTTGCTGGAAGGGGGCATTGGCTGCAGGAACCACGGCGGGGGTCTTCAAGGCCGTCGCCATTTCGGTATTGATCAACCCGGAGATGGAACAGGGCAGCAGCAGGTCGAGATCTAACTCCCACCAGGCGCAGCTGTCCGGCAGCGGCGTCGCGCCGGGAAAACTGGCTCTCTCGCGATCAAGATCCACGGTGAACACGGTCCAACCGTGCTCGACGAGATGGCGGGCAACGGTGCCACCAACGGCACCGCAGCCATGCACGAGGGCCCGGCCGGGATGGGCGTCGTTGAGGTCCTTGTCCAGAACGGCCTCCACGGCACCAAGGGTGCCGTGGGCGGTGGCAGCACTGGCATCCACGGGGCTGCCAACTGCCGCCAGCACATGGGGGGTGAGCGCTGTCAGACGCTCCATGTCCTCCAGGCTGGTGTTGAGATCGCAGCCGGTGATCATGGCGCCATCAAGCGACTCCAGCAGCTCGGCGGTGACGCTGATCAGTTCATCCTTGACCGCATCGGGCTCCGCTGCCCGGGCAACGATCTTGCCTCCAGCGAAACCGGTGCCGTAAAGATCGTGCTTGTGGGTCATCAACCCCGCCAGCCGCTGTCCATCAGCGATGCAGGCTTCGTCGCTCGGGTAATTGAGCAAGCGCAGGCCCCCGTTGGCGGGGCGCTTGGCGTCGGTGTCTTCCGCTACGACAAACACCGAGAGGTGGTCGGAGACGTGTTCCGCCAGTACCGACACGGTCGGCGCTGTTTTCTTGTCGCTGCTCATCAGGCCACCTTCTCCATCATCTGGTGGTGTTCGACGTAGTCGAGACTCCACTCGCTGGGGGTTTCGGCGATGCGCTGTTGCAGACGCTCGTACACCGTGTCTGCAGCCGCGTCTCCGGCAGCATTGGCAAAGCTGTGGCGACTCCAGCTGCGGATCGTCGCCATTAGGCCGGCGGCGAAAGCGGTTGTGTCACCGTTGTCGTTCCAGCGGCGTCTGTACGGGCACTTCACATAGACCGTTCGTTCGTCCACGAGGCGCAGTCCGTTGCAGTAAGCGGCGCTGCTCGCGTCCTTCAGCGGAGCCATGAACTCCTCGGGGGACTTGTAGAAGTTCAGAACGGTGCCTTTTTTGTATTGCTCTGCGCTAATCAGACCTTCTTCCGCCATGCCGCGCCAGATCTGGTGCAATTGGTCGTGCACATTGCGGGTTTCGCCGCCGTTATGACCGAGATAGCGTCCTTCGTTATCGCGTGAGAGGTTCACGGTCAGCAGTCGCCCGCCCACCTTCAGCTCGCGACTACGCAGTTCGAGGATGTGGTTCCAGTCCTTCATCGCCTGGGCGGTGAAACGCTGAAGGGCATCGGCATCTCCGGAGGCCAGCACGTGGGTGTGGCTATCGAGTGGTCCGGGGGAGGTGCTCAGCCAGTGCATGGCTGTTGCGGAGAAGCCGAAGCTCACGCTGTCCGGAGCCACGGAGGGCTCGTAGAAGCTGCGGGCACTCACCAGCACTGTTGGCTTCGGATCCCGGGGAATCTGCAGGGCCAGGTTTTCTGCCAGAGCGAGGTTGTCGTTGCTCGGTAAGTCGTTACCGATCAGCGTCAGATGAGCACTCGGCTGGTTGGCATGCAGGCGATCCAGCACCTGATTCCAGAGCCCTACAGCAGTTCCGCCGTCGGCAGCTCCGTAATCGATCAGGACATGGCTGTCTGCGACAGCCAGTTGATTCACACAAGTCAAGGCCCAGTCCGAGGCGGCTTCGATGCAGAGAAGAGCGCCCTCGGTCTGCGCGCTGTAACCCGTGGTCATGGCGATGGCCATGGACCTCGTCAGCGGCAGGCTTCACCGTACAGACCATGCTCCAGGAGCCTTTGTATCCGTGGTTCTTCTTCAGGATGCACCGAGCAACTGGCGCAGCTTGGGTTCCAGGAGGCTGAAGGCCTTGCCGCGGTGGCCGTGCTGCTTTTTCTCCGCCAAATGCATCTCGGCGAAGGTGCGGCCGGTTCCAGCGACTTCGAAGATCGGGTCGTAGCCGAAACCCTGATCTCCCCGGGGTGCGGCTGTGATCAAGCCGTCGCAACGGCCTTCCACCTCCAGCAGGATGGCGCCGTCCGGAGCGGCGACACAGAGCGCGGCGCAGAAATAGGCCTGGCGTTGGTCTGAACCGTCCAGGGCTTTCAGCAGCCTGGCAATCCGTTCTGGATCCGTGGGGGCGTAGCGGGCGGAATGAACCCCCGGAGCGCCATTGAGAGCATCCACGCTGAGGCCTGAATCATCGGCCAGAGACCATTCCCCTGTTGCGGCCGCAATCGCTTGAGCCTTGAGCCGGGCATTGGCGGCAAAGGTGGTGCCTGTCTCATCGACCTCCAAACCTTCAGGCTGGGGTCGCACCGTGACGGGCAGGGCCTGCAGCAAGCCCTCGAATTCTCGAATCTTTCCGGCGTTACCGCTGGCGATCACCAGTGTCTTCATGCGGCCTCCGCGAACTGTCTGGCCCAGGCGAGCACCTTGTTCACTCGATCGGCATCAGGCCCTTCGCAGTAGAGCCGCAGCAGCGGTTCTGTGCCGGAAAAGCGCAGCATTAACCAGTGGTTCGGTCCCATCCTCAGTTTGATCCCGTCGGTGCTGATCACCTCCAGCACCTCGGCTCCGGCGACGGTCGAGGGCGTGCTCTGGTCCAGCAGCGTCTCGAGCCGTCGGCGCGCCTCCATGTCGGCCAAGCGCAGGTCGAGTCGGTCGTAGTGACTGCTGCCTCCGTGCTGTTGCTGGAGTGCATCCAGCCGCGCGCCAAGGGGTTGCTCTCCTTCCACCAGGGCTTCCAGCACAAGCATCGCCGCGAACAGGGCATCCCGCTCGGGCAGGTGCATGCCGAAGCCGACACCACCGGATTCTTCGCCGCCGATCAGCACATCCCCGGCCAGCATCTCTGCCGCGATGTATTTGAAGCCCACCGCGAGCTCCAGAACCTTGCGCCCCTGGGCCTCTGCCACCAGCCGCATCAGATCGGAGCCGCTCACGGTTTTGACAACGGCGCCCGGCAGCTGGCGGGCCCGGGCCAGGTGATCGATCAACAGGGGCATCAGCAGCTGGGTGCTGCAGAACCGGCCGGTTTCATCCACGGCGGCGATGCGGTCACCATCGCCGTCGAACACCAGTCCCACAGCAGGAGTTCCGGCGGCGGTTGAGGCTTTCACCGCTGTGATCAATTCCCCGAGGTAGGGCGCCAGGGGTTCCGGCGGATGACCGCCAAACAAGGGATCACGTTCGCTGCGGATTTCCTCCACAACGCCAGCAGCTGCAGGGCCGAGCAGCTCTGTCACACACCCGGCTGCTGATCCGTGCATCGGATCGACGATCACCTTCAGGTTGATGGCCTTGAGGCCATGCACCAGGGCGCTCAGATCCAGCTTGCTGCGCAGCCCTTCGAGATGCTCGCCGCGCCCATCAAACCGGGGGACTTCCGCTTTGATCGGTGCCGTGATGCCGCCGGCGGCCAGGCGTCGTTCGACAGCGGCCGTGAAGTCTCCTTCGACCGATCCACCAAAGGGCCCTTTGATTTTCAGCCCCAGCCATTCCGGCGGGTTGTGACTGGCGGTGATCACCAACGCTCCCAGTGCTTTGCGCTCCACCACGGCCCAGCTGCAGGCCGGCGTGGGTACAGCGGTGTCGGTGAGCAGGGGTTCGAGTTCACAGCCCCGCACCGCGGCCGCGATGGCTTCCGCCAATTCGGGAGCCAGAAAGCGCCGGTCGTAACCGATCACCACGGTTCGGCTGTTGAGACCCTCGGGGGCGCGATGGGCAAGCTCCTGAGCCGCGGCAGCGGCAACGGGCAACAACCGCTCAACTGTGATGTCGACGCCGGTGATCCCGCGCCAGCCATCGGTGCCGAACTTGATCGGAGCTGGACTCAGAGGGAGGGGAGCCGATGCCATGGCACAGCCTGCACTTCAGAGGATCTAGCAGCTGGCAGCCGTAGGGTCGGCGGATGGGTGACACCCCGCCTGCCGACAACGCCCTCACCGACCGGTTGCTGCGCAGTTGGCTGCGTTGCCGTCGCAAGGCCTGGCTCGATCGCCACGGGAATCCAGCCGAGCGGCGCTGGACGGCCCATCGCAATCTGCTGCTGGACGACCAGCAGCGCAGTTTTGTGGCTTTGATGCCCCGTAAGCCAGGCCATGGCCTCGCCGCCTGTGCTGCCGGTGCCGAGGCCGTGGTGGGTCTGCGCCTGAAGGGGTTTGGCTCATCCGGTGAGCGTTTGGAGGCGCATCCTCCACTGCTGCGGCGGGTCAAAGGCCAGAGCCGCTGGGGCGACTTCGCCTATCAACCCGTGCTCGCTCGTCAGGGCCGCCGCACCACCCGGGAACATCAATTGCCTCTGGCGCTGATGGCTCTGCTGCTTGAGCAGGAGCAGCAGGGTGACGTTCCGTCCATGCTGGTCCTCGGCGGTGGCGGCCGGCGCTTGGAACAGGAGCGGCTGAATCTCTCCAGTGGCCTGCGCCGACAGTTGTCCGAAGCGCTGCGGAAACTGAGTGTTGATCTCCAGCGGCCAGACCCGCCTCCTCTGGCCGCCGACCGGCGCAAGTGCTCACTTTGCAGCTGGCGGCTGGCCTGCAATGCCGTGGCGGATGAGGAAGGGCATTTGAGTGAGGTCAGCGGCATCGGGGCCAAGCGGCGCGAGATGTTGCTGGAGCTTGGGATTCGCGGCCTCTCCGATCTGGCCGCGGCTGATCCGTTGCAGCTCGCCGAGCGGCTGCAACGCTTTGGAGATCAGCACGGTGAGGTGGCCGCATCCCTGGTGGCCCAGGCCCGGGCGCAGCGCGATGGACGGGTGGACCGTTTGGACGCCGCACCGGTGCTTCCGGAACTGCAGGACTGCCCAGGTGTGCTGCTTTACGACATCGAATCAGATCCCGACGCCCGTCACGATTTCCTTCACGGTTTCCTGGTGTTACCCAGAAGCGAAAGCGGGGACTGGGATCTGGAGACAGTGGCGTACCACCCGATCCTGGCCTTGGCGGAGCACGGTGAAGCCAGATGCTGGCTCCGTTTGCAACGTTTGTTGAATCGCTATCGGGGTTGGCCGATCCTTCATTACGGGGAGACAGAAAGCCTGGCCTTGAGGCGTATGGCCGAGCGGCAGGGTGCCGCTGAGGCCGAGGTGCTGCAGCTTCGTCAGCGGTTGGTGGATGTGCATGCCCGGGTGCGGCATCACTGGCGCCTGCCCCTGGCCAGTTATGGCCTCAAGGCCGTGGCCGGTTGGCGGGGGTTTCACTGGAGTCAGGCAGGTGTGGACGGCGCCCGCGCCCTGCTGTGGTGGCGGCAGTGGCAGGGCGAGGGACCTGGTCGACGCGGCAACAGTCACGGCCTGCGCTGGATCTTCGATTACAACCGTGACGACTGCCTGGCCACCTGGGCCGTTGCCGCTTGGTTGCTTGAACAAGATCAGGCGTCGGGATCCTGAAAAGCCCAAGGTTTGCGGATCTGGAGTTGTTCTCTGTTAGGTCCCTCCAGCGTTGGACTGGCCAGGCACTGGCGTCGCACTAGGGCCAGCCCAAGCCAAGTGCCGTTGCATTCGAGAGCACTGGTAATCACCCCGGCTCGCATGCCATCCAGCGTGAGTTTGGTGGCGGCTGCCAGCGGACTGGGGCAGCTCCAACAGCGCAACTGTTGTTTCACCCCCGCCTGGCCAATGAGTTTGGCCATGGTCTCCTGACCCAGGTAGCAGCCTTTCTCCGTGCTGATCTGAGCGTCGAGTCCCAGTTCCAGGGGGTTGGTCTCGCCATTGAGTTCACCGGGCCCCGGGGGAAATCCGCTTTGGAGCCGCCAGTGCTCCAAAGCCTTCGCGGTGGCTGGTTCTCCTGATGCCCAGGGTTCTGGCAGTGCCGCCTCCGGATCGCACCACACGGCTGCAGCGTTGGGCTCCAGCCACTGCAGTCGGCGCAACTGGGCCAGGGGTTGGAGGCGAACCCGATCGGCTGGAAAGATCACCTGATCGAATCCAGCGTGAACGGCAGAGGGCTCTCCCGCCAGAACGATCACATCGGCCCCCTCTGCATCGAAACGAAGTTCCAGTACAGCCCGCAAGCGTCCCGTTGCCGTCAGCCAGCAGGTCTGAAGCAGATCGCCGGATTTGAGTGCGTTGAGGTCAGCACTGGTCTGCCCCTGAAGAAACTGGCGTGCTCCGCTGCCGTTCAACCGCAGCCAGGGGATCTGGGCGTCCCAAAATAACTTGCTCATGCCGGCGTGAAGGCGGCGATCTCAGACAGCTTGTAAAGGCTGATCAACTCAAGATTTTCAGCCGTCATGGCGGCGTCTCCCCCTTCCTCCCGGTCGACGATGGTGACGACTCGGTTCACCTTGTAACCAGCGTCGCGCAGCTGCCGGACCGCCTTGAGAGAGGAACCTCCTGTGGTGACAACGTCTTCCAGCACGGTAATCAGGGCCCCGGGGGCTGGTAGCGGACCCTCCAGCCAGGCTCCGGTGCCGTGGCCTTTGGCTTCCTTGCGCACGATCAGCGCATCAAGCTCCCGACCTCGATCGGCGGCGGCCATGGCAACACCGCTGACCAGTGGGTCTGCTCCGAGGGTAAGACCAGCCACGGCCACCGCATTCGGTTCCACGTGGGTGAGCATCGCCCTGCTGATCAGGGCCAGGCCGGAACCGCTCAGGCTCACGGGTTTGCAGTTCACGTAGTGCTCGCTTTTGCGGCCTGAGGCAAGGGTGAAGTCTCCACGTCGGTAGGCCAGGGTGGCCAGACGGTTCAGCAGTTGCTCCCGCTCAGTCGGGACACTCGACGATTCAGGCATGGGACTGGCCGCGCTTCGCAGATGTCCTTAGTTTGCGTGTAGAGCTGTTTCATCCGGTGCTGCTGCGGTCGTTCTTTCGCTCGAGCCTGCTCCTGCTCGCTGGTCCATCGGTGTTGGCAGGTCCGTTGGTGTGCACCACCAGCGTTGAGGCTCCTCCGCCCGGTAGTGGTTCCGCTCCCGTCGAAGTGACGGTGTGCCATCCCACGGAGACCACCACTGAGCTGATCAACCGTCGCTTTTACACCTGGACCTCGCCCATGGCCCGGGGCGTGGACCCCCTGCATCAATTGACCGATGTTCTGGGGATTGCGGTTGGCGGCATCGAGGGGAACCGGTTCATGGGCTTCGGCTTCCCCGACCAGACGCTGATCTGGGATGGGTCTGCACTGCAGAACACGACGGGAGCTCTGCTGGAGGAGCAGAGTCCTCCGCTGCCGATGCGAACTCTGGATATTTCGAGCGGGTTCAACGGCAGCCTGGCGGCCACCGAAGCCATCGAAGCCGTGCCGGACGCGCCCACAGCGGATCACTTCCCCGACGTGACTCCCCTGTGGTAACACTCTGTTCGAGGGGGTCTAGCAATCTGGTGAATGCAGCGAACTCATAATTCGCCTAAGGCGAGTTCGATCCTCGCGACCCCCATTTCCCCCTGTTGATGCGGCTTTTTCTGCTGGCTGTTCTGTTGGTTCTGCCGGCCTTCTTTGCGGCTGCAGAGGTGGCCCTGCTTCGGCTACGCCCCAGCCGCGTTGAAGTGCTGGTGGAGGAGGAGCAGGCCGGGGCCCGTTCCATCCAGCGTCTCCAGCGACGCCTGCGGCGCGCTTTGCTGGTGTCTCAACTGGGTGCGACCCTCGCTCTGGTGGCTCTTGGCTGGGCTGGCCGCGGTTTGGGCGGTCGGCTCTGGTCGGATGGGTCTGTGGGTGTGGCTTGGCGCGACACAGCTTTGTTCCTCAGCATCGTGCTGCTGGCCACACTGGTGGCTGGTTTGTTGCCCAAGGCCTGGGTGCTGAACCGTCCCGAAGCCTCGGCGCTTCGACTGGTGCCGCTGCTGGAGGTGGTGATGCGCTGCCTGGCTCCACTGCTCAACCTGCTCGAGGCGCTGGCCGGGCTGCTGATGCGCCTGCTCGGCCTTGCTCCCCAATGGGATGTGCTGGTGCCAGCTCTTTCAGCTGGAGAGCTGGAAACCCTCGTGGAATCCGGTCGAGTGACTGGATTGTTCCCCGATGAGAAGAACATCCTGGAAGGTGTCTTTGCTCTGCGGGACACCCAGGTGCGTGAGGTGATGGTGCCGCGCTCAGGGATGGTCACCCTGCCGGCCACGGTCCGTTTCGCGGAAATGATGGAGGCCGTCCATCACACTCGTCACGCCCGCTTCCCGGTGATCGGCCAGTCGCTGGATGACGTGCGCGGCGTTCTGGATCTCCGTCAGATGGCTGAACCGATCGCACGGGGGGAGCTCCAGGCCGATTCGCTGCTCGAGCCCTACCTCCAGCCTGCGGTGCCCGTGCTGGAGACCTGCACGTTGGCGGAGCTTCTGCCGATGATCCGCAGCGGTCAGCCGCTGCTGCTGGTGGTGGACGAGCACGGCGGCACCGAGGGTCTGGTGACCGCAGCGGATCTCACTGGAGAAATCGTTGGCGATGAGGATCCCGGCGAGACCGACGAACCGGATCTGCTCGAAGAGAAGGACTGCCCCGGTGCCTGGCTGGTGGCCGGAGATCTGGAGATCTTCGAGCTCAACCGACAGCTCGATCTCGATCTGCCTGAGGCCGATGACCATCACACCCTGGCGGGCTTCCTGCTGGAGCGGCTCCAGCACATTCCATCCGCGGGGGAAGGGCTTCATTTCAACGGCCTTCAGTTCGAGATCACAGCCATGGCAGGGCCGCGTATCGAGCGGGTCCGGCTTGTTCTCCCCAGCTCAGAGGATGAATCCGACTGAAGGCCGATAGTCTTCCCCCAATCGAGCGCCTCTGCTGATGTCTCCCGATCCCATGGCCCCAGTCAAGGTCGGGGTGATCGGCATCGGCAACATGGGTTGGCACCACGCTCGGGTGCTCAGTCTTCTGCGGGATGCCGATCTGGTGGGGGTCGCGGATCCGGATGCTGATCGTGGAAAGCTCGCTACCGAGCAATTTGGCTGCCGCTGGTTCGCCGACTACAACTCCATGCTCTCGGAGGTGGAGGCCGTCTGCATCGCGGTTCCCACCCTGTTGCACCATCCCGTCGGTTTGGCCTGCCTGCGTGCGGGTGTGCATGTTCTGATCGAAAAGCCGATTGCAGCCAGTCAGGACGAAGCCACTGCGCTGATCGAGGCTGCTTCAGCGGCGGGGTGTCTGCTGCAGGTGGGCCACATCGAGCGGTTTAACCCTGCCTTCCGTGAGCTCACCAAGGTGGTGGCCAACGAGGAGGTGGTGGTTCTCGAGGCGCGTCGCCACAGCCCCCACTCCGATCGGGCCAATGACGTCTCCGTGGTGCTGGATCTGATGATCCACGACATCGACCTCGTGCTGGAATTGGCCAAGGCACCCGTGGTACGGCTTGCCGCTGCCGGTGGTCGCAGTGCCGAAGGCCCGATCGACTACGTCAACGCCACGTTGGGTTTCGAGAACGGTGTAGTGGCCAGCCTCACGGCCAGCAAGATGAGCCACCGCAAAATCCGTAGCCTCAGTGCCCATTGCCGTTCGAGCTTGGTGGAGACGGACTTTCTCAACCACACCTTGCACATCCATCGCCGTGCCCATGAGTGGTACTCCGCCGATCACGGTGAGCTGCTGTATCGAAATGACGGCTTCATCGAGGAGGTGAGCACCACCTCGATCGAACCGCTCTATGCCGAGCTCGAGCACTTTCTTCAGTGCGTGCACGGCCGGGAAATCCCTGCGGTGGATGGCCTTCAGGCCTCGCGTGCCCTCAAGCTGGCAGACCTGATCGAGCAGGCCGTTGAACATCCGGATACGGGAGCGCCCCTATGCGCACCGATCTGAGTGCTACCGCTCGGATCAGACCAGCCCTTGTTGTTCGGCCAGTTCTCGCAACGCCGTGACCTGCCAGCGGCGGCAGTCACCGGGTGAGGATCGATAGAACTGCCCCCAGGCCTGGGCCTTGTGTTGCGGGTAGTTCTCCGGTCGGAGGGAGGCATGGCTCTGTTGCCAACCCACCCGGACGGCATGACCGATCACCACGTCGAGGGCCAGGTCATCCTCGAAGCGCACCTCTGGATTGGCTTCGACGAAGGCCATCAGCGAGAGCAGGCATTCGCTGCAGAGTTGGCGGTATTCCGGCGCCTTGATCCGACTGAGCAAATGGTCGACCTGGGCGGCGAAATTGCGCTCCCCTGGTGTTTTTTCAAGAATGAGGCGGCTGTTGAGCCGATTGCGCCGCTCCAGCTTGTCGCCGATCACCAGGCCGCGGCAGTGCTGCAGCAGCGACCAGATCCCGGCATAGAAATCGCGGGGAACTTTTTGGAAGGACCCCAGGCGGATGCGGTGCTGAAGCCAGTCCCCACCCCCCGGTGTTTCCTCTAACGGGTCAGGCACTGACCACTGCACTCGGCCGCTTACGTGCAGCTGTTCGCCGCGTTGAAGGGCTGCTCTGGCATGGTCCACATCGGCGAGCACGGCGCGCAAGCGCTTGCGAATCGCGTGGGGTGCTTCGCTGCAGAGGGCTTCAAAGGCTTCGTCCTGACTGAGCATTTTCTCCACGGCTAGCTCTGATGTCAGCAGCAGCAACAGCTGCCCCAGCTGCAGGGTGAGGCTGCCCTTCAGCAGAGCTGGCTCCCGCCGCGCCACGCTGTCGAGGGCGAGCAGGAGTTCCTGTTCGAGCATTCGTTCACGGCCGTCGATCCCGCTGGTGGTTTCAATCCGTTGGGCGATGGCGGCACTGTCCAACGGTTGACGAAGCCGAGAGTCGCCGGTGTAGTTGCGCCCCACCACCACCTGTTTCTGGCGGACGAGAAGGTCGGTGAGGGCATCTTCCAACTGGGGATGCACCATCCCCATGGCGCCAGCACAGCGCCGCACCACGTTCCAGTCTTCACAACGCAAGCCCCGTTGATAGACCTCCTCAAGCAGGGTGTGCAGGGCCACCGGATGGCCCTCGGGGCTGCGTTGAATTCCCTGGGGGCCGAGGCGCCGTTGCAGCAACTCGAGCACTTCGGCCTGTTCATGCAGCAGCCCACTGCTCCAGAGGCGCTGGCTAAGTTGTTCGATTGGAGTGTCATCCAGCTCTTGCTCCTCTGCGGCGGTCAGATCCCGTAGATCAGTGGCGTCGCGCAGCAGCGGCTGGGGTGGCTCGGACCGTTGCACCGGTTTCTGTTGGAGCGGCGGCAGCTGCACCTCCTGCGCCTGATCCACCAGCTCACTGAGGCAGCCCAAGCGGACGGGGATGCTTTCAATGACGCCCCTGCCGAGTTGCCGGGCCAGTTTGAGGATCACGTCGCGATGCTGCTGGAGGGCCGCATCGCGAATGGGGATCACCAGCAGGGGACGTCCCATGCCGCGCCAGTGCCGTTGCAGCAGATGCAGCTCGTCCACAACGGTCTCAAGCAGTTCCTCCGGGTCATCGGCCAGATAGCTGCTGACGTCTTCCAGCACCGACGGGGTGAACACACTGATGGCGCCGTCCTGGCGATAGACCCGAGCCGTGTCCTCGGTTTCCACCCGGTGCCCGGGGCGCCCAGTGAGCTCAAGCCGTGGATTGGTGCCAGCGGCTTTCAACCGTTGCTTCAGCTCGTCGGACGACTGCACGGAAATCACTGAGGTCGGATCGATCGGCACCTCTGCAGCCAGCAGCTCCTGGCGCACGGCATCCGTCTGAGCAGCCATCGCTACGAGAACGGTTTCGGCGCCAAGCGGCTGCGGCTCCCTGCGGCCACAGGGGTCAATGTCCTCTGGACGGATCAGATCGTCGATCAGCATTTCCCCGAGCCACACCAGGCTCTGGGTCCAGATCAGCGGCAGGTTGGTGTTGGCCACCCGCTCTTGGCTGCCTGGATTCAGCCGTTCCTGATCGACCGCACTGGCCGGGACCTGATAGAGCTCGGGATAGAGACGTTCGCCGTCCTGTTCAACGGCCAGTGTCTTGAGCTGGCTGTGCAGGCGCCGGGCCTCGTCCCAGCGCCTTTCGCAGCATGCAGTGACCAGTTCGAAGGCCAGAAACAACGGCCACTCCGACTCGATCCCTTCAAAGGCGGCGAGCTCCTCCGGTTCGTAGTGCAGGCGGTTGACGTCTTCCACCGCCGTCTGGTGACCATCCCGGAGGAAGCGTTTGTAGCCGTAGGCCCCGCCGAGTTCCCGTCGAATCCGACGGCCGGTGCGCTCCACCAGGGCGGCATCCTCCACCGCCCAGGCGGGATAACCAATCACCGAGAGGCAGGCACTGTCGGCTTCCTTACTGGCGGATTCCCGTGGCAGGAGCCCTTGCAGGGCCCGACGGAGGCGCACTATGGCTCCCTGGGGAATCAGCAGGATGCAGCTGCCGTTGCCGTGGGGGCCGTAGAGGTCGAGCCCATCGAGTGCTTCTAGGGCGGCTTTGGCCATTCCGATTGAGCTGGCATTGCGCTCCGGCAGGCCATGGTTGCCTTTGTCGCCCCGTTCCCAGATCCCGTAGTCGGGGGTGCGGTAGGCCCTGGCGATGTAGTGCACCAGGTTTTGGAGGAAATCCACTTCGTCACGGCTTTGCACCACAGCGCAGCCGCCCTTGGTTAATTGCGCCAGCTGCAGCAGGAACAGTGAGGTGGCATCGAGTTGTAGATGTCCCCAGGCGTCGTCAGCCACCACTGGCTCGCCGGTGCAGCTGTCGTACTTGGCGTGAAGGGCGTCGAGGGGGTTGAGGCTCTCCTTGAAGCGCTCCACCTTCGCGGCCTGCCGCATCATCGAACGCATCAGCCCGCGCATGAGGGCCACCACCCGCTGCTCCAGTTCCCATGAGCGCAGGCTGTTCTGCCCCTGCTGACGGCGGTGGGCCAAGGCCAGTCCCCAAACGCACTGCACCGAATAGACGCAGTCCCGCACCCAGGCATCGCCGTAGTTGCCATGGATGGTGTGGGCGGTGCTGGCGGGGAGCAGGCCGCTGATCGGGTCCTGCCGATCGAGAACCACCCGTTGGATGGATTGATCCAGCCGCTGAAGGGTTGTGGCGTGGTTCTGCGGAAGGGTTTCCGTCGTCGTCACAACCATGCCCTCATGCATCACCGCCTCTAAATTCTCCATCGCAGCCCCACGGCCATGGACTCTGTCAGCACCGCTCCCGATGACCGTCGCCGCTGCCAGGTGCTCGGGGTGCCGGTGGATGCCTGCCGTGATGTCTGTGCTGCAGCCCTCGGTCTGCATGCCCGGGGCGGCGGACGCATCGTCACCCTGAACGCTGAGATGACGATGTCGGCTCGGGCCGATGCCGCTCTGGGTCAGGCGATCGGAACGGCTGATCTGGTGATCCCCGATGGAGCGGGAGTGGTTTGGGCCCTGGGCCGTCAGAAGATCCGGGTCGTCAAAACGGCGGGAATTGAGCTGGCCTGGACCTTGCTGGAGTACGCCGCAGCCCATCGATGGCGCGTGGCGCTGGTGGGCGCATCACCTGAGGTGATGGCAACGCTGCGTGCGGAGTTGCCGCAACGCATCCGTGGCCTCACCCTGGCGCTCGCGGTGGATGGTTATCAAGCTCCTGAGGCTTGGCCGGGCCTTGAGGATCAGCTCAAGGCTTTGAAGCCGGATCTCGTTTTGGTGGCTCTGGGGGTGCCGCGCCAGGAAATCTGGTCGGAACGCGTGGCGTCAGGGCAGCCTGGACTCTGGATGGGTGTCGGCGGCAGTTTTGACGTTTGGGCCGGCATCAAAAAACGTGCCCCCGGCTGGATGTGCCGGATGCAAATTGAGTGGCTATACCGGCTCATTCAGGAACCTTCACGCTGGCGACGCATGCTGTCGCTGCCAGCGTTTGCTCTGAAGGTGATCCGGTTGGGCTGAAGCTTCAGCGGAAGCCCACTGAGGCCTGCCAAACGAAGGCCAGCAGCAGGAAGAAGACCGGGATCAACGGAAGAATGTCGATCAGCGGAGAGAAGGCCTGATAGGCCTCGGGCAGCTGTGCCAGCAGGTCGAGGGTGAAGGCGGCCATCCCTTGCATCAAAAAGGCGTTGGGCTGGACGCTACCACGTGTGATGGGCTGGAGAGTCTGGCTCCCAGGGAGCGAAATCCTCTGAAAAACAGCCGTCTCGAATGGCTTGTGCCATGGCCGAGGTGAAACGCACCAGATGGGTGATGTTGTGAATGCTCAACAAGGTGAGGCCCAGAAGCTCCTCGCTGCGAATCAGGTGATGCAGGTAGGCCCGGGTGTGGCCGGTGCAGGCCACACAGGAGCAGCTCGGATCCAGGGGGGTGTGGTCGTGTCGGAAGCGGGCATTGCGCAGGTTCCAGCGTTCGCCGCCCACCAGGGCGGTGCCGTGACGGCCGAGTCGGGTGGGCAAGACGCAGTCGAACAGGTCAATGCCGTTGGCCACGGCGATCGCCATCTCGCGCAAGGTGCCGATGCCCATCAGGTATCGGGGCTTTTGTGTGGGGAGCAGGGGTGTGACATCCCGCACGATGCGATGCATCTCCTCCACGGGCTCCCCGACGCTGACGCCACCGACGGCGATGCCCGGCAAATCAAATGAGGCGACGGCTGTCGCACTTTCCCGTCGCAGATGCGGGAAACAACCGCCCTGAACGATGCCGAATAGCGCCTGATCCTCACGGGTGTGGGCGGTGACGCAGCGCTCGAGCCAGGCATGGGTGCGGCGACAGGCATCGATGACGTCGTTCTCCGTCGCCGGATAGGGCGGGCATTGGTCGAAGGCCATGGCCACATCCGCCCCAAGGGCCATTTGGATTTGGGTGGCATGTTCCGGGGTCATGTCGATGGTGCGTCCATCGCGAGGGTTTCGGAACACCACGCCACGGTCATCGATCTTGTTCAGGTCCCCCAGGCTGAACACCTGAAAGCCGCCGGAGTCGGTGAGCATCGGGCCGTCCCAGCCCATGAACCGGTGCAGGCCTCCGGCCGCTGCCACGATCTCCTCGCCGGGCTGCAAATGCAGGTGGTAGGTGTTCGAGAGCACCATCTGGGCCCCTGTGCGCCCCAGTTGTTCGGTGCTGATGCCCTTGACGGTGGCCAGGGTTCCCACCGGCATGAAGCGTGGTGTGTGCACCGGCCCATGCGGGGTCTCAAAGGTGCCGCACCGTGCTGATGTGTTGGCGCAATGCGCGTTGATCTCGAAGCCGAACACGACTGATCCGCCCCTGTAATGACCCTACGGTGAGGGCCGATTGCATCCATCGCGCCATTCCCAGGATCGTTCCCCCCTGGCTTTCTGATCTGGCGGGAGCCTGGATCTTCTACACAGTGCTGCCCGCATGGCCCTGGCCGCAGCCCTCGTTTCAGCGCATTGCCCGCTTCGCCCCCTGGATGGGGCTGCTGATCGGTGCGCTCCAGGGGGTGCTCTGGATCGGTTTGTCCAGGCTTGGTTGGCCTCTGGCTGCCTGTGCCCCCTGCGTGGTGGCTCTTGGCATCCAACTCAGTGGTGGGTTGCACCACGACGGCTTAATCGACACGGCAGATGGCCTCGGGGCTCCAGCGGAGCGGCGGCTCGAGGCGATGGAGGACAGCCGGGTGGGCGCCAGTGGCGTGCTGGCTCTTGTGATGGTGCTGCTGTTGCAGGTTGGGGCCTTAATTCAGCTAGGGGGGCAGGCCCCGCTCGGGCTCTGCCTGGCTGCGTTCTGGGCTCGGGTGGCACCGCTCTGGGCCATGGCACGTTTCGACTACCTCCGCTCTGATGGAACTGCTGCGTTTCATCGCGATCACGGCAGGCCGCTCTGGGACGCCTTGCCCGCGTTGTTGGTGGTGGTTGTGTTGGCTGGTTTGGTGGGGCCCATGCCCCTTTTCCTGGGGGGCGTTGTGGCGATCCTTGTCGCCCAGACCCTCGGGCGACGCCTGGGTGGGCACACCGGTGACAGTTATGGAGCGGTGCTTGTGCTCACCGAGATGATCACGTTGTTGGGTTTGGCCTTGCTTCTGCCGGCCAGTTGAGGACGAAGGCATTGCCCTGAGTGGGCAGATCCGGAGCGATCGTGGCAGGCTCCACGCAGAGCGTGAGGTTGCGGCCCTGCTGCTCCGCCAGGGAGCGTGCAAGGGCGAGTCCAAGGCCGGTGCCCGCTCGGTCCTGTCCGGTGGACCCCCGCGCTCCCCGCTCGAAAATCAGGTCGCGCTCCTCCAGGGGGATCGGCGGCCCGTCGTCCCAGACGCAGAGCCCGTCGGGCAACAGACACAGGCCCACGATGCATCCCGCTGGGCTGTAGCGGAAGGCGTTTTCAAGGAGGTTGGCGACGATCTCTGCGATCGTTCCGTCCTGGGATGGCTGATGAATCCACTGGGGCCACAGGTCCGGACCCTGCCAGGGGCGGCCCTGCAGGCTTGCCGTCGCTTCCGCTCGCTCCAGCAGAGGCATCAGCAGCGTTTGCATGGTTGCCTCGCCTTCGGCAGGGCCGGGGGGCAGCAAGGTGGGGCCAAGGGACTCCTGTTGCGGGAGACGTTGCTGCCCGAGGCCATCGAGCACGTCGATGTACTGGCCGAGTTGGCGTTGCTCCGAGAGCATTCCCTCCACAAGTGCACGGTGGGAGCTGTCTGGTTCCAGCCGCCGCAGCAGCAGTTGGGCGTAGGTGCGCAGGGCCGCCAGTGGATTGCGCAACTGGTGCACAAGGGTGCGCAGTTGATCGTTTTGTTGGCTGAGTTCCTGGCGCAGTTGCAGGCATTCCAGGTCTCGCCCCAGGGCGTGACTGATCGCGGCAGCACTGCGCCGCATCCGTTGGTCCAGGGTCAGCGTCCAACTCCGTCGCGGATCCAGATCGGCGCGCAGTGCTCCCAGGATCAGGCCGGCATCCTGGAGGGGATACCAGCGCCGACTCTCGTGCGGCAGGCGCAGGTTCGGGTCTGCGTCGGCAGGGGGAAGAGATCGTTTATTGGCAGACCATTGCCGGATCAGCAGCAAGGGCGGGCCTTGCTGATTGGGTGGCGCACTGACGTACAGCCCCAGATGCTGAATGCCTTCTTCTGCGATTAGATCAGCCAGCTGTTGATCGGTGAAATCGAAGAATCGATCGGTGAGCTGCATCAGTTCCGGACGATCAATTCAGGTGCTTGGGCAAGCCTGCGCCAGGGGGACTTGAAAAATCTGGGAAAAGTCTTAAGATCCTCTTATCGACCGAGACGCTGTTCATCATGAACAGACGTCCGCCAGCCCTCACAAAGGTTGCAATTGCTTTGCGACCAAAGCTACAGCAGAGGTTGCAGTGTCCTCCGCTGGTTCCCGCTTGGGTGTTGGCGTCCTGCCGGTGATTGTGGTGTGTCTGCAATTGCCTTGACGCTCCCCTTGCGTCTGGCGTTTTCGCGCCGACGGCACCTGTTTGTTCTGACGATCCACCCCGTTCTTCCTTTCGTACCGGAGCCCTTCCATGTCCAAGAAGCGCAAGCGCATTAGCCGTCGTCGTCTGGCAGGTCAGCGGGTCCTGGCCCATGTGCCAACCCATCACCTTGAGACCGGTGAGTACAAGCCTGTTACGGCCGCTCGCCGCTACATCGCAGAAGCGTCCATGGTGCCTCCGGCTCTGCTGAACGTGCGCCGCAACGAGCACACCACCGACCGTTTCTTCTGGGGTGAGAAGGGTCTGTTCAGTGCCCAATACGCCGAAGAGAACCACTTCCTCTTCCCGTCATTGCGCACGATTGTTGATTCCATCGGTGAAGACAAGCTCTTTGAAGGCCTCGAGCTTGGCGCTGATGATTGGGAGGAAATGGAGGAGTACGAATACGCCTTCGTTTGATCAGGCGTTCTCTAGAACACGTTCAATAAACAACAGGATCGGCTGCATCGTCTCATCAGGGATGGTGTGGCCGTTTTTGAATGGAAGCGTCTGACAGCGATCGGGCTGCAACTGCGAAGCGATCGCTGGCATGGCCTGGAACGGCACCACCGGATCATCTGAACCATGCATCAGCAACACAGGGGGGTGTTGCTGGGGTGGAGCCCAGTTCGGGTGCGGATAGCCGCTGCAGCTGATCAGCCCTGCGATGGGCAGGACGCAGCCGCTCTCCAAAGCCATGGCACCCCCCTGGGAAAAGCCGAAAACCACCGTCCGTTCGAGTCCAAGGCCTGAACTGTTCAGGCTCTGAAGTTGAGCCTTGAGGCGCTCAACGGCCGCGGGTACGGCGTCCCATTGGGCTGGGAATAGGCCATACCACTGGCGTCCTCCAGGTTGGTCGGGATGGAGTTCAGGGGCCTCAAGGCAAACCACATCAAGGGTTTTTGAGCACTCGCGCGCCAGGCGATCGCCCAGGGGCTTGAGATCCTCTCCATTGGCTCCCCAGCCGTGGAGCAGCACAAGCCGGCCATCCATAGGTCATCAAGATCACTGCTGCGTAGGTTGGCTCACTACCCAGTCACGACCCTTCGATGGCTCCTGTCGCTCTGCTGAGTGTTTCCGATAAGTCCGGGCTGGTGCCCCTGGCGGAGGCCCTGCATCGGACCCATGGCTATCAGCTGCTCTCCAGTGGGGGCACGGCCAAGGTGCTCGAGCAGGCAGGTCTTCCAGTGACCCGTGTCTCAGAGCACACCGGGGCCCCAGAAATTCTTGGCGGTCGTGTGAAAACGCTCCATCCAAGGGTGCATGGCGGAATTTTGGCCAAGCGGGGTGACGCGTCCCACCAAGCCGATCTTGAGCAGCAGAACATTGCCCCCATCGATGTGGTGGTGGTCAACCTTTATCCCTTCCGCGAAACGATTGCTCGGCCTGACGTCACCTGGGATCAGGCGATCGAGAACATCGACATCGGTGGCCCCGCCATGGTGCGGGCGGCTGCCAAAAATCATGCCGATGTGGCTGTGCTCACCAGCCCTGACCAATACGACCGTCTGTTGACCGCCATGGCGGAGACGGGCGGGAGTGTGCCTTCAGAGCTGCGGCGCCAACTCGCCCTTGAAGCGTTCCAGCACACCGCGTCGTACGACACCGCGATCAGCCGCTGGATGGCCGAGCAAAACGCCGCGGAAGACAGCCCTTGGTTGGAGGCGGTGCCATTGCGGCAGACCCTGCGGTACGGCGAAAATCCCCACCAAAAAGCGCGCTGGTTCAGCCATCCCAAACAGGGTTGGGGTGGTGCCATTCAGCTGCAGGGCAAGGAGCTGAGCACCAACAACCTTCTGGATCTCGAGGCGGCCCTCGCCACGGTGCGGGAGTTCGGCTATGGAGTTGACGGCTCCGTGCCGGCGTTGCAACCTGCGGCCGTGGTCGTCAAGCACACCAATCCCTGTGGTGTGGCGATTGGAGCTTCGATTCCTGCAGCACTAACGCGGGCCCTGGATGCCGATCGGGTGAGTGCCTTCGGCGGCATCATCGCCGTGAATGGTGTGGTGGAAGCCACGGCGGCCCGTGAGCTCACCAGCCTGTTCCTGGAGTGTGTCGTCGCACCGGGCTTCACTCCCGAGGCGCGGGAGGTGCTGGCGGCCAAAGCCAATCTGCGCCTGTTGGAGCTGGCTCCGCAGGCTATTGATGCGGCCGGCCCCGATCACGTGCGGAGCATCCTTGGCGGTCTCCTGGTTCAGGATCTTGATGACCAGGTGATCACGCCGGCCGACTGGAGCGTGGCCAGCCAGCGGCCGCCAACACCGCAGGAGAAGCTGGACCTTGAATTTGCGTGGCGTCTGGTGCGTCATGTTCGCTCCAACGCCATCGTTGTGGCCAAGGATGGGCAGAGCCTTGGCGTGGGTGCCGGGCAGATGAATCGCGTGGGCTCAGCCCGGATTGCCCTGGAGGCGGCAGGTGAGAAAGCCCAGGGAGCCGTTCTGGCCAGTGATGGATTTTTCCCGTTTGACGACACAGTGCGTCTGGCTGCCAGCCACGGCATCACCGCCGTGATTCATCCCGGAGGGAGCATGCGCGATGGCGATTCGATCAAGGCCTGCGATGAGCTTGGCCTGGCGATGCAGCTCACGGGGCGCCGCCATTTTCTGCACTGATGCTGGTGGGGGCCGCCGGCCCCCTAGCCTCGCGACACTGAAGAGTCCCCTTCAATGCTCGCCACCCTCCCCTTCAGCCTCAATTTCGCTCACCCCCTCGCGGAGTGGAGCCTGCTCGCCGTTGGTGGTTGGGCTCTGTACCTGGGGATCAAGGTCAAGAAAACTCGCACCGGCTCCCCAGAACAGCGCAAAGAGCTGGTGCCGAAGAAGTTCGCCCAGCGCCATTACCTCTGGGGCAGCATCCTGCTTGCTGTGATGACGCTCGGCACGCTGGGTGGCATGGCGGTCACCTATCTGAACAATGGCAAGTTGTTCGTCGGTCCGCACCTTTTGGTGGGTCTGGCGATGACCGGGATGATCGCCGTTGCCGCGTCGCTCTCACCCCTGATGCAGCGTGGGAATGTGATCGCGCGCAAGGCTCATGTGGGCCTGAACATGGGCATGCTCACGCTGTTCCTTTGGCAGGCCGTCAGCGGTATGGAGATCGTCAACAAGATCTGGACCAACCGCTGAAGAACCTTCAGAAGGCTGCCCGCTGACGGGGTGGGCAGCTCAGGCCATGGGCGGCATGGAAATCTTCCTGGACCTTCCAGGTGAGCCGTCGCGAAATCTGGCGGACAATCTGCTTGAGCAGATGATCACCACTGCTCTGGACCAACTGATCCGGGAGCATGGTGATCACCTTGGGCAAACGGATCCAGACCTTGAGATCCAGGTCCCATTGCACGGAGGTGTTCTCCTGTTCGGGGATGAGATGCATTCCCGCGCGGAAGTCGACGTCGTAGTGATGGCGCAGGGCGAGGGACTGTGGAACGGTCCGCATGGTTTCGATCCGGTAAATCCCTTCCTGTTGCGGCAGCAGTCGTAGAGCGATCGTGGGCTCCACTTCGAAGCCGAAGTTGCCGAACCGCCCCAGGGTCAGGCTGTAGGACTGCCGATCGATGGCCTCGACCTGCATCGGGCTGGCGCAACGTTCAAACCAGCTCTGATGGTTATCCAGGTAGCGAGCTACGACCGCTTGGGGCGCCAGCATCTGCATTGAATCCTCGAAGTGGCTGCTGTAGCAGCGCACCTGAGGGTCTGCACCGTGAAGCTGATTGTCGGTTTCAGTGGGCGACAAGACCGTCACGGATGGGGAGCTGCCGGTGAAGGGCGGATTAAAGATGAACCAATGTAAAGCTCTCCGCGGTTCAGTTTTCGCTCAATTGCATCAGTTTTTCGATCACCTCTTCCACCGCTCGATCCGGAGTTGAGGCGCCGGAGGTGATTCCCACCCGCACGGGCCCCTCAGGCAGGAAATCGCCTTCACGACAGAGTTCCGCCGCCAGTGGTTTGTGCTCGATCGAATTGCTGCCGACGTCAATCCGCTCGGGCGTGTCGATGTGGAAGGAGCGAATGCCGCGGCTGACGGCAATTTCCTGCAGGTGGGTGGTGTTGGACGAGTTGAAACCACCGATCACCACCATCAGGTCCAGCGGTTCATCCACCAGGGAGAAGATGGCGTCCTGACGCTCCTGGGTGGCGTCGCAGATGGTGTTGAAGGCCAGGAAGTGGTCGTTGAGCTGGGTTGGACCGTATTTGCTCAACATCGTGCGTTCGAACAAGCGTCCGATTTCTTCCGTTTCGCTCTTCAGCATTGTGGTCTGGTTGGCCACGCCCAGACGTTCGAGGTCCCGATCGGGATCGAACCCTGGAGAGCACGCTTTGGCAAAGCGTTTGATGAACTCATCGCGGTCACCTTTGCCGAGGATGTAATCGGCGACGTACTGGGCTTCCTCCAGATCGAGCACCACCAGATAGGTTCCGGCAAATGAGCTGGTGGCCAGTGTTTCCTCGTGCTTCACCTTGCCGTGAATGATCGAGCTGAAGGTGTGCTTTTTGTGTTTCTCCACGGTGTTCCACACCTTGGAGACCCAGGGACAGGTCGTATCAACGATGTGGCAGCCCCGTTCATTTAGCAGCTGCATTTCCTGAACGGTGGCACCAAAGGCCGGCAGGATCACCACATCACCGGAGGTAACACCTGAGAAGTCCTTCACCCCCTGTTCGACAGGGATGAACTGCACATCCATCTCCCTGAGGTGATCGTTCACTGAGGGGTTGTGGATGATCTCGTTTGTGATCCAGAGACGCTCGCTCGGGTAATGCCTGCGGGTCTCGTAGGCCATCGCCACGGCCCGTTCCACACCCCAACAGAACCCGAAGGCTTCCGCAAGCCGGACGTTGAGCCGGCCGTGTTCCAATCGGTAGCCGTTGTCCCGGATCGTGCCGATCAGGCCGCTCTGGTAAGCCTGCTCAAGGCTTTCCGCCACTTCCTCAGCGCGCCCGAAGCCTCGCCGGTTGTAACGCTCGGAATGGTGGAGGGAGCGCTTGAAGGCGTGGGTGTCCATGGAGGGCGCTGGAGTGGGGGAACTCTATGTGGCCTGAAGCAACACTTCAGGCAGTAAAAAAGCCCGGCCAGTTGGCCGGGCTCGAAATCAACAGCTGAGTTCGGAATGGAATCAGTTGTTGGTGGTGGAGAAACCGGCGTAGGCCTCCATGCCGTGTTCGCCGATGTCCAGACCTTCGGACTCTTCCTGTTCGGTGACGCGGATGCCACCGAAGAGGGAGCCGATGATCTGCCAGGCGATGAAGCAGGTGACCACGGTCCAGATGGCGTAGGCAGCTGCCCCCAGGGCTTGGATGCCGAGCTGGTCGATACCGCCGCCGACCAGAAGGCCGAGACCGGAGCCGTCGCCCTGGACGTCGTAGCCCCAGAGACCGATCACGATCGTGCCCCACACGCCGCACACACCGTGCACGGAGAAGGCGCCGACCGGGTCGTCAATGCCTGCGGCATCGAGAGCTGCAACGGAGAAGACGACGATGATGCCGCCGACCAGACCAGCCACCCAGGAACCCGTCAGGGTGAGGTTGCCGCAACCGGCAGTCACGCTCACCAGGCCGGCCAGGATGCCGTTGATGATCATGGTGAGATCAGGCTTCTTGGATGTGATCGTGGAGATCACCGTGGCACCGATGGCACCGCCGGCTGCGCCGAGGGTGGTGGTGACGGCCACGTACGGAACCCACTGGTCCATGGCGAGCTGGGAGCCCGGGTTGAAGCCGTACCAGCCGATCCAGAGGATCAGAGCGCCAAGGGTGGCGATGGACATGTTGTGGCCAGGAATGGCCTGAACCTTGCCATCGACGTACTTGCCGATGCGGGGTCCGAGAAGCATGGCGCCGACGAGGCCGGCCCAAGCGCCGACGGAGTGCACGATCGAGGATCCAGCAAAGTCGATGAATTCGACGCTGCCAACACTGTTGAGCCAGCCACCGTTCCATTCCCAGCTGCCAGCAACTGGGTAGATGAAGGCGGTGAGGACCAGGGCGAAGATCACGAATTCGCCGAACTTGATCCGTTCAGCGACAAGACCGGAAACGATCGTGGCTGCTGTTCCAGCGAAGGCCGCCTGGAACAGGAAATCAACTGTGGGAACCAGGCCGGCATCGCTGATGGTCTCAGCGGTGACGGTTGGATCGAAGAAGAGGCCTGAGAAATACAGCCAACCGTCGATGACGGAATCGCCGTACATGAAGGAGTAGCCCACAAACCAGTAAGCGGTTACCGCAAGGGCAAACACAAACAGGTTTTTGGAAAGAATATTGACGGCATTCTTTTGCCGGCACATGCCTGCTTCGACCATGGCGAAGCCGGCATTCATGAAGATCACCAGGATGGTGGCGACCAGAAGCCAGAGGTTGTTGGCCAGGAAAGCTGCGGAGAGCTCAGGCAGCTCTTCGGCTTTGGCCGACAGCGTGAAGATGCCAAGGCCCATGAGCGCCAGGGGCGCACAGGCGAGCCAGGTCATGGCGCGGTTAGAACTGAAGCCCCGGATGCTCTTTAGGAGCAGCATCGGGCCTTCCAGGAGGCTGGCCTCCTGAAGGGTTTTGCGCCGCTGTTGCGGTGGCGCGTGGAATGCAGTTGTCATGAACGAGGGTGCAGAGCTGCGTGACACGCCCAGTTGTAACTAGGCGAACCAGCCCACGCTGCACGTCAATCTCGTCTTTCTATGTTCGATCTGCTACAAAAAATCAATCTAGGTCGACTAGGCGTGTTCCCTGCCAGTGCACCGCATCAGCGCTGAAGCTGAAACAGCAAGGCAGAACTTCCACGCCGCTATTGGTCGCCTGGCGAAACAGCTCTCCATAGCGCGGATCGGCGCTGTCGCCCGGTGCAAAGGAATTCACATCCGGGCGGCTAAGGCAGGGCACGAGCATCGCCCGCGCGTCAGGGAGCACCCCCATCAGCTCAATCAGATGTTTTTGCCCCCGTTCGGTCACCGTGTCGGGGAACAGGGCCGTGCTGCCGTCGGTCCAGGTGGTGTTCTTCACCTCCAGGTAGATCGGTCGTTGATCGGGGTTCTGTGCTGCTGGCGTCAGCAGGAGGTCGATCCGGCTGCGCTTGTTGGTGCCGTAGGCCACTTCAGCGCGGATCCCCGCAATGGCGCCGAGTTGGGCCTCCAGGCACCCCGCTTCAATCGTTGCGCGAATCAGGCGGTTGGGCAGGGCCGTGTTGATGCCAACCCAGCAAGGCTGGCCATCGGCGCCTGGCACTTCGGCTTGCTCCCAGGTCCAGGCCAGCTTGCGTTTGGGGGAGGGTGCGTGGCGCAGACGCACCCGTTGGCCAGGGATCAAGACCCCGGACATCGGGCCGGTGTTGGCGCAGTGGGCGGTGACGGTCTCGCCGCTGCTCAGTTCCACATCGGCCAGAAAACGTTTGTAGCGCTTCAGCAGCACGCCCTCCGTTAAAGGTTCAAAGCGCAGCAGGGCATCGCCCGGAGAGGGAAGGCCAGTCATGGCATCAGCCGAGATTGGCCCATGGTCTCGCGTGGTGCCTCCACAATGCGCCCAATGCTGTGGGGCGAATGGCGCGTTCACTGAAGGGGATCGCACTGGTGGTGACCCTCGGCACCCTGCTGAGCAAGGTGGGTGGCCTGATTCGGCAGCTGGTGATTGCGGCGGCCTTCGGTGTTGGCGCGGCCTATGACGCCTACAACTACGCCTATGTGCTGCCTGGATTTTTGCTGATCCTGCTCGGGGGGATCAATGGCCCCTTCCACAGCGCCATGGTGAGTGTGCTGAGTCGTCGCCCACGGGCGGAAGGAGCCCATATCCTTGCGGCGCTCAACACCAGCGTCAGCGCACTATTGCTACTGGTCACCATCGTTTTGGTGTTGGCGGCGGATCCCCTGATCACCCTGGTGGGCCCTGGCCTTGCCCCCGAGCTTCATGCCATCGCTCGGGTTCAGCTGCAGGTGATGGCCCCGATGGCGTTGCTGGCCGGGCTGATTGGGCTGGGCTTTGGCTCCCTCAACGCTGCGGACGAATTCTGGATTCCTGCGATTTCCCCGCTGATGTCCAGCGGTGCCTTGATCCTTGGAGTGGGACTGCTCTGGTGGCAGCTCGGCGCTGACATCGTCTTGCCGTCCGCGGCCATGACCGGGGGTGTGGTGTTGGCCTTGGCCACGTTTGTGGGGGCCTTGCTGCAGTGGTTGATCCAACTACCAGCATTGATCCGGCAGGGTTTGGCCCGTTTTCAACTGGTCTGGGATTGGCGGCACCCGGGGGTGCGCGAGGTCTGGCGTGTGATGGGGCCGGCGACGCTGTCGTCCGGGATGCTGCAGATCAATGTGTTCACGGATCTCTTCTTTGCTTCCGGCATCGTCGGTGCGGCGGCGGGTCTGGGGTACGCCAATTTGCTGGTGCAAACGCCCCTGGGCTTGATCTCGAATGCATTGCTGGTGCCCTTGCTGCCCACCTTCGCCAGGCTCACGGCGCCGTCGGATCGTCCGCAGCTGATCGAACGGATTCGGCAGGGGTTGATGCTTTCTGCCGCATCGATGATTCCTCTGGGGGGACTGTTCATTGCCTTGGGCGGCCCCATCGTCGCCTTGGTGTACGAGCGTGGTGCCTTCGATGCGTCCGCCGCCCAGTTGGTGACGGGCCTATTGATGGCCTACGGCCTGGGCATGCCGGCCTATCTCGGCCGGGATGTGCTGGTGCGTGTCTTCTACGCCCTCGGAGATGGGACGACGCCCTTTCGTCTCTCGTTGGCGGGGATTGGTTTGAACGTGATTTTTGATTGGCTGCTGGTGGGTGGCCCGACACCTTGGGGGAATCAGTCGCCATTCAATTTCGGTGCACCTGGGCTGGTGCTCGCGACGGTTGCCATCAACCTGTTCACCTGCCTTGCCCTGTTGTTGGTTCTGCAGCAACGGATTTCAGGGTTGCCACTGCGGCGCTGGGGGATGGACCTGCTGCGGCTGGCCATCGCCGGTGTGCTGGCAGCGGGGGGCGCGGGGATCCTGGTGACCGTCGTGCCCTGGCCCTCAGGGCTCGTGGGCCTGCTGCTGCAGGTCTCTGCACCTGGCTTGCTGGGTCTGGTTCTGTTCGCCTTGATCGGAGCACAACTCAAGGTGCCGGAGGTGCGTGAGATCGCGCAGTTGGTGGTGGGCCGATTCAGGGCTCGCTGAGGCGAACATCGAGCTCTTCACGCACTTGAATGGGAAGTTCCAGCTGTTCGCGACCCACGAGTTGTGGACCTTGAACAGACACGATCCTTGCCTCAATGCCGAACTCTTTGAAGGCGGTTTCCAGTTCCTGAATCAGAGCTTTTTCAACTTGAGCCTCCGCATCCACCACGCGCCCAATCAGCCGTTCACCCAAGCGGCCAATGCGTTGGCGGACCAAATCTCTTGAGTTGGTGACTTCAATGATCAGCACACCAACCGCTGCGGATGGACTGCAACCTTATCCGCAGTACGGCTCGAGGATCTCCTCGAGATCACGAAGCTGGCTGGGGGGGATCAGCTTGGCGAGAGGCAGCTGACTAGCACCCCCAGCCAGCTGCACTTTCACGGCATCGAGTGCCTGCCGCGCCGCCACTTCAGCGCCTTGATTGACACGTGCACTGCATTCGATGGCTAAGGCTGAGGCCAGATCGGCGTCGCCCAGGTACAGATGCCAGCCGCTGATCTGAACGTACAGGCGATCCGCCAGAGCACTCTGAAGGTCCTTTAGGTCGCTGGCGGAGAGGGACATCAGCCCAGGATGATCGAGGAAAGGATTTCATCCATGTTGGCTTTATTCCTCCGGCTTGGGGCGTTGACGAATCACCCAAATCAATTGGCTCAGCCACAGGGTGGCCCAGAGGCCCGTGATCCAGGGCAGGCTCCCCGCAGGGAAGGGATGGCGCATCTCCTGCAGGAACCAACCGCCGCTGTTCACCGCGGCGAAGATGCCGCCGTGCAGGCATAGGTTCACGATGCGCTCGAAATGCCGGTAGGTCGGATCCTCAGGGTTAGCGGGGCCATACCAGCGGATCGGCATTGCTCGAGCTCAGAAACCCCTGAATCCTGACGCGGCTCGGGCCCAGTTGACGAGCGGACCCTCGATGGGGTCTGATGGTTCAGCGCAAGCGCTTGTAGCTCAGCGGATTAGAGCATCTGACTACGGATCAGAGGGTCGGGAGTTCGAATCTCTCCAGGCGCGTTTCAACTGCCCCCACGGGCAGTTTTTTTTTGGTTGATCGGTCGGGCTGATCGCTGCGATTTCTTACGATTGGGCAAATTTTTACTGACATTTCATGGGCCAGGCATCTGGACGCGCCATCGACGCCGATCTGGCTCAGTCGGATCCGGATATCGCCGCGTTTATCAATCAAGAACGGCAGCGTCAGGAAACCCACCTAGAACTCATCGCATCGGAGAACTTTGCCTCCCGTGCGGTGATGCAGGCCCAGGGTTCCGTGCTCACCAATAAGTACGCCGAGGGTCTGCCCAGCAAGCGGTATTACGGCGGTTGTGAGCACGTTGACGCCATTGAGGAGTTGGCCATCGAGCGGGCTAAGCAGTTGTTTGGTGCCGACTGGGCCAATGTGCAGCCCCACAGCGGTGCCCAGGCCAACTTCGCCGTTTTCCTGGCTCTGCTGCAGCCCGGCGACACGATCATGGGTCTTGATCTGTCCCATGGCGGGCATCTGACCCATGGTTCTCCGGTCAACGTCAGCGGCAAGTGGTTCAACGTCGTCCAGTACGGCGTCGACAAAGAGACCCAACGCTTGGACATGGAGGCGATCCGCCAGCTTGCGTTGGAGCACAAGCCGAAGCTGATTGTTTGTGGCTATTCCGCGTATCCACGCACCATCGACTTCGCCGCCTTCCGCGCCATCGCTGATGAAGTGGGTGCCTATCTGCTGGCCGATATGGCCCACATCGCCGGCCTCGTGGCCGCTGGTGTGCATCCCAGCCCGGTGCCCCATTGCGATGTGGTGACCACCACCACCCACAAGACCCTTCGCGGCCCCCGCGGTGGCCTGATTCTCTGCCGCGATGCTGAGTTCGCCAAGAAATTCGATAAAGCCGTGTTCCCTGGCAGTCAGGGCGGCCCCTTGGAGCATGTGATTGCTGCCAAGGCTGTGGCCTTCGGTGAAGCGTTGCAGCCTTCGTTCAAGGCCTACAGCCAGCAGGTGGTTGCCAATGCGGCAGCCCTCGCCGAACAGCTGATCGCCCGCGGCATCGATGTCGTCAGCGGTGGCACCGACAACCACGTGGTGCTGCTGGATCTGCGTGGCATCGGCATGACTGGAAAAGTGGCTGATCTGTTGGTGAGTGATGTGCACATCACTGCGAACAAGAACACCGTTCCCTTCGACCCCGAATCGCCCTTTGTCACAAGTGGCCTGCGGCTGGGAACAGCCGCACTTACCACCCGTGGTTTTGACGTACAGGCCTTCCGTGAGGTCGCTGATGTGATTGCCGACCGTCTTCTCAATCCTGAGGATGATGCGATTCGCCAGCGTTGCCTCGACCGGGTGGCCGCCCTCTGTGAGCGCTTCCCTCTCTATGCCGACAGCAAGCAGCCGGTTCTGGCCTGAGGCTTGGCCTTGGCTTTCGAACGAGCCTCGGCCGTGCCTGGTTGATCGGTTGCAGGCTCTTTAGGATTGGAGCCACTCCTTCTGACCTGGGGATCGTCTGTTTGCTGGAGCCTGCGTGAACCTCTTGGCCAGCCCTATCGCGGTCGCCTCGGTCAGCTTTCTTCTGGCCGCGGTGACCACCATGGTGCTGGTGCCCCAAGTGCGCCGGCTGGGCTTGCGCTTCGGGTGGACCGATCAACCGGATGAGCGCAAGCAGCACATCACTCCAATGGTGAGGCTGGGGGGCATTGCCATGGTCCTGGGTTTTGCCCTGGCTTTGGGGGCGGTGTGGTCCGTGGGGGGGTTTGGCTTGCTTGCCCCGGCCCGGGATCAACTGATCTGGAGCACCCTGGCCGGTTCGCTCTGCTTTTTTCTGATCGGCCTGGCGGACGACCTCTTCGCCCTCTCCCCCTGGCCGCGGCTGGCTGGACAGGTCGCCGTGGCTTGTGCGGTGTGGAGCCAGGGCGTTCGGATTGGAGCGATCGATCTTCCCTGGTTCACCGCTTCAGCCGGTCCGATTGCTCTGCCCGACACCCTCAGCCTGCTGGCCACTGTTGTTTGGCTGGTGGGAATCACCAACGCCATCAACTGGCTGGATGGCCTTGATGGCCTTGCTGCGGGAGTGGCTGGCATTGCCGCTGTCGGGCTGGTGTCCGTCAGCTTTTCGCTGCATCAGGTGGCCGCTGGATTCCTCGCCGCCGCGCTGGCGGGCTGCTGCCTCGGCTTCCTGCGGCACAACTTCAACCCTGCCCGCATCTTCATGGGGGATGGGGGCTCCTACTTCCTGGGATTCACCCTCGCTGCCGTGAGCATCGTGGGACCTGCCAAAGGGCTCACGACGGTGAGCCTGCTGCTGCCGCTGCTGATTCTCTCGCTGCCTCTGGCCGACATGTCGGCTGTGATCATGGGCCGTCTGCGGGAAGGCCGTTCCCCCTTCTATCCCGATCGCCGTCACCTCCATCACCGACTGTTGCGCGCTGGCTTCAGCCATCGGCGCACGGTTCTGCTGATCTACGTCTTCACCCAGTGGCTAGCTGCCTTGGCCCTTGTGGTGGCCAATGCTGAGATGCGCTTCCTCTGGCTGGCTTTGGCCACGGCCATCCTCGTGGCCACGGTGGTTATCAGCCGTCGCCAGTTGCAGCACGAGCGAGCTTTGATGAACACCAACCCCTGTCCCACCCCTGCTGATCCCGCTGCCCTTGGCGAACCGCGTGGCTGAATCGGGTGTTGAAATCCTGTGCGTGGGTACAGAGCTGTTGTTGGGCGACATCCTCAACGGCAATGCCCGATGGATTGCAGAACAGTTGGCAGGCCTGGGGCTGCCGCATTACCGCCAAACCGTTGTTGGCGACAATAAAGATCGTGTGATCTCTGCCGTACGGGAGGCATCGCAGCGCTGCAGGGTTCTGGTGACGACAGGAGGTTTGGGCCCAACCCCCGATGACCTCACCACAGAGGCCCTTGCTGCTGCTTTCGAGACTCCCCTGGAGGAGCGGCCCGAACTCTGGCTGGAGATCCAGCGGAAGTTATCGGCGGGTGGCCGGCCGGTTGCTCCCAGCAACCGCAGCCAGGCTTATCTGCCCCGTGGAGCGGATGTTCTTCCAAATCCAAAGGGGTCGGCACCGGGAATGATCTGGTCGCCCCGACCTGATTTCACGATCCTTACCTTCCCGGGGGTGCCTGCGGAAATGCGGGTGATGTGGACGGAAACGGCCGCCCCCTGGCTTCAAGCCAATGCTGGGACTTCCGGGGTGTACGTGAGCCGTCAGCTCCGTTTTAGTGGCATTGGTGAATCCGATCTGGCTGAGCGCGTTGCCGATTTGTTGGCGTCCGCCAACCCAACGGTTGCTCCCTATGCCTCTCTCGGAGATGTGAAATTGCGGCTCACGGCCTGTGCTCCCACTGCCGATGCCGCCGCTCAGCTGTTGGTGCCGCTGGAAGCTGAGCTGCGCCGTCGCACAGGGAACAACTGCTACGGCATCGATGAGGACAGCCTGGCGTCGGTGGTGATCGACCTGCTTAAGCAAAGGCACCAGACGATGGCGGTGGCGGAGTCCTGCACCGGTGGTGGATTGGCGGCAGCCCTTACGGCTGTTCCAGGCTCCTCGTCGGTGTTCCAGGGTGGCGTCGTCGCTTACAGCAATGCGGTGAAACAGGCCTTGCTTGGGGTGTCGCGGGATCTGCTCACGGCCCATGGTGCTGTTTCCCAGCCTGTGGTTGAGGCGATGGCTCGGGCAGCCCGGGAGCGCCTGAACTGCGACTGGGCGATCGCGGTCAGCGGTATTGCCGGCCCTGGCGGTGGCAGTGCCGAGAAGCCCGTGGGCTTGGTGCATCTGGCCTTGGCTGGTCCCGATGGCTGTGAGGCCTGGGTGCAGCATTTCGGTGAGCGGCGGGGTCGGGAGGCCATTCAGAAGATGAGCGTGATCCGTGGCTTGGACCGTCTGCGTCTTCGCTTGCTCGCTCAGGTTTAGGGTCGACGGTTCTTGCGGCTGAACTGTTGAGTTCCGGCACCCTCTACGACAAGGTGTGGGACCTGCATCGGGTGGCGGAGCTCCCCGGCGGATCCACCCAACTGTTTGTCGGTCTGCATTTGATCCATGAGGTCACCAGTCCTCAGGCCTTCTCGGCTTTGAAGGACAAGGGCCTGACGGTGCGCTGTCCTGAGCGCACGGTGGCCACGGTGGACCACATCGTGCCGACCACCTCTCAGCAACGGCCGTTCGCCGATCCGTTGGCAGAGGAGATGCTCAGCACTTTGGAACGGAACTGCCAGGAGCACAGCATCCCTCTGAACAACATCGGCAGCGGCCGGCAGGGCATCGTGCATGTGATTGCCCCGGAGCTGGGCCTAACCCAGCCGGGCATGACGGTGGCTTGCGGTGATTCCCACACCTCCACCCATGGCGCCTTCGGGGCGATCGCCTTTGGGATCGGCACGAGTCAGGTGCGCGATGTGTTGGCCAGTCAGAGCCTGGCCATGAACAAGCTCAAGGTGCGCCGGATTCAGGTGAATGGCCTTCTTTCAGAGGGTGTGTCGGCGAAGGATCTGATCCTGCATGTAATCCGCCACCTTGGTGTGAAGGGCGGCGTTGGCTACGCCTACGAGTTCGCCGGCTCGGCCATCGAGGAGTTGTCGATGGAAGAGCGGATGACCCTCTGCAACATGGCGATCGAGGGGGGAGCCCGATGCGGTTACGTCAATCCCGATCAGGTCACCTTTGAGTATCTGAAAGGTCGCCCCCATGCCCCTGAAGGTGACGCCTGGAGCCGCGCTGTCGCCTGGTGGAGCTCCTTGGCCACTGATCCCGACGCAACGGTCGACGACGAGGTGGTGTTTGATGCCGCTGCGATTCCACCCACGGTGACCTGGGGCATTACACCCGGCCAGGGACTGGGGATCGATGAAACGGTGCCCAGCCTTGATCAACTGGATCCAGGGGAGCGTCCGATTGCGGAGGAGGCCTACCGCTACATGGATCTCCAGCCGGGAACGGCCATCGCTGGGGTGCCTGTGGATGTTTGTTTCATCGGCAGCTGTACCAATGGCCGTCTCAGCGATCTGCGTGCGGCTGCCGAGGTGGCCCGTGGGCGCCAGGTGGCTGAAGGCATCAAGGCGTTTGTGGTTCCCGGCTCGGAGCAGGTTGCGAAGGCTGCTGAAGCTGAAGGGCTGGATGCGGTGTTCCGTGCCGCAGGCTTTGAGTGGCGGGAGCCCGGCTGCTCGATGTGTTTGGCCATGAATCCGGATCGGCTGGAGGGGCGTCAGATCAGCGCCAGCTCCAGCAACCGCAATTTCAAGGGTCGGCAGGGATCGGCCAGTGGCCGGACGTTGTTGATGAGTCCAGCAATGGTGGCCGCAGCTGCCGTTAACGGTCGTGTGACCGATGTCCGTACTTTGATTTCTCCGTCCGCATCGTGATGGCTCTCTTCCCGACTGGTCCGGTTCAACAGGTGAGTGGAACGGCGATTGCCGTCCCCGGTGAAGACATCGACACGGATCGGATCATTCCGGCACGATTCCTCAAATGCGTCAGTTTCGAGGCGTTGGGCGACCAGGTGTTTGCCGATGACCGTCTCGAGCTCTCCGGTGAACATCCCTTTGATCAGGCCCGTTATCAGGGGGCCTCGATCCTCGTGGTGAACGGCAATTTCGGCTGCGGTTCCAGCCGTGAGCATGCACCTCAGGCGTTGATGCGCTGGGGAATTCGCGCGGTGGTTGGGGTCAGTTTTGCCGAGATCTTCTACGGCAACTGCCTTGCCCTTGGCATTCCCTGTGCAACGGCAGCCCCGGAGCAGATCAAGGCGATTCAGGAGCAGGTGGATCGTGAGCCGGGACGCTCCTGGAACCTGGATCTCGCCGGTTTGCAACTGACCTCAGCGGAGTCCAGCTGGCCTGTGTCCATAGATCCTGGTCCTCTCGACATGCTGCGCAGTGGTCGTTGGGATGCGACGTCCCAGCTCCTGGACCATGGCCCCCAGGTTGCGGAATTGATGCAAACACTGCCCTACATCAACCAGTTCGCCTCTGACTAACAGTCAAGTGCGACTCCTGTGTCTATGAAAGAGATAGGAGGTCGCATTTGGAGGTCGGATCTCAATGGCTTATTCGCTTTCGCGGTTGTTGTTGCCCCTGTTGCCGCTCTTGGTTGTTGCCGGTGTTGTTCCTGCTGGGGCCGTTCCGCTTCAGGTGCAGCCCCATGATCCGTTGGATCGCAGCTGTCCTGGCTGTGATCTCCGCCAGGCGGATTTCCGTCAGGCCCATCTCATCGGTGCTGATTTTCGCGGCAGTGATCTGCGCGGCGCCGATCTGAGGGAGGCGAATCTTGAAGGTGCTGACCTGACGGGAGCGTTGCTGGAAGGTGCTGACCTGCGGGGAGCCAACCTCAGCAATGCTGAGCTGTCTGGCGTGGACCTGCGCAATGCCGATTTGCGGGAGGCTCAGGTGATCAATGCCTATGCACCGAACGTGCAGACCTCCGGCATGCGCTACGCCGGAGCTTCACTGTTTGGCAGCGATCTGATCATCGGGGGTGCTGATTGATCAGAAGGGTCGATCCGCGTTGGTGGTTTCCATCCAGTTCGTTGGGGTGTAGGGCACAAATGGCACGCCTGTGCCCTTGAAGTCAAAGTCGTTGAGCCGGAAGCGAACGCCACCAATGCCCTTGTAGGGATTGAAGTAGACCCCTACGTCGTAGCTGCGCCGTTGCCAGCGCAATTCGATGTTGGAGTTGACGGTTTTTCCGTAGTACTTCGAACCGGGATCGACGTTGTAACTGACGCCGGTGCTCAGAACGACCGGTCCAACAATCTGTTGGGTTAGGCCGACCCCAAGGGTGGCGAGATCGACGTTCCGATCGAAGTCGAACGGGCTGTCGCCGTTTTTCAGGGATCCGCTGCCGACGATCGAGATCTGCGTGAAATCGAGGAAGGGCTTGCTGAAGGTGCCCAGGGTGATGGTGGGGCCTCCGCTGAGACTCAGGGTCTCCTGGTGACGGCCATCGCCGTACACCGCAATTGAGGTGTTGACGTTGGTGTTCAGGCTCAGCCCCGGAACGATGGGGACGGGGGAATAGCGATAGGCCGCTGTTGGAATGAGCTCGGCTGTCTTGCCTTTCAGCAATGGAATCTTGCTGGTGACGGAGGCGAACAAGCTGCCACGCCCACTGCGCAAACGGCGGTCGCTGTTGAAGCGGTCGGCGTCGTAGTCGCCGATGGCACCGCGAATCAGGTAGTCGTGGTCAACCTCGCCTGTCGACCAGCTGCCCTTGGTCTCGGCATAAACGCCATAGGCCGCATGGATGTTGGTTTCACCGAGGGAGCCATTCCAGGTGCGGTAGCGGTAAGCCCCGAAAAGATTGGTGTTCAGCACACCCAAACCACCGAGGTTGATATCCCGGCCGAAACTTCCCCAGTAGCGGCTGCTGCTGAGGATGTCCGTGGGGTCGAAGCTGCTGATATCGGCGTCGACGTTCAGTTCGTAATTCCCATAGCGGCCGCGCATTTTGGCGTCCAAGCCAAACAAATCTGCGGCGCTGTTGAAGTCGCCATCAATGGCGCGCTGAACCATGAACTGCGGTTGAACGGACAGCTCAGTGCTGGTGCCGATGGTCAGCGGCTTGAGGTTGCGTCCCACAAAAAGGCCACCGCGGTCTCTGTTGTCGATGCCTACAACGAAGCGGTTCTCAACTTCCTCTTCCTTCTGGATGAGTTGTCGACGGGTGACCGGAATGGGTAGCCGCTCTTCGACGATCAGCCGGTTGCGTCGCGCCGAGATCAGCACGTCTCCATTGGCTTGTTCGCGGGCGATCACATCTTCTGCATCGATCCTGGTTTGCGCTGGGGTAAAGGGATCGTTGCTGAAGCCCATGCGATCGGCTTGCCAGCCATCCGCTGTAACCAAGACTTTCGAGGCCTGAACTCTCCAGCGGCTGATCGTGCCATTGAGGAAATTTGTGCTTCCCAGGCTCTTCAATTGAGGAACCTTGACCACGCCGAAGCGGTTTTCATCTCTGACTGAGGAATTCAGGCGTTGAACGGGGATGCCACTGCGCCGTTCGATGCTGAAGCTGCCCTGGAGGTCGACGTCTGAGATGCGTTGGTCGATCTTGGCGATCGCCTCAGTTCGCATGGCCTGCTGCTCGGCTGGCGAGATCGTGGGTTGTTCCGTTTTGTCGCCGCCGTTCACATGACGCTGGGGGGCTCCTCCATCGCCGAGGGCAATCGAGTCGAGACGCTCGGAGAGGGAGGAGGGCTTGACGCGCTGGCCGCGATCCGGGTCGTCACACTCCGGCAGTGGCGGCACCATGGCGCTCTCCGGCTTGGGTGTATCCCGTCCCCAGCGGTAGCGCAGGCCCAGCAAGTAGGCATTGCTGCCCTCAGTGACGCCTCCATAGGTGCCGAATGCACCGGAGCGGTGGTGAATCCGGCCAACGAGCGAGAGGTCGGAGGACACTGCTGCCTCCACCTCGAAGCCGAGATAGTTCAACAGTTGGGTGTAGTTCTCGCGGAATGTTTTCTCGTAAAGGCTGACGTTGGAGTTGTAGCTGATGCCTTCAACAACGCTGAAGCTCAGCCAAGGCTGAACCCAGACACGCGCTCCGATTCCAAGCACCCCTTCGCCGAAGTTCTGTGCGGGCAGATCGGCATAGGCCTTGCTCTGGTTGAATTCGCCCCCCTGTTGCTGCTTGGCGATGTGGCTGAACAGGTCGGCCTCAAGTTCAATGGCGAATGGACCAGCGCGCATGATCCGTTTCTGCACGCCGACGCCCAACACGGCTTCGGGACGCATTCGACCGTTGAACAGGAAGGTGTCGCCGAAGGCGGCATCAATCATCTGACCGCCCCAGGCCGTGACTGCCCAAGGTTGCGGATGCCAGTCGGGAACCGGAGGAAGCAGCGGCGGGCATGCCACAGGAGGCATGTCTTCAACGCTTGCTGGGGTGGGTGACTCAGGCGGGGCTGATGGTGTTCGAGAGGTTGTTAACGGATTGGTGAGGGGCTCCTCAAGGTCGATCACTCCGTAAACATCATTGAGCTGACCTTCGTTTTGAACGAGGTTGTAGCGAAAGCTCGATGCTTGAAAAAATTGCTTGCCACGTCTGAAACGGACGGCGCCGCGGGCGTAAAGCGTGCGATAAGCAGCATCAAATTCGATGCGATCAGCGCGTAGTTCAGCGTTTCCGAGCTGAACAGAAACGTTGCCTTCGGCGATCGTGGCCTTGGACTTGGTGTCGGTGTATTGGCGATCGGCACGAACGTTCAGGCGCGCCGGCGCTGGAGCAACTGTCTCTGACGTTGATTCAGCTGAACCGGCCGTGACGGGCAACACAGAAACCGACCCTGTCATCAGGGTTCCGGTCAATGCAAAGAGAAGGCGGTGCGCCGCCAAGGCAATCCTGCTGCGGCCAATGAGCTTGCCAGCTCATTTCAGAAATCACGGTCCGATCAGACCAGTGTGTGGCGCGGTCTGATCGAAGGGGTGAATCAATCTTCCAGGTCTTTGCGGCTGGGGGTGCGGCTTGGATCGCTCGCAAGGAACCCGAACACGAAGATGCCGAGGAAGAAGAAGACGACCGAGTAAACGGAGATCTTGAGGGCGAGCATGGAGACCGACCGGCGTCTGTGACTAGGGCATCATCCTATGGGGCATGACAGCGTCAGCAGGGGTATGAACCCTGATCAGGTCGGTCGATCGGAGTGGATTGAAACGTTTCGCAGTCGCTCGCGTCGTGATCTGCGCGCAGGGTGGCGCCGCTCAGGTGCCGCCCAGGCTGGGTTTTTCCTCGATGAAAGCTGGGGAGCAAGGCATCGTCCCGACTGGGCCAAACGTGGTCTGCTGATTTGGCCAAGAGGGCGACAGTGGCTGCGGCTTGAGCAGCAGTTGAGCTGGCCTGATGGCTGGTCTGCCAGTGATTTCTGTAGTGCTCGGCTGGTGCTGAGCTGGTGGGCCGAGCAGATGCGGCTCTGGGTGGATGGCGTGCTGGTTCATGAGGGAGATCTGTTCGATACCGCCTGTCGCTGGCCTTTGCCTGAGGCTTGTCGTGAGGGGGCGGCGCTGGATCTTGTCCTGGAGCTCTGCAGCCCTTTGCATGACGACGGAGCTCTGATCAGCAGCCATCTCGATCTGGAGCCGCAGGCCGCTGGCCCTGATCCCGAGCGCACGTTGTTGCCTGCGGCCTTGGAACTGCATCTAGCGGCGGATGGAGACCTGCCGTCGCATTGGGCGGATCTGAATCCCAGCGGTGTTGAGGCGCAGGCCGCTGTTGCAATGCACCTGGATCAGGTGGACCCTCCACGAGGGTCGTTGCATTGGCTGGGTCATGCCCATCTCGATCTGGCTTGGCTCTGGCCGGTCGCCGATACCTGGCAGGCCGCTGAACGCACCTTCCGATCAGCGTTGGCTCTGATGCGTCGCTGGCCCGAGCTGCGCTTTGCCCATTCCACGCCGGCCCTCTACGCGTGGATGGAGCAACATCGCCCGGCTCTGTTCGCGGAGATCCAGGTGGCCAGCCGCGCCGGTCGCTGGGAACCGATCAACGGCCCCTGGGTGGAGACCGACTGTGTGCTGGTCAGCACGGCGTCGTTGTGGAATCAGTTTGTTCTCGGTCAGGACGACAGCCGGCGCCGCTTCCCGGAATGGACCCATGAGCTGGCCTGGTTGCCGGACAGCTTTGGCTTCGCTGCTGGCCTGCCTGCGGTGGCGGCAGCCACCGGTGTGCGCTGGTTCTGCACCCACAAGCTGGCCTGGAATGCTGAGAACCCTTTCCCCCATCGTTTGTTCCGCTGGCGCGGACGGGGACGGTCTGAACTGCGCAGCCTGATGCTGCCGCCGATCGGACGTCGAGCTGATCCTGTGGAGATGCTGGTAGAGCAGCGGGCATGGCATCAGGCCACGGGGCTGGAGGCGGCGCTCTGGATTCCGGGCGTTGGTGATCACGGTGGTGGCCCCACCGAGGAGTTGCTGGCGCAGATCGAGCTCTGGGAGGGGCAAGCAGCCGCCCTGCCCGCCCGTGCCGGCACGGTGCGGGAGTTCCTGACAAGCCTGGAGCAGGACGATCAGGCCTGGCCGGTGTGGCGTGATGAGCTCTTCCTGGAGTTGCACCGCGGTTGCGCCACCAGCCGTCCCGATCAGAAGCGCCACAACCGAACGCTTGAACGGCTTTTGCGGGAAGCCGACACTGTTTCGGCCCTGTTGGCCATGGCCGGCCGGGATGGCGGTGGCAGCGATTGGCGCCCGCTGTTGTTTCAGCAGTTTCACGACATTCTTCCGGGAACTTCGATCCCGGAGGTGTTTGAACAGGCGGAACCGGTTTGGCGCTCGGCCCGGCGCCAGGCCCGCCGTGAGCGCGACCGGCGGCTGGCAAGGCTGCCTCGTTCTAAGGGCACAGCGGCGGAATGGAGTTGGTGGGGTCTGCAGCCCTTGGCCTCCTGGTCGCCTCTGGTTCGTCTTCCGGTGGGGTCGTGGTCAGCCAACGCCGTTTCACTTCCGCAGCAAGCGGCTGCCGGTGGTGGCACCTGGGTGCAGTTACCGCGTCAGCACGGGACTTGTTCTGTGCCGCTCCGGCGAGAACCAGGGTTGGCGTCCGGCGCTGCTCAGCCCCGTCAGCCTGTGGTCATCACGTCGCTTGGGTCGGGAGTTTGGCGCGTGGGTAATGGTCTGATCGATATTGACGTCTCCGCGGCAGGACTGCTGGCTCTGCGGGATCGCGATGGACGGAATCAGTTGTCGTCCCCCCTGCAGTTGGAGCGGTATCGGGACCGGGGCGAATTCTGGGATGCCTGGGATCTGGCGGCGGACTACCGATCCCAGCCCTTGGGTGTCATGTCCATGGATGTCGTGGAATGGCTCGATCAGGGGCCCCTGGTGGCCCATCTGGTGCTGCGGCGCCAGCTCGGCGCCAGTTGCATGCGTCTGGACCTGCGGCTGAAGGCCGACACGCCCTGGTTGGAGCTGATCTGCAGTGTCGACTGGTGTCAGACCCATGAGCTGCTGCGCCTGGACCTGCCACTGGCGACCCCTGCTGTCCGTATCGCTGCCGACACCAGCGGGGGGGTGATCGAACGGCCCGCTGAACCGATGACGGCTCGAGAACAAGCCCGCTGGGAAGTCCCTGTGATCTCCTGGTTCGCTTCGCAGTCGCCAGCTCCCGGAGGCGGGATGGCTGTGTTGCTGGACGGTCCCCAGGGTGTGGATTGGTCTTCAGACCGACTCGGCATTTCGCTGCTGCGGGGTCCGACCTGGCCTGACCCCAGCGCTGATCAGGGGTGGCATCGCCAGCGTTTGGCCCTTATGCCGTTCTCCGGCTCCTGGAGTGATGCCGGTGTGCCGCAGGCGGCAATTGCGTTTCGCGAGCCCGGGTGGTGCGCGGCTTTGCCTGCGGAGCTGCGTCAGTGGTTCCCATCGCTGCCGCTTCAACTCACGCCGGTGGCCTTGGAGCGCCATGTCGACGCTTGCCTGCTGAAGCTGCTCAATGCGGGGTCAGCGCGCTGCTGTTGGACCCCCGGTGCGGGGTGGAGTGTCCGCAGGCAGGCTGATTCCAATGCTGCTGATGCCGTGGTGATCGCTCCGGGAGAACTCGTCTCTCTGGTGGTTGATCAGTCCTCGTGATCGTCGAACGGGTCGTCGAGTGCTTTTGATGGAGGTCCAAAGGCCTGGTACACGCCAAATCCGGTGAGTCCGAACAAAACGGCGAGCACGCCAATGGCGACGGACAGGGCTGGGGACGACGTTTCCATCACATCTCTCGACAGGATCAACCCCGAACCGGAGTCGGCCCCTACAGTATCGAGACTTCAAACCACCCGAGACCCGGCGTCGCCATGGCACAACGCACCCGTCTGGGAGACCTTCTCCGCCCACTTAACTCCGAGTACGGCAAGGTGGTACCCGGATGGGGCACCACTCCGGTGATGGGCATCTTCATGGTGCTGTTTCTTGTGTTTCTGCTGGTGATTCTTCAGCTGTACAACAAGTCCCTCATCCTCGACGGCATCAACGTGAACTGGAACGGCCTCGGCTGATCAGCACCCATGAACATCTTCGGCGTCGGTCTCCCCGAAATGGCGGTTATCGGCGCCGTTGCTCTTTTGGTCTTCGGGCCGAAACGGTTGCCAGAACTTGGCCGGACCCTCGGAAAAACCCTGAAGGGCTTCCAATCCGCGTCCAAGGAATTCGAGCGCGAGATCAACAAAGCCATGGCTGAGCCGGAGGTGTCCGGTGAGGCTGCGAAGCCGGCCGAAGAACTTCCCCCCAGCGACTGAGTTGTTCCAGCGGTATGACCACTGATCTCAAGCTGGTGGTGGGACTGGGCAATCCGGGGGCGAAATATGCAGGCACTCGTCACAACATCGGCTTCATGGCCCTAGAGCTTTTTGGTGAGCGCTCTGGATTCAGTTTTCGTCAGCAAGCCAAGTTGCATGGTCTTGCAGCAGATACAGGGGTGGGTGAGCAGCGGTTGCGCTTACTGATGCCCCAGACCTACATGAATGACAGTGGACGCGCGATTCGTGCTGCCCTTGATTGGTTCGGGCTGGAGCCCCACCAACTGCTGGTGCTGGTGGACGACATGGATCTTCCGCTCGGTCGTTTGCGATTGCGGGCCCAGGGCAGCGCCGGTGGCCACAACGGCTTGCGCAGCACCATTCAACATCTCGGGACTCAGGCGTTTCCCAGGCTGCGGATCGGCATTGGTGCACCAGCTGAGAATCCTGCTGAGCGTCGCGCCCGAACGGTGTCCCATGTTCTTGGCCCGTTCAGCAAGGTGGAGCAACCTTGTGTCGGCGCTGTTCTTGATGCTGTTCTGGACGGGATTCAACGTCTTCAGCGCCAGAGCTTTGAGCGTGCTGGAACCTGGATCAACGGTTTTCGCTATGACCTGGAGCCAGTCGACTGATGCCGGCTCTCCCGGCGACAACGGCCCATTTGCGGGTGCTCCGCCAGTGTTTTCAAGCCAAGTGCGTGGAGGGTGAAGTCTCAGCTGGAGGCTTCGAGTGGCAGTTCTCCTGGGCCTTTGACCGCGGCGAACTGATGGTGGAGCCGTCCTTGGGACGAGCCCTGATTGAGGATGCCCTTCGGCGGTTTCTGGTGCGTTCTGATTACAGGCTGGAACCGGGGGGTGACTACACCTTCATGGTTAGGGCCAGGTTCTGAGCGAGAACGTGGGAGCAGGCACCGGCCATTTCAGGCGGCACTGCAGGTGCTCCTCGAGCATCACCAAAGCGGCCACGGCATCCAGATCCACCGGTGGAATGCGCAGTCCTGCCGGCAGCATCCGTCGCCAACCTCGAGCCGGCCACAACGTCCAGTAACGCTGTCTTGCCCTCAGGGTTGTTCCCTGTTCAGGAATCACGGTGAGATTGCCCAGCCATTCCAGTCGCTTGATCCAGGCTCGGCTGCCCGTGCCGTCGCCGATCAGGATGCGGTCGAGAGCTTGGTCGTGATTCCACTTCTCCAGCCAGGGTCCCACAGCGTCCGGGGCCAGCACATGCCCTTCGCGCACGAGGCCGAGCTGAAGATCAGCCAGCACAAGACCACATTTGCAGCGGCCTGGATCGAGAACGGCCACCCGTTTCATGGGGATGGCTGAATTGTGACGACGACAGGATCGGCGCTGTTGCTGACCCCTGCGGAAATCACTTCCAATCCAACGCTTTGGCTGGGTCCTTCCATCAGGGTCTGGGCCAGTTGGGAGAGGGCTGATCCATCGAACTGAAGGCCCTCGCTCAGCGATCCTCTCCGCTGCACCTCGGCATAGGCCGAGGCCAAGAGAAGGTTCAGTCGTGTGCGAATGCCCTCTGGCGTGCGTTCATCCGGTGGCAGTGTGGTGGTGGCCAGCACGTCTCCGCGTTGGGCCACTGGCCGGTTGGGACGCACCTCGGGGAAGGCGTACACCGCTGTTTCACCCCGCAGCACATTGGTGGCGGAGCGCAGCGAGATCACCCAGGTCTCTGGTTTGCGGATGATGCTTTGCAGGCGTTCAACATCGCTGCGCGGAACGCGGATCAACTGGCGTTCGGGGGCTTCGCCAGGCCGCACTTTCCCGTAGGCGTTGAGATTGGCCTCCTGCAACAGCCTGTCCACAGCCTGTTTCGCCTGGTCTGGGGCATCGAGTCGAACCGTTGCTCTCGCCAAGGTCTGTCCGCTGCTGATCACCACCGATCCACGCCTCAGGGCGACCAGATTGCGTTCCAGTTCCTTGAGTTCCTGCTCACCGGCACGGATGCGGCTGCGAACGCTGTTGAGTTCGGCTTCCGTCCGCTGGATGTCCGCATCGCGGGAGGCGATGTCCTGGCTGAGGCGTTCACGTTCAGCTTCGAGTTGGGCCCGCTCTTTCTGAAGAGGAGCCAGTTCAAGGCGCAGGGTGTTGGCCCGTTGCTGCGATTGCTTGAGCTCAGTGGCTATCCGCTTGGTTTCCGTTTGGGTCTTGTCCCGTTCCCGCTCGGCTGCCTCGAGCTGTTGCCGGCTGTCCTGGAGTTTCTCCTGCAGGGCATCCAGTTCAAACAGGCCCACCCGCAACTGCCGGCTCACCAGCAGCATCAGGCCAAGCGAGAGTGCGCTGATCAGGCTGCCGGTCAGCACCGTGATCAAAACGGCGGTGCGCCTTGGGCGCATCCTGAACAAACTGAGTCGCGCTTTGCCGACGCGGCTGCCCAAACGGTCGCCCAGGGTCGACAGCACGCCCCCGAGCACCAGCAGAACCAGGATCAGTGCCCAGCCGCTCATGGCTGCACCCGTCGGTCGATGGCCGGCTTAGCTGAAGCGTTTGGCCAGAGCGATTGGATCCAGAACGGTGATTTTCTTGCGGTCAATCTGAACCAGACCGGATTGACGCAAGTCTCCCAGCAGACGCGTGATTGTGACCCGTGTTGAGCCAATTGCTTCGGCGATGGCTTGATGGGACAGGCGTAGGTCGATGGTGATGCCCAGCTCATCTGCCACGCCGAAATCCCTGCACAGCACGAGCAGGAAGCTCACCAGCCGGGATGACATGTCCCTGTGGGTCAGGGTTTCAATCATCGTTTCGGTCTGCAGAATTCGGCTGGAGAGACCCTGCAGCAAGCGCAGGCCAACGCTGGTGTCTGCTTCGATGGCGGCCTTCACGGAGGTCGCCGGTGCCGTCACCATTTCGACCCGGGTGAAGGCCACAGCGTGGTAGAAACGATCGGACCTTTGACCGGTCAGCAGGGACAGCACTCCGAAGAGGCTGTTCTCGCGGAGCAGGGCCACGGTGATTTCTTCACCCGACTCGTAAACGCGGGACAGACGCACGGCTCCCCGGCGGATCAGATACACCCGTTCTGCGGGATCTCCGGGGAAGAAGATGGTCTTGTTGCGGTCAACCAGTTCACTGCTGGCGCCATCGAGATCCCGGATGATCTCCAGGAGAGAACGGTTGGCCGGCTCTGCGCTGGGAGCTGGAGCCACCATCTGCGGGGCGTATCGGCTGAAACCTCGGCTACTGGTCATGACAACCCCCTGGTGAGGCGAAGTTACGGAGCTGGCGGTGGCCGCCATGTAGCGGTTATTACGTAACGCTGCTGTGCTCGTTGAAGGCCTGGCGTTGCGCCTGCATCAGGGATGACACTCCCGGCTCCGCTAAATCCAGCAGCTCATTGAGTTGGTTGCGGCTGAAGGGCGCTCCCTCAGCAGTTCCCTGGATTTCCAACAGACGTCCATCGCCGGCCTGCACAACATTCAGGTCCACCTCAGCTCGGCTGTCTTCGCTGTAGTCCAGATCCAGCAAGGCCTGGCCATCCACCAAGCCGACGGACACGGCCGCCACCTGGTCGATCAGGGGCGATTGCTCCAGGACTCCTTGTTCCACCAGTGATCGGCAGGCCTGGTCCAGGGCAAGCCAAGCCCCGGTGATCGAGGCCGTCCTGGTGCCGGCGTCCGCTTGGATCACGTCGCAGTCGATCAGCAAGGTGCGCTCACCAAGGCGCTCCATGTCGATCACGGCGCGCAGGCTGCGGCCGATCAACCGCTGAATCTCCTGGGTGCGACCCGAGAGTTTCATCAGCTCCCGTGATTGCCGCTGTGGGGTGGAGCCGGGCAGCAGACGGTATTCGGCGCTGAGCCATCCCAACCCTTCTCCCTTACGCCAGCGGGGAACCTTGTCCTCCAAGCAGACGCTGCAGAGCACAGCGGTTCGACCGGTGTGAACCACAAGGGAGCTCAAGGCGAACCCCATGGGATTCCAGGTCACCGAGAACGGTCGCAACTGCTGCGGGCGACGGCCATCAGTGCGGTGTTCAAGGGATTGGCTCATCGGTGGTGTGCAGTTCGTCAAGCCTCGCAGGCGGTTGGGTCTCGCCCTGTCCAAACACCATGGGTGGTGTCAATCCTCTTGTGGAATGTGATCTCGCCGCTAGATTCAAGGTCTCGCCGGGATCGCCCGGACAGATGCTTCCGCGATGACCACAAGCCTCGCCGACCCCCAAGCCTTCCAGAACTCCCTGGATCGGGATCAGCAGGCTTTGCAGCGGGCGGGCCTCAGGCCCTTACCTTCTGTCTCTGACCCGCCACCCCTACATCTGGTGGCTCCAGAAGGGCAGCTGCAAGTGCATACAGCGCCCTACCGAGGCAGTTTCGCCAATGTTCTGAGTCAAGCCATGCGTGCTGCCGGCTTGGGCAGTCGTGTTCTGATCAGTCAGTTCCTCAAAGGGGGCGTTCAGCAGGGACCTGCAGGACGGGTGCAGCTCTGTGGAGGCCTTGTCTGGCTGCGGCCGGAAGTGCCCCTCTGCCTCTCCTCGCCGGGGCATCCCGGTGGCGCTGAGGCGGTGGCTGCTGTTTGGTCCATCTGCCGCCAGCATCTGATCCAGGGAGATCTCGACCAGCTGGTCTTGGATGAAATCGGTCTTGCAGTGGCCTTCGGATACCTGGATGAAGCGGACGTGATTGAAGCCCTCGAGCAGCGGCCCGCTTCGATGGATGTGATCATCACTGGACCTGCAATCCCCGCCGGTGTGGTGGAGATGGCAGATCAAGTCACGGAGTTGCGCCGAGGTTTCTGATGCTCAAGTGCGATCGCTGGATCACTGAACAGGCCGGTCAGGGAATGATCGAGCCATTCCAGAGCGGTTTGGTCCGTCACCTCGAGCCGGAGCAGAAGCTGCGACCGGTGCTGAGTTTCGGTTGTTCGTCCTACGGCTACGACCTGCGCCTGTCTCCTCAGGAATTTCTGATCTTCCGGCATGTTCCGGGCACGGTGATGAACCCCAAGCGGTTCAACCCGGCCAACCTCGAGCCCACCCCCCTTCATGAGGATGAAGACGGGCGCTACTTCATTCTTCCGGCGCATTCCTACGGCCTCGGTGTGGCGTTGGAGAAGCTGCGGGTTCCCCCCAACATCACGGTGATCTGTTTGGGCAAGAGCACCTACGCCCGCCTTGGAATCATCGTGAACACCACCCCTGCTGAAGCGAGCTGGGAGGGTCACCTCACCCTTGAATTCAGCAACAGTTCCGGCGCTGACTGCCGCATCTATGCCGATGAAGGCATCTGTCAGCTGCTGTTTTTCGAGGGTGATCCCTGCTCTACCACCTACAGCGATCGACAAGGTAAGTACCAGCACCAACCGGAACGGGTGACGCTGGCCAAGGTTTAGATCTCTCTTGAATTAGGGAGCTAAACGAGCACGGTGCAGCCTGCTTTTTTCGTACCAGGCTGCGAATTCAGGGGCCCACTCCACCATGTGGGGCCACATCAGATCGCAGAGCTGGCGGATCTCTAACTGGGCATCAAGCTTGGCTCGCAGATCCATGAAGTGCAGGAACGCCCGCAGGCTGAAGCTCACCACAAAGTGCTGGCGGTAGTCGAAGGGAAGGATGCCGCGGGCATGCTCTTCGGAGAAGCCGGCCTTGAGCAGATCCCTGTAGCGCTCGGCGGCGCTTCGGCACAGATCGAGGTCCTGTTGGCGTAGCGCTTCGGTGTAGGCGTATTTCTTGCCCTGCCGATCGCTGTACTCGCCGACAGGCCGCAGATAAAACACCTCTTCCAGGTCCAGGGCTCCATCCGCTGCACGGCAGATGCGTTCACCGGTGTAACGCATCGATTGCACATCGAAGCTCACCCCCACCCGGTGGGTGCGGGCCTGCTGCATCACCGAGTGTGGGAACCAGCCCACGTTCAGAACGATCTGCGCATGCTCCATCGGGCCGTAGTGGCCGCGTTCTCCAGATAGCAGACGTTTCACACAGATCTCTCCAGCTCGCTGCTCATCGGGCCAGTTGGCACGATCTCCGGCCACGAACCCTTCGCTGTAGTCCTGATGCATGGCGGCGTACACGCATTGCTGCGGGTTCGGCGTAGCTGCGATCAGATCGACCCGAAAGCGGTCCATGGGAGCGTCAGAGTGACGAGTTGTGGTGATCATGGCGAGGCGTGTCAACCATGGCTGCGGGGCCCGGCCGTGGATTGGCTCGACGCTCCAGCCAATGTGTTGTCAGCGGAGGTGGAGGCTGGCAGCTGGCTGACGTTGCCGACGCCTGGCAGAGCCGGCAGCGGCTGATCCTCAAGCAGTGCTGTGGTGAGCAGCTGGAGTTCCTCAGGGCTGCGCAGACCAACAGATCTGCCCCTCGGCTCTCCTTCAGCGTTAAACAGATTCAGCTGAGGGATGCCGTTGACGTCGTAGCGATCAACGAGATCTTGCCAACGGGGGTTGTCGACGTTCACCAGAACTACATCGAGTCGATCCCGCGATTTCTTTTCCAACTCCAGCATCGAGGGCGCCATCTCCCTGCAGACCTGGCACCAATCGGCGTAGAACTCGATCAGCGTTGGGCGTCCATTGGTTAACGCCGTTTGCGGGTCGAGGGATCGTCTCGCCAGCTGCTCCATCGGGCTTTCGCTCTGAATGCCGCCGCGCAGGATGACCAAGCCAAAAGCCAGAGCCACCGCGATCAGCACCAGCACCCATCGCTGTGCCGTGCCCAGGGGCGAAGACTCCGGGGTGCCTGTCATCGCACTTCAACCGCAGCGGTCACTCTGGCAGCTCCTTCGAAAGGCCGCCGCTAACTTGCATCCATGCCAATTCTGCGACTGCTGAGCCTTCCGGTTCGAGCGCCGTTGCTGACGGTGCTGTTTCTGGTTGCAGTTGTGCTCGGCAACCATTGGCAGATTGTTCAGCCCACCTTCACGTCTCTCTACGACGTGAGTGCGGTCTGGTTCTGGTGTTTTGTGCTGCTGCAGACCCAGGTGGTTGTCGTGTTCTGCACGATGCCGGATCTGCTGTTGAGACAGGTGTCGTTGCTCATGGCATCAAGCCGGGTGATGACGTTAGTGGTCACGCTGCTGGTGGTGATCACTGGTGGCATCTACCTGTTGAAGCTCAATGTGCTCACCGACGTGCTCATCCTGGCTTCAGCCTTGTTGTTGGCCAGGCTCGATCTCATTCGCATCGGCGTTCTTCCCGCTGCTGGGATCTGCCTGGTTTTGATGAGTTTGGTCGTGATCTCTGGCATCGTCGCCGGAACGCTCTTGCCGCACCCCAGCGTCAGCCTCTTCGCAGAAGGATTGGTTGCCGCCTAGGTAGCCGAGCAGATTATCGAGCACTTTCTTGGTGTAGAAGCGCGTTTCCGGGTAGGGAATGCGTTCCACCCAGAGCGCGGAGTCGTCTGCATCCGTGGGTTGCGTCCAAGCCGCCACGGCACCTGGCCCGGCGTTGTAGCTGGCAATGCTGCGAAAGGGGTCGTTCTCCCATCGCTCCAGCAATTGGTTGAGGTAACGCGCGCCCAGTTTGAAGTTGTTGGCGGGATCCTTCAGCATTGGCGTGCTGGTGGTTGCGCCAGCCATCTCTGAGGCCGTGGAAGGCAGCAATTGCATCACACCAACGGCCCCGGCGGGAGAGACGACTCCAGGTGCGAAGCGTGATTCCTGTTTGGCGATCGCTCGCAGCAGATTGGCTTGAAGGCTTTCTTGCTTGGCCGCTGTCTGTATCTCAGCTTCGAAGAGGTGAGGGAATTGGCTGTGATGGAGAAGACGGCGTTGGTGGCAGCTGGGATCACGCCAGCGGAGGCTGAGCCACCAGAGCTGATCCAGTCCCATCCAGGTGTCCCCGACGGCCAGGCGCAGCCTGCCTTCTGCGAGACGTTCCTCGGGTGGCGGCGGGATTACAGGATCTCCCAGGGCCTGCCAGGCCTCCCAGGCGGCGTGCACCTGGCCCAGGCGCCAGAGCTCGTTCACCAGGCTGTGATGGCTGTTGAGCGGTTGCCAGGTTGGTGACTCTTGCTGCGGGTCTGGGGATCGCAAATCCAGGGGTTCGGCGATGCCCAGCTGCTCCATGGCGCGCCATCGGTAGTAGCCCCCTGGGAAGGCCCTGATCAGGCGGCGCCAGGTGCGTTCCGCCTCTGCCACATCACCGAGTTCCTGATGGCTGCGCCCAAGCCAGAACAGCCGCCGCGCCTCCAACGGAGGAGGCAGGGGGCCATCCTCGTGGCGGCGTTCCAGCAGGTCGCGGGCACGATTCCAATCCCCAGCGAGAAACGCCTTGCGGGCCAGGTCCCATTGGAGTTGCCAGATGTCGGGGTCGTTGGGCCAGCGGCTTAGGGCGGCATCCGCTCCATCGCCGCCGGCGAGTCGCACGCGGGCCGCGGTCACAGCGGCTGAGCGCTCCTCAAGGGCAGCCGGTAGAGCATCCAGTACACCAGGTTCGGGATAGAGCGGTTCGCTCAAGATCCGCGCCGCTTCAAGGCTGGCGGGGTGGTTTGGATGGGTCTGCGCCAGCGTCAGCAGTTGAGCAGTGCCCGCTTCAGGGTTGCCATGCAGCAGCCGTGAACGACCGATGGCCAGCTGGGTCTCGGGGGCAGCATCGAGCTTCCGAAGGCAGGTCAGTGCGGTTTCGGCATGGCCTCGTTTTGCAAGTGCCTGCGCCAAGGTTTGGCGTTGTTCGGGCTGCGGTGCCTGCGCCCCTGTGGCTTGGCAGGCGTCAAGCATCAGCTCCAGGGCGCCGGCTCGGCGCGCATTCCAACGGGCCAGGTGCAGGGCGCCTCGATGGTTCTCCAGCGCTTCGTACCCATCCCCAGTCGCCAAGGTCAGTGCTGCTGGGTGGGCGGGTTGCTGCTGGAGCAGCTGCCGATGAAGGATGGGGTTGTTGTTGCCAAGCGCCAACCGAGCCCAGGCGGAGCCGGGTGCTTCGGGAAAGCGATCCAACAGGAGCTGCCAGGTCTGAGCGGCTTCCGATGTCTTGCCTTGTGCGGCGGCGGTGAGGGCTGCCCGTTCGAGCACCACGGCTGCCATCGGATCGCGCCCCCAGCCTTGGCCATGGAGCAGTTCCGGCGCCCCATCCCTGGCCACCATCAACAAGGCGGCTTCGCGACGGGTCTGCGGATCGATGGCCCAGCGGTAGTGCTGCCACAGCTTTGCCTGTGAGAGCTGAGGTGTGAGGCGCTGATGCTGCTTGTTCAGCAGTTGCTGCCCGCCCCATGCAGCCAAGCCACTCAGACCAGCAACCGACAGCAGCAGCAGCGTTCCGATTCGCGGCCCTGCCTGCACACCCAACCTGGAGCTGGTCGCATTCTGATGCTCCAAAGACAGTTGGCGAGCCTTTGATCAGCTGAGGGCCGTGGAGGGCAGAGTTGCACCTGTCACGTCCCTGGGAATCAGCGTCAGAGGTGCTTCCTATGGTGCTGTCCACGATTGAGACCCATGGTTCAAAAGGCGTGTTCTCCGATCGGCCCCGCTCTCGGTGACGCTGCGCCAGGGTTTGGAACCGATGGGATCCGTGGGCTCGCCGGCACCGTTCTCACCCCAGCCTTGTGTCTTCAGGTGGGCTATTGGGTTGGCCGGGTTCTGCAGGCGGAAGGCCCTGTTCTGATCGGGATGGACTCCCGGACCAGCGGCAGCATGGTGGTGTCTGCCCTGACGGCCGGTTTGACGGCGGCCGGTCGCGATGTGTGGACCCTTGGTCTTTGTCCGACGCCGGCGGTTCCTTTGTTGATCCGCCAGCTGGGGGCGGCTGGTGGCCTGATGGTGTCTGCGAGCCACAACCCCCCTGCAGACAACGGCATCAAAGTGTTTGGGGCCGACGGCGCCAAACTCAGCGCTCCACGTCAGGCCCAGGTGGAAGCCGGTCTGAAGGGGCAGACGTCCATGGTTGAGCAAGGAGCGTTCCGCTGCGGTGTGGCGCGCTCCAGCGCCGACCTCCTGGATGGCTACAGGGAGGTATTGCAGCAATCGGTGGCTGAACGGCGACTGGATGGCGTCCCCATCGTTTTGGACCTTTGCTGGGGATCAGCGACAGCCTGTGGTGCTGATGCCTTCCGTGCCTTGGGGGCTGATCTCACCGTGCTCCATGGGGAACCCGATGGCTCCCGCATCAACGTGGCTTGCGGATCAACCCATCTGGAACCGCTGCAGCGGGCTGTGATCGAGCGCGGCGCGGCGATGGGCTTTGCCTTTGACGGTGATGCTGACCGAATGCTGGCGGTGGATGGCCGCGGTCGCATCATCGATGGGGACCATGTGCTTTTCCTGTGGGGATCCGTGCTGCAGGAGCAGCAGGCGCTCCCCGATCAGCGGTTGGTGGCCACCGTGATGTCGAACCTCGGCTTTGAGCGGGCTTGGCAGCAGAGGGACGGCATCCTTGATCGCACGCCGGTGGGAGATCAGCATGTCCATGCCGCGATGGTGGCCAGTGGCGCGGCCCTCGGTGGAGAACAATCCGGCCACATCCTCTCGGCCTCCCATGGGCTATGCGGCGATGGTGTTCTGACCGCCGTGCAGCTGGCCACCTTGTGCCATGCCCAAGGCATCAGCCTCAGCGATTGGTTGGACCGCAGTTTTCAGGCCTACCCGCAGAAATTGGTCAATGTGCGGGTGATGGACCGTTCACGTCGCAAGAACTGGAGCTCGTGCACCCCTCTGACCGACGCCATCGCTTCAGCAGAGCAGTCGATGGGAGAGACCGGCCGCATTTTGGTGCGAGCCAGCGGCACGGAGCCCGTGCTGCGGGTGATGGTGGAAGCCGAGCAGTCCGATGCTGTTGAGCATTGGACAGGGCATCTGGCCGCCGTTGCCGAAGAGCATCTCAACGTGGCCTGAGGATCAAGGCCTCTGCCATCAGAAGGGCGCCATCACAGGCATCGCCCCTGGCCTCACCCCAGCGGGCTTTGGGAATCGACTGACGAATGGCCTGTTGCACGGCTGTTCGGAACCCCGGCAGATGGATAACAGCTCCCCCATGGCAGACCACCAGGGGGGAACGCAGTGATAGCTGCTGGGCCACGGTGCTGATGCAGTTGGAGAGGGCTGCTGCTGATCGCTGCACGATTTCCTCTGCGCTCGAGCAGCCCTGGGCTGCTGCCTCCACCACCAGCGGAGCTAAGGCTGCGAAGTTCGCTGTGCCGAAGTCGTGCTGCACCACCCGGGCTTTCACCGCTGCGTGGCTGTCGCATCCCATCTGATTCCAGATCTGCAGGCGCAGAGGATGGTCGGGCAGGCGCCCATCGGCCATGCGCAGGGTCAGTTGCAATCCCTGGTGGCCGAGGTCAAAGGCTGAACCGGCTCCATCAAGCAGCCATCCCCAGCCGCCACAGCGTTGTTCATGGCCGTTCTCGTCTCGGCCCAGCACGATCATTCCCGTACCGCTGATCGCCAGGATTCCCGCACCCTCAGGGATCGCACCTCGCAAGGCCGTGCGTTCGTCTCCGGTGACCAGCACCTTTCTGAACTCCGTGTCATCACCGATGGCCAGGGCGTGACCCACCAAACGTTCAGCGCGCTGTTGCAACGCTGTTCCGTGTTCGATGCCGCTGGCTCCGACAACGGCCGCCTGGATCACGCCAGCGGGGTGATCTTTGAGGGCGTTTTGTGCACTGATGCGGATCGCCTCGAGGAAACGTCCTTCACCCTGGGGGGCATCCAGGTGACTGACGCCGGGCCCCTCGCCTTCGCCAACAGTCTGGTGCAAGCCCTTTTGGACCACGCTGAGGCGGCAGCGGGTCTGCGTCTGTCCAGCATCGAATCCAGCGAGCAGCCTCATGATTCGCTGGGTCGACTCACCAGGCTGGCCAGGGCAAACCAGCCGATCAGTTGAACTTCGGGGCGGAAGAAGATCGTGTCGGTGCTTCCCTGCATCAGCAGGCCAGCGATGGCAGCAAGGCTGGCGATGGCTGCCAAGGCGCTTGGACCATCGGCATTGAGCTGCTTGAGGCCCTGCTTCAGGCTGCTGGCCAGCAATCCCAGGCAGGCCAGTAGCCCAGGAATGCCGGTTTCCACCAGGATTTCCAAGGGAACGGAGTAGGCACTGAGGGCGTTGAACTTCGGTTGCTGATACAGGGGATAGATGCTGTTGAACGCCGCATTGCCTGGGCCGATGCCCAGCCAGGGACGGTCTTGCACCATCTGAATGGCCGCCATCCAGACGTTGATGCGGAAATTGTTGGAACTATCACCCCGTCCCGCCAGCAGGCTGGTGATGCGCGTGCGGATGGGATCGATCTGGGTGGCCGTCACCACCAGGAAAGCGGCTCCAACCAGCAGCACGGCGAGGGGCACCAGACGTCTCCAGAGTGGGGGCCAGTGGCGTGTCCAGCGCAGCAGCAGCAAAAGCAGAAGTACGGCGCCGGCAGCAACCATCCCCAGCCAGCCGCCGCGGCTGTAGGTGAACAGCGTGGCTGTCCCGGCCAACACCAGTGTGGTGCCGGCAAACAGCTGGGCTCCCACGCCACGCCAGCGCACCAGTGCAATCGCTGCAAAGGGAATCAGCGGCAGCAAGTAACCCGCCAGGAGGTTGGGGTTCCCCAGGGGGCCATAGATCCGAATGGTGCCGGCGCTGATGGAATTCGGATCGGCCCAGCCGGCCAGTTCCTCGCTGGAGGCATAGAGCTGTCGCAAAGCCAGAACACTGCTGAGTAGGCCGCCACTCAGTAGTCCTGCGACCAGCCGGTTCCACCATCGTTCATTGCTCAGCAGCAGTTTGCAGAGCAAGGCATAAACGCCCAGGTAGCTGAGCAGTTTGATCAGGCCTTTGCTGGCGGCGATTGGAACCGGAGAACATCCCGTGGCCACAATTGCGATGGCCAGAACAAGCATCAGCCAGCGCGAGATGGTTCCGATGCTCTGTGGTGGCGGACTGCAGAGGCACCACAGCAGCCACAGGCCGCCACAGGCTGTAATCACCAGGGCCAGGCCCGTGCGTGTGAACAGGGGTAGACCCGTGAGCAAGACCAGCAGGAGCAGTCCCGCCAGCCTTTCAAGGCGTTTCAGCACCGCTTGATCCGGAGTGATCAGCCCCTGCCAGCGTGCCAACAGTGGACCACCGCTTGCCGTCTGGGTTGCATCCGCAGAGGCCATCGTGGGGCTTCAGGTGGTGAGTGCTTCCGCCGGATTATCGATCTCCTGCCACTGCTGTTCCAGATCTGACACGGAAGGAAGTGGATTCTGGTTCCGGCGGTAGAGCACCCGGTAGACGGGGAGGTTTTGCTCGAGCACGTAGCGCTCCCGTTCCGTGGGAACCGAAAGCGGGTTGCTGGCGCGCCAGGGCCGTTGATCCTCTGCGGGGCGGTCAAAACAGGCGCTGAGTTCGGTGAGAGCCACCATCGGCTCAATCACGTCGAGAACATCGCTCTGCAGAAACAGCTCACGGCCGGGCTGGAGGGCCGTTGCGATGGCCAAGAGCAGCGCGGGTTGCAGGACCCTGCGCTTGCGGTGCCTTCGTTTGAACCAGGGATCGGGAAATTGGATGGAGACCCGTTGCAGCCGGTCCTGCTCCAGGGCCTTCATCCAGCCTTCCAGACTGATGTTGGCGTTGCAGAACAGGATCCGAACATTGCCGTGCTCCGAGGCGAGCGCCTCTCGATCGGCCGAGGTCACGAGGGGCCGGCGGATTTCAACGCCGAGATGGTTCCAGTGGGGATCACGCTCGGCCAGGCCCAGCAGGCAACGTCCACGGGCACAGCCGATATCAAGGTGGATCGGATGATCAGGAACGCGAAACAGCTCCTCGGGTGGAGGGAGTTCCAGCGGCAACTGGAAGAAGCTGCTGAGGGGATTGACGTGCTGACGCAAGGTTCCGAGGCGGTGCGATTCGGTTCAACCGAGATTGTCAGAGCCACTGCCAGAGGAGCTTTTTGGGTCCTGGCGAAGCAATCCCCAGCAGGCGGTGTAGCCATGCAGATGCGTCGTCCCGCCGACGGGTCCGATCTCACCGTTACAGAACGCTCCCGCCACAGGAAGGTCAGGCATCAGTTGGCGGGCCAGGCTGATGTCGCCATCGGCACGACCGAAGAGCCCCTTGCCCCGTCCCAGGCAGGCCATGAGCAGTCCGAAATGGACCGTGTCGCCTGAATCAGCCGTCGCTGCTTTGAGCAGGGCAAGGGCTTCGTCCTGGGAGGCGGCGGCTTCGCGCAGGTGAAATTGCACGTTTTGGCCGGCACGCACCCGCTCAGCTACGGCCACGGCGCCATTGTTGGGATCGACTCCGATCAGGTTGCGGATCAGGAAGGCACTCGCTTCTGATGCTGCTCCGTTGGCGTTCAGCCGCAGGCTGCTGCGTTCGACGCCGAGGAACAACGAGTGACGCACCAGCTCGCGCTCCCGTTCACTGAGGTCAGCCAGAACCCGTTGCAGACAATTGATGGGGCTGGCCTTGGTGCCGCCATCACTCAGTTCCAGCAACACGTTGCGCTGCACCTGCTCGATTGAGAAGACCGGGCCGATGGGGCGACAGCCCTGTGCCACCACCGTTTCGAGTCGCCAGCTCCCCCCGATGGAACAGACCACCGCTCCGGTGACGACGTTGTCATCCAGCAGCAGCGATCCGTGCCGACTGTTGTGGGGTGCTGCGATGCCCCCAATCTTCTCTGCACCCGGATAGGCGTAGTCCAGCCCGCTGATGAGGTCATTGATTCCACTGCTGGTGGGGTCGATCAGCAGGATTTGGCTGCGAGCAGCCTCGGGGGTGAGGCCCACCCAGTCTTGCCATTGCTGGGCGGCTCCATCCAGATCAGGCAGCTCCTCTGTGCTCAGGTGTTGGGTGGCGATCGATGCCCCCGGCAGGGAGAGCACCGTCACGCTCAATGCAGGCGTCTGCTCCAGCTCCGAGGCGGTGCCGTCGCCGCGGGTGCCCACCACGCCTCCCCCGGTGCATCCGATCCAATGCTTCGCGCTGATCTGGGCGCGAAGCATTGGCAGCAGCCGCGGCAGGTCGGTGGCGTAACTCGTTGAGGTGAAGACGAGGGCGAGATCGGCTTCGCCCCTGGATCGGCCCAGTTGCTCGACCACATCCCGAACGGCTTCGTCCAGGGACGCTTTCGCGGAAAGTCCTGTCCGGCACCTGGCTTCAGCGCCCCCGGAGCGGAACCAGCTGAACGGTGCGAACGGTGCCATGAAGCGGACCCTATCAACCCTGGAGGTCAGCTCGGGACGTTGATAATGGCGGCACTGTGACAGTCCCCAGTGAACGAGCTCACGTACCGCGCTCTGGTGTGGCTGACCTATCGCTTGGCCGCCACCTTTGCCGTTGGTGTGCCTTTGGTCCTATTGATCTGGTCGGCGTGGCGTCGCGAGCCGTTGGTGCTGCGGCTGCTCGGCATCTACTGGAAGGTGGCCAGCCTGATGGCGATCAGCCTGCTGCTGCTGATGGACCAGCGCCCCCTGGGCTACGCCATGGCGGTTGTCGCACCGGTGTTGATGGTGATCAGCCTGTGGTTCTGGGTCGACATCAATGAAGAGCTGGCCGACCAGCCGTCCTGGCGTCCGCTGCCCCTGGCGGTGAAGGTTTGGCGTTGGTCGTTCAGTGGTTTTGGTCTCCTCAGCCTGGGCATGAGCCTTACGGGTTTGGGCTGCATGCAACAGCTGGAGGCCTCGGCCTGCCTCACCTGGCTGGAGGCCCCTCAGGGCATCCATGGCCTGGCGGCAACAGTGTTCAATTTTCTCTTCGGTGGTCTGTGGACCGAAGCCGTTGCCGCCTTTGTGGGTTACGTCGCCCTGGTGGCTTATCTGGCCGGCCTGCTGCAGTGGCTGTTGGTGCGTCTGCCCCGTTACGGACGCGTGGCCGGCGATTTCTGATGAACGATCAGGTGGTGGTTCAGGCACTGGAGGAGCGAACGCGTGTTCAGCCCCAGCGGGTTGTTCGTCTGCGGGGGCAGGTGGGTGATGTGCCGTTTGAACTGCTGATCTTCCGTGGGTTCAGCAGCAGTACTACCCATCCAACCGCCTTTGACCCCGATGCCTCTGTTCTCCCGGAGGGAACGACTCTGGATCAGGCTGAGCTGCTGCAGGGGCCCTTGTCGCCCACCCAGGAGGTTGTGCTGGCTGGACCGATGCCGCCGAACGACCTCCTGGTTCAGGCCAACTGGTGAGTCCGGCGTTCCAGAACGCCAACACAGCGTCCGCAGATGTGGGGATGCTCAGGGTTCTGACCCACATCCCCCTCGTAGTGCCAACAGCGCTCGCATTTGGTTCCCCGCGCTCGGCTCACCTCGATCGATGCGAGCTCGTCGTCCTGGCTGGCCAGCAATTCGGCCCAGGGCTCGCCGCCAATCTGTAGTTGTGAGACCAGCAGCCAGTCCCGCAGGCCGTCCACCTCGATATTCCCCCTCTCACTCAGCCAAGAGAGAGCGGTCTGGAGTTCCGGACGGCGGGCGTCAATTCGCACGGCTGCCTCCAGCGATGCGCCGAGTTCCTGACGGCCGCGGCAGTCTTCCAGCACTTTGTTGACGGCGGCGCGGAGCTCCCTCAGCTCTTGAACCGGAGCGCTGAGAGCAGCATCACGCCACTCGGCTGGAACAGTCGGCCAGCCGCGGTGGAAGACAGAGGTTTCCTCCACGGGGTAGGGGAGGTTCTGCCAGATGTCTTCGGCCATGTGGCACAACACCGGAGCGATCAGTCCGGCCAGGCGTTCGATGATCAAGGCCATCACGGTCTGGCAGCTGCGCCGGCGCTGGTCCTGGGGGGCGCTTACGTAGAGCCTGTCCTTGGCGATGTCGAGGTAAAAGTTCGACAGATCGGTGACGCAGAAGTTCTGCAGCAGCTGGAAGAAGCGGAAGAACTCGAAGCTTTCGAAGGCTTCTGTGATGTCGTCCATTACCTCGGCCGTGCGCTGCAGCATCCAGCGGTCCAGCAATGGCAGTTCGGCAATGGGGATCGCGTCGGTTGCCGGATTGAAGTCATGCAGGTTGCCCAGCAAATAGCGGCTGGTGTTGCGCACCTTGCGGTACACATCAGCCAGCTGGCGCAGAATCCCTGTCCCGATCGGCACATCGGCGGAGTAATCCACCGAGCTCACCCAGAGCCGCAGCACATCAGCGCCGTAGGGCGGTTCCTGTTTCTGGTTCTTGCCCCCCTCGATGATCACCATTGGGTCGACCACATTGCCGAGGGATTTGCTCATCTTTCGGCCCTTTTCGTCCAAGGCGAAGCCATGGGTGAGCACCCGCTTGTATGGGGCGTGGCCATTCACGGCGACCGAGGTGAGCAGTGAACTCTGGAACCAGCCGCGGTGCTGGTCGGACCCTTCCAGGTACAGGTCGGCGGGATAGCTCAGCTTGTCCCGCTGACTGGCGACGGCAGCCCAGCTTGAGCCGGAGTCGAACCACACATCCATGGTGTCGGTGCCCTTGCGCCACTGGTCGGCCTGGTCGGCGTAGGCGGGCGGCAGCAGATCCGCTTCTTCTTTCTCCCACCAGACGTCGGCACCGTGCTCGGCGATCAACGCTTGGATGTGATCCAGGGTGTCTGCGTTCAGCAGCACCTCGCCGTTGCTGCGGTGATAAAAAACGGGGATCGGCACCCCCCAGGTGCGCTGACGGGAGATGCACCAGTCGCCCCGCTCCTTGACCATCGATTCGATCCGGTTGCGACCGGAGGCAGGGGTCCACTCCACTGCGGCGATTGCATCAAGGGCCTGTTGACGGAACCCTTCCACGGAAGCGAACCACTGTTCAGTGGCCCGGAAGATGGTGGGTTTCTTGGTGCGCCAGTCGTAGGGGTAGCGGTGGCCATAGGCCTCCTGCTTGAGCAGGGCCCCGGCGGACTCCAGCGCCTCGATGATCTTGGGGTTGGCATCCTTGAGCACATTCAGGCCCGCGAACGGACCGGCTTCGTCGGTGAGGTTGCCGGCTTCGTCCACAGGGCAGAGCACCGGCAGGCCGTTCTTCTGGCCGGTGTGGAAGTCGTCGACGCCGTGACCAGGCGCGGTGTGCACGAGGCCTGTGCCCGATTCGGTGGTGATGTAATCGCCCCCGATCACCACAGGACTGGTGCGGTCAAGGAGCGGGTGGCGGTATGTCAGACCGGCGAGCAGGGCGCCTTTCACCGTGGCGCGCCGGCTCAGCCGGAGCCCCAGGGTGGCGCTCAGCGTCTCGATCAGATCGGCGGCCACCAGCAGCAGTCGGCCTTCGCCGTCGTCGGCCAGGGCGTAGTCGAGCCGTTCATTGACCGATACCGCCAGGTTGGCTGGCAATGTCCAGGGGGTGGTTGTCCAGATCGCCACCTGCAGGGCTTGCCCCAGGGCGTCCGTCTCGGTGGGCAGGTCCAGGCCTTCTGCCCTGAGGGCATCCTGCAGCGCTGCCGGCAGCTCCACGGCTGGGAAGGCGGCGTAGACGCTGGGACTGGTGTGGCCGTCGGGATACTCCAGTTCGGCTTCGGCCAAAGCTGTGCGTGAGCTCGGGCTCCAGTGCACCGGTTTCAGACCCCGGTAGATGTGCCCCTTGAGCACCATTTCGCCAAACACCCGAATTTGAGCCGATTCGTACTCCTTTTGCAGGGTCAGATAGGGCTGCTCCCAGTCCGCCCAGATGCCCCAGCGCTGAAAGCCTTTCATCTGGCCATCCACCTGTTTGCGGGCGTAGGCGGCAGCTTTTTTACGCAGCTTGATTGGTGTCAGCGCCTTGCGCTGCTCCTGATCCATCGACTGCAGCACCTTGAGCTCGATCGGCAGGCCGTGGCAGTCCCAGCCCGGCACGTAGCGCACCCGCCGCCCGTTCAATACCTGATATTTGTTGATGACGTCCTTCAACACCTTGTTGAGGGCATGCCCCATGTGCAGAGCGCCGTTGGCATAGGGCGGGCCGTCATGGAGAGTGAAGGTTGGGCCGCTGTTGTTCAGGCCCAGCTCGCCGTCGATGCCATGGTTCTTCCAAAAGGCCTGCAGTTCAGGTTCCCGTTGGACGGCATTGGCGCGCATGCCAAATCCCGTCTGCAGAAGGTTGAGCGTGGGTTTATAGGAGGGACGTTCCTCAGCGGCGGCGTCGCGCGTCTCCTTGCTCACGGGGTCCCTGCTCTGGCCTCGGGATTATCAGTCTTCGCCCTCTGGAGATGTGACCTCGTTTGCTTCGGCTGATGCGGCGTCGCTTTCGTCAGTGGTTTCAGGGGACTCGGGACGCACCCATTTTTTGCCCGTAACCCCTGATTTCCCGGCCGGTTTGAGTTGTTTGGCGATGCCGCCAATGCCCTCGCCCACCCGGCCTGTGGTGATCAAAAGTTGTTGAAGGCTTGTGCGCCAATGATCGAGTGAGGTGAACCGCTGTTGCTCGGTTTCGCTGAGGCTGTTCCAGCGGGCCTGTCCGACCTCGGAGCCCAAGCGTGCGATCAACAGGCCGGCGAAGAGAACAGCAAGCATCGGCGCTCCCCGCAGCCGGTCCGTGCTGGTAACCAAAACGAGACCCAGCAGCAACACCACCGCGCCCCAGACGCCATCGCGGGGGCGGCTGAGTTCAACGGCTAAAAGGGGAAGCAGCAGGAGTGCCAGGCCGAGCAGGAGGCACAGATCGCCGCTGAGGGTCGCAAGCATCCGTGGTGTGGCGGTCTGCTTCCATTCTGGTGCGATCTCTAAAGTCAGGGTGTTGCCCACCTGGCGGAATTGGTAGACGCGCTGGTTTTAGGTACCAGTGGCTTTGGTCGTGGGGGTTCAAGTCCCCCGGTGGGCATTCCTTTCTCTACCGTGGTTCGGGATCTATACAGACTTGTTGCCTGACCTCCGGATGCACCAGAGCACTGCTCAACAACAGCAGCCTCGTCCGGTTGGAGTGGGCTACCGATCGGTTCCGCGCGAATTCGTTGATCCACCGGCCGTCTGGAACCCCACTGTTGGGCTCTTTCTTGGCGGTTATGCCCTGGCGGCTCTGACCATCTGGGGCTGGTTTGTGGCGGCTTTGCCCCTGCCGTTGCTGCTGTGCACGGGCTTTTTGGCGCTGCACCTAGAAGGGACGGTGATTCATGACGCCTGCCACAACGCGGCCCATCCCAATCGATGGATCAATCAGGCCATGGGCCATGGCTCGGCGCTGTTGCTCGGGTTCAGCTTTCCCGTCTTCACGCGGGTGCATCTTGAGCATCACGCCCATGTCAATGACCCGAAGAACGATCCGGATCACATCGTCAGCACGTTCGGGCCGCTCTGGCTGATCGCTCCGAGATTTTTCTATCACGAGTGGTTTTTCTTTCAGCGTCGTCTTTGGCGCCGCTGGGAGTTGATGCAGTGGGGGCTGGAGCGCAGCATTTTTTTGGTGATCGTTCTGGCGGCGGCACGCTTTGACTTTCTGCCGTTCATCTTCAACTGCTGGTTTGCGCCTGCCTTGATGGTCGGAGTGACGCTGGGTTTGTTCTTCGACTACCTCCCGCATCGGCCGTTCACCTCTCGCAACCGCTGGACGAACGCCCGCATCTACCCCGGCAGGCTGATGAATTGGCTGATCATGGGGCAGAACTATCACCTGGTTCATCACCTCTGGCCATCCATTCCCTGGTTCGAATACAAACCGGCCTACGAGGCCACCAAGCCTCTGCTCGATTCCAAGGGATCACCCCAACGGTTGGGCATTTTTGAAACCCGCCGGGATGGGTACAACTTCCTCTACGACATCCTTGTGGGAGTGCGCAGCCACAAGCGCCGTAGCGGAAAGATGAGGCGAGCAGCCCGTTTCATGCCGGGACGGGGTCTGCGCCGCCACTGGCTTGGTTTCGTTGACCGCATCGCGATCAAAACCGAGCCCAAGCGTTGGGTGTCCCGCTGAGTCGCGTTCAGTCGGCCAGGATTTTCGGAACCCGGAAGAAGTCACCCTCCCTTTGCGGTGCCTGGTTGAGGATGTCCTCCCGAACGGGGGTCGGTTGCACTCCATCGGCCCGGGTGACGTTGGTCACCTCCACAGCTCGGGTGGTTTCTGGAACGCCTTCGGTGTCCACCTGCTGGAGCTGACTTACGTATTCGAGGATGGACTCGAGCTGACCGGTGTAGGTCGCGATCTTGTCCTCGGGTAGATCAAGACGGGCGAGATGGGCCACCTTGCGGACGTCGTCGCTGGAAATCTGGCTCATGACTCGCCGAGGAACGTGCGCAGATCCTCGCTCAACGCGGTGGCGGCTGTCTCCAGCAAGTCGTCACCGTGCTGGGCGGTGGCCAAGGAGGGGTGGGATCCCATGCGTCCATCGGGGTGACGGCGACGGAAGTCGTCAGGTCCATGAATGGGGCCTGCCGGAGCGGGGTCGGGCAGCGGTCGCTGCTTGGTCTGCAAGCTCGGCTCCACGGCGAGGGTGACAGCGATTTCGCTGGGGGTGGCGTGATGGCCTTCTTTGTCGCCATACAGCTCGCGCGCCTGGCGCATCACGGGACCGGCCATGAACCAGTTGGATAGCCGACAACGCAGCTGCGGGGCAACGGGGAGATTGCGGGTGGTGGCGGTGCCGTGGGCCTGGGCAAAGGCGGCTTTGGCCGTCGCAATGTTGCCGCCGTGGCCATTGATCACGAACACCCGTTCGAAGCCATGCCGGCCCAGGGACAACACCAGGTCGTGCAGAACGGCCAAAAGCGTTGCCGGCTGCAGGCTCATCGTTCCCGCGAAACCAAGGTGGTGTTCCGCCATGCCGAAGGCCTGGGCTGGGGTGACCAAAACGCCGGTGCGACGTCCCACTTCAAGGGCCACCGCTTCGGCGGTGAGGGCGTCGGTGCCGATGGCGCCCGTGGGGCCGTGCTGTTCGGTGGATCCCAGGGGAATGATCACCCCCTTGCAGCCTTGGAGGTAGCTCTCCACCTCAGGCCAACTGCGCAGGGCGAGGCGAATGGCTTCCGTGCTGTCGACAGGGCCGGGAGTTGCAGCGGTCATTCAGGCTGAACCAATGCCCTGATGATCGCTCAACTCCAGCCGATCAGTGGGCGGTGCCGTTGCCGTCGTACTGATCGGTGTTGTAGTAGCCGCCGCGGGTTCCGAAGAACAGGCAGGCCAAGGGGAACAGCACAACGCTCGCGAGAAGCACTGTGCCGAGGTTGAAGCTGGAGGTGGCTGCGTCCATCACCGGGCCTGAACTGAGCTCAGCTTGGCGTGGATGCACCGCTAATGCATCGGTGATGTGGGTTCTGTTGTGAGTTCCCGTCCTTCTCCGGGAATCTCCAGCCACTCCCTCAGCCATCCGGTGAGCCAGATGAAGGGAAGTGTGTCGGTCAGCGCTGCCAGCACTTTGAACAGGTAGCCGCTGCCGATGAAGCTGAGCAGCTGCGGCAGCACGGACCGTTCCGGCTGTACAGGAAGCACATGGGCGCCGTAATGGCTGATCAGCACCACTGCACTGGTGTCCACCAGCTGGCTCACCAGGGTGGAGCCGTTGTTGCGCAGCCAGAGGGCTTTGCCTTTGGTGAGCCGTTTCCAGAAATGAAACAGCCGCACATCCACGAATTGCGCTGAGAGATAAGCCACCATCGAGGCGCCAATCGAACCGAAGCTGAGCTGCTGAATCGTGCGAAAGGTGCTGTCGTCACTGCCGTCCATGACGGGCAGCACGCCCCCAAGCCAAAGGATCAGCAGCACCCAGCCGTTGAGCAGCAGCCCGACCCACACCACTTGATTGGCTTTCTGTTCTCCCCAGATCTCGCTGATCAGGTCAGTGCAGAGGAACGTGATCGGATAGGGCAGTGCGCCGACAGCCACAACGATCGGCCAGCCGCCAATGCTGCCCAGTTGAAGGAAGCGCGTCAGCCCCAGGATGTTGAGCATGCCCAGGGTCCCGAGGAAGAGGCCCGCCAGCACCAGAAACACCCCATCACGCCGTGCCTGGAGGTTGCTGTCCACAGCCTGCAAAGTTCAAGCTGGAACAAGCGTGGCCGCCAGCCGGCAGCCTGTCATCGATTTCGTCTCGCTTCCGCTCAATTTTTTTGCCCGTCCGGCTCAGATCGTGGGTCCTGATCTGGTGGGCTGCAGGTTGGTGAAACGCCAAGACAACGGCAGCCTGCTCTGGGGCGTGATCGTTGAAACCGAGGCCTATTCCCAGGACGACCCTGCTTGTCATGGTTACCGCCGCCGTTCACCGCAAAACGAAACCCTGTTCGGTGAGCCAGGGCGGTTCTATGTGTATGTCAGCTATGGCATCCACCACTGCGTGAACGTGGTCACCGATCGGGGCGACTGGGCCAATGGTGTGTTGCTGCGTGCCGTTGCTCTGCCCGATGAACCCGAGAGGGTTGGGGCAGGGCCCGGCTTGCTGGCACGTCGTTTCGGGCTTGATCGACGTGATGACAGCCGTCCGGTGACGGGCGAACATGAGGTGTGGATGGCCCCAAGGTCAGACACGTTTGCCAGCCAGGATCTTGTGACAACCACGCGGATTGGCATCACCCAGGGCGCTGCAACCCCATGGCGCTGGTATCTGCGGAGCAGTCGCAGTGTCAGCAGGCGAGCTCGGGGTGATCGCATGCCGCCCAGGGCACAGTGCTGGTCGCCATCGCAGGAGCCGTCGTCATGAGTGGCTGGCCGCATCGTCACGTTCTTGATCTCGCGTCGTTTGCGCGAGAAGACTTTGCGGCGGTGCTTGAGCTGGCTCAGCGGTTTCGTTCGCTTCCGATCACCGGTGCCCGGAAACTTCCCGCCTTGCAGGGACGTTTGGTGGCAACGCTGTTCTTTGAACCCAGCACCCGAACCCGCAGCAGTTTTGAGTTGGCGGCCAAGCGTTTGTCCGCAGACGTGATGAGCTTTTCACCCTCCAGCAGCTCGCTCAGCAAAGGGGAAAGCGTTCTCGACACGGCGCGCACCTACGTGGCCATGGGGGCCGACGTGTTGGTGGTGCGCCACCGTTCCACTGGTGTGCCACAGCAGCTGGCGCTGGACCTGCAGCAGATGGGTGAGCGCACCGTGGTGCTCAATGGGGGCGATGGACTTCATAGCCATCCCAGTCAGGGACTGCTGGATCTGCTCACGCTTGCCCGCTTTTTCTCTCCTCAGCACCCCATGCCGGAGGCCCTGCAAGGACGCCGGATTGTGATTGTTGGAGACATCCTTCACTCGCGGGTGGCCCGTTCGAATCTCTGGGCCTTAACGGCCTGTGGAGCGGATGTGGTGTTGTGCGGTCCTCCCAGCCTGGTTCCGGAGGATTTCGCGGGCTTCGTGGATGCGCCGCCCCCAGGTCTGCTGAAGGACCCTGTCCCGCAACGGGGCAAGGTCAGCGTGGTGCGGCGCCTGGAGCATGCACTGCCGGGCGCCGATGCTGTGATGACCCTGCGGCTTCAGAAGGAACGGATGGGCCAGCAGTTGCTGACCAGTCTGGAGCGCTACCACCGCGATTTCGGATTAAGCCATGAGCGCATGAAGCTCTGCGGTGAGAACGTTCCCGTTCTGCATCCCGGCCCGGTCAATCGCGGCGTCGAATTGAGTGGGTCGCTCTTGGATGACCCGCGCGTCAGCCTGGTGGAAGAGCAGGTCAGGAATGGTGTTCCCACTCGGATGGCCTTGCTTTATTTGATGGCAGCTTCTGAATCCGCGACTGAAGCCTCCTTGGTGTCGAGCAGCTCCTGAGTTTGAGGGAGGCCACTGAGTTGATGAGCGTAGTAATCCATCGCTGCCTTGAGGGCGGCATCGGGTTCGGCGATGGAGGGACCTTTGCCGCTGGCCATCGGGAAGTGGGCATCCTCAGCATCAAGGGCCAGATGCTGGCTTGGCATGCCCGTTAGCAGAATCGAGGCCCGTTGCCGGGTCGCCAGGGCGTACAGCCATTTGATGCTCAAGGTGATCCGGTTCTCTCGGTTGGGGATCAAGGCCAGGTGAACGATGGCCCATAGCAGCAGGCCTAGGCGTCCGGAAACTTTGAAGCCATGCAGGTCGGCGACCGCACTGGCGTGCACCACAGCCATGCTGCCGAAATCGAAGTAGCGGAAGGTGGGGCGGGAACGTCTGGCGACGATCGCAGCGATGTCCATGCCGATGAACGTGCCGGCCTGTTTGGCGGGAGCTGCCATGCCCGGCAGCGGCTTGCCATTCACGGTGTGGCTATAGCTGCAGAGATCACCGGCGATGCGGATCTCGGGATGGTTCGGTATCGAGAAATCGGAGTTGACGATGACCCTCCCACCGCGATCGACCTCGCAACCCGTGGCCTCGGTCAGCTTCTGCCCCAAATGGGACGCCTTCACTCCAGCGGTCCAGATCACCGTTGCTGCCTGGACTCGAACGTCTCCAGTGGGCCCACCGATCACAACTTCCCCGGGCCGCATGGTTTGGACGCGACCCTGAGGCATGTATTCGATGCCATCGCGCCCGAGGCCCTTGAGGGCCGCCTCTGAGAGCTCCGCTGGCATTGCTCTGAGCACCCTGTCGCCGGGGTCCACCAACACGATTCGTGTTTTCTGGGGATCCAGCTGCTTGAAGGCATTGTTTAAGGCCCACCGCATCAGCTCGGAAACAGCGCCAGCCATCTCGCAGCCGCTGGGGCCGGCACCAACGATCACAACCGTTTGCAGAAACTGGCGTGCCTCGGGGTTGGGCGTCTGCTCTGCCTGCTCCATCGCCATCAGCAGACGGCGGCGTATTTCCTCGGCGTGCTCGAGGATTTTCATCGGGGGCGCAAAGGTCCGCCAGTCTTCGTGGCCGAAATAGGTGCTCCCCGATCCTGTTGCCAGGACCAGATGGTCGTAGCTGTAGGCCTTGCCATTGAAGACGATCTGTTTGCCCTCGGGGTTCACCGTGGTGACCTCCCCCAGCAGCACCTGCACGTTCTTTTGTTTGCCCACCAGTTCGCGCAGAGGCGTGGCCACATCACTCCTTGAGACCAAACCAGTGGCCACCTGATAAAGCAGGGGCTGGAACAGGTTGAAGTTGCGCTTGTCAATCAGGGTGATGCGCACATCGGCCTTGGCCAGGGCCTTGCAGGCATGCACCCCTGCAAAGCCGCCGCCAACGATGACCACATGCGGCGCATGACGCAACCGCTCCGCTGGCGGTTCAAGCTCCAGAAAGTAATGGTTGCTTGCCATCTGCAGCCCACCAGATTCTTTCCGAAGGGTATGGATTGCATTCTTGGTTGGCTGTTTTGAACGGTTCTGCTTCAGATCAGCTTGAACCCTTCGAGAAAGAGGCCATAGAGAAAGCCGATGCGACCAAGATCCAACAGTTGTTGGGGCAACTTCAGGGATGGTTCGGAACTGCGTCGTCGCCGAATCGTGAATTCAGTGCCAAGCACCACCAGCAGGGCAGCGACGGGGTCCATCTGCGCGAGAACGCCTGAGACTGATGTGATGGCGCTACCGATCAAAAAGCCAATTAGGCCGGCAAGGGCCAGTAAGGACAATCGTCGCCAGGGATTGCGTGCCCAGTGATCCAGCCTTTCAAGTGCTGCGCCAACGTTGGTTTGCAGCCGGGTGGATTGAAGCCGTCGCACGGCACAGGTTTCAGGGGGAAGAGGCAGGGTCGAAACCAGTGATCCCCATCACCCGGCCATGCCCCTGCCATCACCTGTTTACACCACCCCTGGACAATCTGCAGGCATCAGACACTACGGATAGGAGATTTCAATAAAAAACCCGGGGCAAGCCCGGGCCAGGTGATGGGGATTGGCGAAGCAAAGCCAGAGTTGTGGGCTTTGACAACGGCTTGCGCCGAAAGTTATTTGGACTCAGCTTTCGCCTTTCTGGACGCTTTGCCTTCGAGGAGCTCCAGCAGCGCTTCCATTTGTGCCATCACTCCCCGAACTTCGCCTGCTTCGGGAAGAAGGCCGTCTTCCATCACTCCCTGGTGCATCTCACGCAGCTCTTGGCGGATGTAGCGCAGGTGGCTCACGACCTGCTCGCGCTTCGATTGCGACATCGGCTACGGGGGAGTTCAATAACCCCCTTTTACCTCATGGTGGGTCAGGTGCGGCGTGATGGTGCGCGACTTATCGCACCGGCTGCAGCGAGCAACGTGAAGGTGAGCAGGGCTGATGGTCGTGCCACGGTGCTGAACACCACAAGGGCAAATAAGCCAATCAGTGGCAGGCGACGACGCAAAATCGCAGTGGAGAATAGGGGATTCGAACCCCTGACCTCTGCGGTGCGATCGCAGCGCTCTACCAACTGAGCTAATTCCCCGGTGAGTCAACGCTAGCCGGCACGGCCTGCGTCAAACTGCAAGCAATGGCGTCTGAGGACGGCTCGATGCTCACGCAGGAACGGCTGGAGGCTTTTGACGAGGCGTCGACGGCTGAGCTCGCCCGCCGTCTCGAAGAGGACGACTACCCCTCTCCTTTCGACAGCCTTTCGGATTGGCACCTGCTTCGGGCGCTGGCCATCCACAGGCCTGAGCTGATCCTTCCTTACCACCATTTGGTGGACCAAGAACCTTTTGATGAAGACTGAGCAGGGGTCGCCACTTCGCGGGCGGCGTGTGCTGGTGGCCGTCAGCGGCAGCATTGCTGCTGTTAAGACGCCTTTGCTCGTCAGTGCGCTGATCAAGGCCGGCGCTGAGGTGCGCTGTCTCGTGACCACAAGTGGTGCTGCCTTGGTGAGCCCCGTCGCGCTTGCCAGCCTCAGTCGTCATCGCTGTTACCTCGAAGCAGACCAGTGGAACCCGGCTGCGTCGAGGCCGCTGCACATCGAGTTGGCGGAGTGGGCGGAGTTGACCATCGTCGCGCCCCTAAGTGCCAGCAGCCTGGCCCGCTGGAGCCAGGGTTCAGCGGACGGGCTGCTCGCCAGCGTTCTTTTGGCAACGGAAGCTCCGGTCATTGCGGCTCCGGCGATGAACACGGCCATGTGGCGCCACCCTGCGGTGCAACGCAACTGGCTGCAGATCCAATCCTTTCCTGGGGTGGTCCCCCTGTTGCCGGCGTCCGGTCTGTTGGCCTGCGATCGCGTCGGCGATGGGCGTATGGCCGATCCGCTGTTGATTGAGTTGGCGGCTGCGTCTGTGTTCAGCCGCGGCTTGGGCACTCTCGACGTGACCCTTGATTGGTCGGGGATGTCTGTTCTTGTTTCGGCTGGACCGACCCAAGAGTCCATTGATCCGGCCCGTTTCCTGAGCAACCGCAGCAGCGGTCGAATGGGGGTGCTGCTGGCGCAGGCGGCACGCTTCCGGGGTGCCACCGTTCATTTGGTGCATGGTCCATTGGATCTCCCCGACGCTTGGCTTGAGGGCCTGCAGTGCACTGCGGTGGAAAATGCCGCTGAACTTGGTTCGGCTCTGGAGTTGGCTCAGCCCCGATCGGATGTGCTCGTGATGGCTGCTGCCGTCGCTGACCTGCGGAGGGATGCTGATCTTCCAGGCAAACTGGCCAAGCTGGAGCTGCAGCAGGCTCTGACCTCCGGTTGGGCCGAGGTGCCTGACCTGCTGTCGAACCTGACCCGCCAACGCCGTCCTGGACAGTTGGTTCTTGGCTTCTCAGCGCTCACAGGCAGTGACGCCCATTTGCTGGAGCGGGCTGAAAGCAAGCGGCTGTCGAAGGGCTGCGATCTGATGATGGTGAATCCCGTGGACCGTGACGGTCAGGGCTTTGGGAACCAACCCAATGGGGGCTGGTTGCTGGGAGACGGTTGGAGACTGGAGCTGCCTGTGACTGCAAAGCTCTCCTTGGCCCATCAGTTGCTTGATGCTCTGATGAAGGTTCGGGATCAGGCCGCGGCGTCGATGGAGTCCTGACCGAGCAGGTCGATGAATGTGCGCAGCTGAAGCCTGGGGATGTAGGGCCAACCGCCGTTTTTCTCCATCCCTTGCAGAAGTGTGAACAATTTCTGGCGGTTTTCAGGAAGGCTTTGGCGGAACGGACCGTCCTGAACGTGCCGATGCAGGGCTTCAAGCTCACGCAGCAGGGTGAGGAGTGCTTCTGGATTTCCCCTCAACTCCTCTGCTATCTCGCCCAGGGCGGCCAGTGCCGGAGCCATCCGGGCCTGGGTCGAATCGGGATCGTTGGATGTCACGCGCTTTCGACAAGTTGTTGAGAGCTGCAAAAGGCTAGCCCTGACGTCATTTTTCGCCCTGTAGGATCCGGATCTGACGGCATTCCGTCCCCATTAGCGTTCAGCCGATTGGCTCCTTCCATGCGCATTCGTCCTCTGCTGGCCGTCGTGCTGGCGCTCTGCCTCGCGTTCTTCACCACGGCCTGTAGTGGCGACAGTGAAGCCGTTCAGCGTGGTGGATCCAATGTCACCTACGACGACATCCACAACACCGGCAAAGCCAACGATTGCCCCACGATTGGGGACTCAGCTCGTGGCTCGATTCCTTTGACGGCCGGTGGCAGCTACGAGCTGCGTGAGATCTGCATGCACCCCGTTCAGGTTTATGCGAAGGAGGAGCCCAAGAACATTCGTCAGCAGGCTGAGTTTGTTGAGGGCAAGATCCTGACCCGTTACACCTCCAGCCTTGATTCAGTTTTTGGGGATCTGAAGGTGACGGAATCTGGATTGCAATTCCAGGAGAAAGGCGGCATCGACTTCCAGCCGATCACCGTTTTGGTGCCCGGTGGCGAGGAGTTCCCCTTCACCTTCTCCAGCAAGTCTCTCAATGCAACTGCTGATGGCTCGGCGTTGACCACCAGCACTGATTTTGAAGGCACCTATCGCACCCCCAGCTACCGCACTAGCAACTTCATCGATCCCAAGGGACGGGCTCTGACCACCGGTGTTCAGTACGCCCAAGGCCTTGTGGCACACGGCGGTGATGACGAGCAACTCGAGAAGGACAACAACAAGCGCTACATCGATGGAGTGGGAACCATGAGTCTCTCCATCACCAAGGTGGATCCTGAAACCGGTGAATTCGCTGGTGTGTTCAGCGCTATCCAACCCTCCGACTCCGACATGGGTGGTCGTGAAGTGGTCGACATCAAGATCACTGGTGATCTCTACGGCCGCCTTGAAGAGGCCTGATCAGGCTCATCACAACAGGTTGCAAGGGGGCTCAGGCCCCCTTTTTTGTGGCGCATTGCAATCCTCCGGCGATCTGGGAGAATCGCCCGATCTTTCCCTGAAGTCATGACCGCCAGTGCTTCCGCTCCCGCCCAGCGATCCGGTGTGATTGCTCCCTACGGCGGAACGCTGGTCGATCTGATGGTGGCCGAGGCGGATCGTGCCGCTGTGAAAGCCACCGCGACCAAAACGATCGAGTGTTCCGATCGCAACGCCTGTGATGTGGAGCTGCTTTGCGTTGGTGGCTTCTCTCCTCTGCGTGGCTTCATGCACCAGGAGGACTACGACGCTGTGGTCAGTGGTCATCGTCTGGCTGCGGGCCAGCTGTTCGGTCTGCCGATCGTGATGGACACCGACCGCGATGACGTTGTGGTGGGTGACAAGCTGCTGCTCACTTACAAGGGCCAGGATCTGGCGGTCCTCGAGGTGGAGGACAAGTGGGAACCCAACAAAGTGGCTGAAGCCAAGGGCTGCTACGGCACCACCTCCATCGAGCACCCTGCGGTTCGGATGATCACTATGGAGCGCAAGTGCTTCTACTTGGGTGGAAGCCTCAAGGGTCTTGCTCTGCCCGAGCGGGTGTTCCCCTGCAAGACCCCGGCTGAGGTGCGTGCTGGCCTGCCCGAAGGCGAGGACGTGGTGGCGTTCCAGTGCCGCAACCCCATTCACCGCGCTCACTACGAACTGTTCACCCGTGCCCTGCATGCACAGAACGTGAGTGATAAGGCCGTGGTGCTCGTCCATCCCACCTGTGGTCCCACCCAGCAGGACGACATCCCTGGTGCTGTTCGCTTCCAGACCTATGAGCGTCTGGCGGCCGAAGTGAACAACGACAGCATTCGCTGGGCCTACCTGCCCTACGCCATGCACATGGCAGGCCCGCGTGAAGCTCTCCAGCACATGATCATCCGCCGCAACTACGGATGCACCCACTTCATCATCGGCCGCGATATGGCCGGCTGCAAATCGTCTCTGACCGGTGATGACTTCTACGGCCCTTACGACGCGCAGAACTTCGCTAAGGAGTGCGCTCCCGAGCTCACGATGGAGACGGTTCCTTCCCTGAACCTCGTTTACACCCAGGAAGAGGGCTATGTGACGGCGGAGCATGCCGAAGCCCGTGGCCTGCACGTGAAGAAACTCAGCGGCACTCAGTTCCGCAAGATGCTTCGCGGTGGTGAGGAGATTCCCGAATGGTTCGCCTTCAAAAGCGTGGTTGAGGTGCTCCGCGCCTCCTGAAGGCTGAGAACCGGTTTAACATTCCTTCATCTACGAGGCGACCTGTGAACAAGCGTTGGCGAAATATCGGTCTCGGGGCCCTTTTGGTCTTGGCGATCGTTGTGATTGCACCAGCGTTCATTGGTGGCGGCGGTGGTAGCCAGCCCCAGGTGAACACCATCCGCTACAGCGAGTTCGTTGAGGCGGTGAAGGATGACCAAATCAGCCGTGTGCTGATTTCTCCGGATCAGGGCACCGCTCAGGTGGTTGAAAACGACGGCCGTCGTGCCCAGGTCAACCTGGCTCCCGATCGTGAGCTGCTCGGTTTGCTGACCGAACACAGCGTCGATATCGCTGTGCAGCCCTCCCGTCAGACCCCTGGCTGGCAGCAGGCTGCCGGAAGCCTGATCTTCCCAATCCTTCTGTTGGGCGGACTGTTCTTCCTCTTCCGGCGTGCCCAAGGCGGCGGCGGCGGAAACCCCGCCATGCAGTTCGGCAAGAGCAAGGCTCGGGTTCAGATGGAGCCCTCCACTCAGGTGACTTTCACAGATGTGGCCGGCATTGAGGGAGCAAAACTTGAGTTGACCGAGGTGGTCGACTTCCTCAAGAATCCTGATCGCTTCACGGCCGTCGGTGCCAAGATCCCCAAAGGCGTTCTGCTTGTGGGACCTCCCGGCACCGGTAAAACCCTTCTGGCTAAGGCCGTGGCTGGTGAAGCAGGTGTTCCCTTCTTCTCGATCTCTGGCTCAGAATTCGTCGAGATGTTCGTTGGCGTTGGCGCCAGCCGTGTTCGTGACCTGTTCGAGCAAGCCAAGAAAAACGCTCCCTGCATCGTCTTCATCGATGAAATTGACGCCGTTGGTCGTCAGCGTGGAGCAGGCCTTGGCGGTGGTAACGACGAGCGCGAGCAAACGCTGAACCAGCTCCTGACGGAGATGGATGGTTTCGAGGGCAACACCGGCATCATCATTGTGGCGGCCACCAACCGCCCGGACGTGCTTGATGCCGCTCTGATGCGCCCAGGTCGCTTCGATCGTCAAGTCACTGTTGATCGCCCTGACTATTCCGGACGTCTACAGATTCTCGGAGTCCACGCCCGCGGCAAGACCCTCGCCAAGGACGTCGATCTCGACAAGGTTGCCCGTCGGACACCGGGTTACACCGGCGCTGATTTGGCCAACCTTCTCAACGAAGCCGCCATCCTTGCGGCCCGTCGCGAACTCACTGAAGTGAGCAACGACGAGATCAGTGATGCCATTGAACGGGTGATGGCGGGTCCTGAGAAGAAGGACCGCGTGATGAGCGAGCGTCGCGCCCGCCTGGTTGCTTATCACGAGGCTGGTCATGCCCTCGTGGGTGCTCTGATGCCGGATTACGACCCGGTTCAGAAGATCTCCATCATTCCCCGCGGTAACGCTGGCGGTCTGACCTTCTTCACCCCCAGTGAAGAGCGGATGGAATCGGGCCTTTATTCACGGGCCTACCTCCAGAACCAAATGGCCGTTGCCCTTGGTGGCCGGGTGGCTGAAGAGATTGTCTACGGCGAAGACGAGGTCACCACTGGTGCCTCCAACGACCTTCAGCAGGTTGCTTCAACGGCGCGTCAGATGATCACCCGCTTCGGAATGAGCGACGAACTGGGTCCCGTTGCTCTTGGGCGTGCGCAAGGTGGCATGTTCCTTGGACGCGACATCGCTGCGGAGCGTGACTTTTCTGAGGAAACCGCCGCGATGATCGACAAAGAGGTGTCTGAGCTGGTGGATGTGGCCTACAAGCGCGCCACCAAGGTTCTTGCCGACAACCGAGCCGTTCTGGATGAATTGGCTGAAATGCTCGTTGAGCAGGAGACTGTTGATGCTGAAGAGCTTCAGGAGCTGCTGATCAAACGTGACGTCCGGGTCGCCGAATACGTCTGATTTCAATTCGTCTTCCAGCCCTTGGCTGGTGCGGCAGGAGCTCTTGGTGGCATCCCTGCAGCATCAGCCTCTTTTATTGGTGATTCGGCCTGAGCCTGACGACCTTGTGGCGTCAGGTTCGGGATCTGGCTTGTTGGGGCAAGTGCAGCAGCTTCATGCTGCAGGACTGCGACATCTCGAGGTGGCCTGGCTTGACCAGCCAGGCTGGATGGGGTTCATGCAGCGGGTGCAGGACCATTGCCCTGAATTGAATCTGGGAGCGGCCTCGGTGATGGTCACCAAGGCGCTCAACGACCTATCTCGGCTTGACCTCAGCTATGCGATGGCGCCTCTCTGGTGCCCGGAGCTTGTGGAGCAGGCCCGAGAGCTTGGGGTCTTGCTGGTGCCTGGGGTCTTCAGCCCCACGGAGGTGCATCAAGCCATGCAGTTTGGCTGTCGTGTCGTCAAGCTGTTTCCTGCCGTCAACCTTGGGCCTGGGTATTGGGGGCGCTTGCAGGCGCCCCTCGGCCCCCTGCCCTTTGTGATTGCCGCTGGAGGTCTCGAGGTGGGCGATCTCCCTGTATGGCTGGAGGCTGGGCATGGCGCTGTGGCTTTGGGCCGCAGGGTGGTGGGTTCGCCGCCTGCCTTCCAGGCACTTCTCGACTGGTTGCATCAATCGACAAGCCAGTGCTGATGCCAACAACTGGTCGACGTGCGTCCAAGATGCTACAGATGAGATAGCTATCTAACTGCGTCATGTCGCAGCTCACGATCAAGCTCAGCGACAAGGCCGATGCCCTGATCGCTCAGCTTCAGAAAGAGATTTTCAATCGCCGGCGCAAGAAGGTTTCGGCTGCAGGGGTTGTGGAGACCCTGGTGGAAAGCGGCGCGAAATCGCAGTCCGACAAGCGTTTTGCCACGTCCTGGACGAATCTGATCAAGGACATCGAGAAGGCGGCCAAGCTGTCCTATGCCCATGGCAGCAAGCCATCCACCCTCAGTGACGAGGAGTGGGCCCTGGTGTTGAGTCATCGCAGCCGCGGGGCGACCGGTCGTGCGCGCCGGACAGTGAAGAAAACGATGGCTGCCAAGAAACCAGCCTCAGCCAAGGCTCAGGCCAGCAAAAAGCCCGCTCGCCGCACCCGGACCCGCAGCGCGGCAAAGACGAAATCGGCCGCAGCGGCGTTGAGCTCCAACGCCAGTTCAGCGGTGGGTTCCGTTTGATCTGACTTGAGGGTGGTGCTCACCAAAGGCTGCATTGCCCCTGCTGCCTCAGCAGGTGATCAGCCAAAACGAGTGCCACCATCGCCTCAACCATCGGCACGGCCCGAGGCAGAACGCATGGGTCATGTCGTCCTTTCCCCGCGAGTGTGGTTGCCTTGCCATCGGAATCGATGGTCTGCTGCTCTTTGCGGATCGTGGCCGTTGGCTTGAAGGCCACCCGGATCACAATCGTCTCACCATTGCTGATCCCTCCCTGGATGCCACCCGAGTTGTTGGTGGCGGTCTTCAGCCGACCATCGTCGCTCGGCAGAAAGGCATCGTTGTGCTCGCTGCCCTTCAACAGCGTTCCATCGAAACCGGAACCAATTTCAAATCCCTTGGTGGCCGGTAACGACATCACAGCTTTGGCGAGGTCGGCTTCGAGTTTGTCGAACACCGGCATGCCCAGACCAATCGAGGGATGGCGCACCACGCATTCGATAACCCCTCCGCAGGAATCACCCTCACGGCCAATGGCTTCGATGCGCTCAATCATCCGCTCGGCGATCGCTGGCTCAGGACACCGAACGATGTTGGCCTCCACATCGTTCAGCTGAACTCGCTGCGGGTCGATGCCGGAGGCTTCGATGGTGTGGATCCGCTTCACCCAGGCCAGGATTTCAGTTCCTGCTGCTTGTTTCAGCAGCTGCTTGGCGATCGCACCTGCAGCAACACGGCCGATGGTTTCCCGCGCTGATGCACGTCCCCCACCGCTGCGTGCCTGGATTCCATATTTCGCCTGGTAAGTGGCATCGGCATGGGATGGCCGGAAGGCGACCGCCATATCCTTGTAATCCCCGGGTCGTTGGTCCTTGTTCCGCACGACCATGGCGATCGGGGTGCCAAGCGTGGTTTCGCCATCCAGCAGGCCACTGAGAATTTCCACCTGGTCCGCTTCCTTGCGCGGGGTGGTGATGTGGCTTTGGCCTGGCTTGCGTCGATCCAGTTCGGCCTGAATCGACTCGACGCTGAGGTTGAGCCGTGGTGGACAGCCCTCAACAATCACACCCACCCCTCCCCCGTGGGATTCACCGAAGGTGCTGATCCGGAAGAGGTCGCCGAAGCTGCTGCCCATGGCCATTGATCGATGTGGTGAGGCTACGAAGCCATCGGTTCAGATCAACTCCGGATGGGGCAATTTCGGGCGTTCTGTCGTGGGTTGCTGCCGGGCCATCTCGAAATCACAGAAGTCAAACCCAGTCCCCACACAACAGCTCACTAGGGAGTAAGCACCCAGACTCCTTGCCGCCTGCCAGGCGTTGGCGGGAACCACCTTGACGGGGTTGGATGCATCCAAAGCATCACGTTGCAGCCCTGTGCCGTCGGCTTGGCACTGAAAGAGCTCCAGCGTTGCCCCATCAATGTGCGTCCAGGCTTCGTCAGCACCGATCACTCGATGCCAGCAACTGACGGCATCGGCGGGCAGCAAAAAAAGAATCGCCGTCAATGCAGAACGCTCGGCACCGTCGTGGCGTTGAACCCGGTCTGGGCTCCGATGCAACTCGCGGTACCAGCCCCCCTCCGGATGGGGCATCAAGCCGAGTTGCTCGATCAGGGTTTGTACCTGAGTCACTGCAGACCCGCACGCTGGCGCATGTCCTGCACGTGCTGCCAGATCTGAGCCACCCACAGGAAGATCCAGCTCATGCCGATCAGCCAAAACGGCTGGTCCTTGCGAAAGACGTCGAACAGCAACACCACCCTGGGCTGGCTGGAGCGATTGATGGCGGAGTGCATGAAGGTGTCGTCCCAGAGAAATCCTTCACCTTCCTGCAAGTAGTAGCTCTGCCCATCAATCGTCAGTTCGCAGGAACTGCGCCCCTCTCCAAAATCCTCCACATACAACGGCAGGTGATATCTCCACACCCCTTTGAACGGGCCTTTATGGGGCCGTAGAACCTTGCCAGGGGGGAAAAGGCTCACGGCAGCGGAAACCACATCGGGGTGATGCTGCAGAAAGCTCCGCAACGAAGGGATCAGCGCCTGATTGGCGGGGTAGTTGTAGCCATAGCCCCTCAAGGGCAGCATCCCCCAGATCTTGCGATCGAATTCATACAGCGTGCGCTGTTGCTGCATGATTTCGTGGTTAGCGGGCAAGCGCCCCGAGAGGGCTACTTCCAGGGTTTCCTGGCGGATCTGCTGGTACGACTCCAACAGTTCCCGATGGGCCGGGAAGCCGACGTCCGCTGGAACGACCGCAGGGTTGTGCAGCGATTGCTCGTAGCACCAGCGTGCGACCTCACGCCAGAAGCGGTAGTGCCATGGACCCCAGCGGATCACGCGTTGGATGGGGCTGCGTTGTTTCCGCTTCGCCTTTGGGCTGCTCACGCTGTGCCGGCTCTTTTGATCGAGGAGCTTTGCATGCTGATTCCCTACTGGGGTGGGATCAAGGCTCTCAGTGTGCGCCAGCCTCGGCGCAGGGTTGTGGCCCAGTCATCGCTGCCGCGGCGGATCAGTCGTGTTGAGGGATAGAGCGGGGTTGTTTCACCCTGATCGGGCCAGTTGGTGATCGAGCCATTGTCGAGAATCACAACGCAGGGAATGCCTAAGGCCCCCGCCAGATGTGCGGTGGTGTTGCTGATGGTGAGCACTCCACGAACTCCCGCGACTTGTCTGGCAAACCCATCCAGATCGAGCATCTGGTCGATGGGTTGTGAGGAGCGAATGCGTTGACCGCTCAACTCCCGCAATGCTCGGATGCGTGCTGGTTTTTCTAGATATTGCAGGGACTGCAGTGGTTGGCGGATGTTCTTAAGCGCTGATGCCCAGTCTTCGACGGCAGGCAAGGTCTTGTTTCTGGATTTGGAAAACCAGCTGATGCCGATGCCCTTGGGGCTCTGCCTTGAGGTGATGGGTGCTGTTAGTGGGCGGAAGGCGTCCTGCAGCTGTTGTTGATCGGATCCAAACCAATAGGCCAAACGCTCTTGGGCTGCCATGTGAGAGAGCTCGGCATTGTCTGGGATTTCCGAGTCTGGGATTTCCGATGGATCGCAGCAGACCACACCAGGGAAGCTTCTTTTGAGCAGTGGGTGGAGCCGTGGATCGCTCAAGACGACGACCTGATCGACGTGTGCCTTGAGATCTCCGACAAATCTGAGGATCCTCAACTCGTCTCCCAGATCCCTTGTGGTGGGCAGTACAAGAACGCCGCCGCAGTTCACATCTGGGCCTGGCCAAATCGGCAGTTGGTGATGGGTGGTTGCTTCCGATGCCTGCGTCAGCGCCAACCAGCAATCCCTGTAGCAGCCCGCTCGTTCAAAACGATTGCCGATGAAGCGCAGACGACTCCACTGTTGATTGGCGATGGCTGTTTCAGCCTGCTGGGCGATGAGTTCTCTGGCGTTGTTCTCCATGCCAGATCGAGAAGTCCTCTGTGAAGAGATTGGAACGATAGGAAGAGCAAGCCCAACAAAAAGCCCCCTCCGAGGAGGGGGCTTTCCGATTCAGTTGATCTGAATCGTTTTGGCTGTTCCAGAAGGAACAGGTTGATTCCAGATCAACCGATGGCAGGAGCCTGCAGAGCCACA